>CABMQL010000036.1 GCA_902388735.1 uncultured Eubacteriales bacterium | reverse complement strand
GCTCTTCCGATCTGGAGACACGGCTATCTCTTAGACAGTTCCCTTACTGGGGAATCTCCTCCATAGTAAAGGCCTCAATGATGTCGCCTGCCCCATGAAACGGGGTTTCATGGGGACCCCGGATTTGATCCTCTTTGGCGGAAGTGAATTCCGCCAAAGCAAGGTTTTGCTTCGCAAAACGCTTGTACGCACGACCTGCGGCGCAGCGGCGCTGCGCAGGAAGGCGACCGGAGACGCGGCTATTTCTTAGGCAGTTCCCTTACTGGGGAATCTCCTCCATAGTAAAGGCCTCAATAATGTCGCCTTCCTTGATATCGTTGAACTTCTCGATGGTCATGCCGCACTCGTAGCCGGCGGCGACCTCCTTCACCTGGTCCTTAAACCGCTGCAGGGAGGCCAGCACGCCCTCGTGGATGACGATGCCGTCGCGCACCAGGCGCACCTGGCAGTCCTTGCGCTGGATCTTGCCGTCCTGGACGTAGCAGCCCGCCACGGTGCCGACACCGGATACCTTGTAGGTCTGGCGCACCTCGGCGTGGCCCAGCAGGGCCTCCCGGTACTTGGGGGCCAGCATGCCCTTCATGGCGGATTCGATCTCGTTGATGGCGTCGTAAATGACCCGGTACATCCGCATATCCACGTTGGCCCGTGCGGCGCTTTCCCGCGCGGCCGCGTCGGGGCGCACGTTAAAGCCCACAATGATAGCCTGGGAGGTAGATGCCAGCATTACGTCGGATTCGTTGATGGCGCCCACGCCGCCGTGGATCACCCGCACCCGCACCTCGTCGTTGCTGAGCTTCTCCAGGGATGCCTTCACGGCCTCCACGCTGCCCTGAACATCGGCCTTGACGATGAGGTTCAGGTTCTTCATCTCGCCCGCCTGGATCTGGCTGAACAGATCCTCCAGGGACACCTTGCTTACCGGTGCGTTGGCCTTGGCCTTCTCCTCGGCCTTGCGCTGCTCCACCAGCTCCCGGGCCAGCTTCTCGTCGGCCACGGCGTTGAAGGTGGCGCCGGCGGAGGGAGCCTCGCTCAGGCCCGTGATCTCCACAGGCACGGAGGGGCCGGCGGAGGTGATCTTCTGCCCCTTGTCGCTGACCATGGCCCGCACGCGGCCTACGCTGGTACCCGCGATGATGATGTCGCCCTGGTGCAGCGTACCGTTCTGCACCAGCAGGGTGGCCACAGGGCCCCGGCCCTTGTCAAGCCTTGCCTCGATGACCGTACCCTGTGCGGCGCGGTTGGGGTTGGCCTTCAGCTCGCCCACCTCGGCGGTAAGGGTGAGCATTTCCAGCAGATTGTCCACGCCCATGCCGGTCTTGGCGGAGATGGGGCACACAATGGTCTCGCCGCCCCACTCCTCGCACACCAGGCCGTACTCGGTGAGCTGCTGCTTGATGCGCTCGGGGTTGGCCTCGGGCTTATCCATCTTGTTGATGGCCACGATAATGGGGATCCCCGCCGCCTTGGCGTGGTTGATGGACTCCACAGTCTGGGGCATAATGCCGTCCTCGGCGGCCACCACCAGAATGGCGATGTCCGTGACCATGGCGCCCCGGGCACGCATGGAGGTAAAGGCCTCGTGGCCCGGGGTATCCAAAAAGGTGATGGGCTTGCCGTTTACCATCACCTGGTAAGCGCCGATATGCTGGGTGATACCGCCGGCCTCGCCGCTGGCCACATGGGCATGGCGGATGTAGTCCAGCAAGCTGGTCTTGCCGTGGTCCACGTGGCCCATGACCACCACAACGGGGGCCCGGGGCACCAGATCCTCGGCCTTATCCTCGTGGTCGTCAATGAGCTTTTCCTCAATGGTGACCACCACTTCCTTCTCCACCTTGCAGCCCATTTCCTCGGCGATAATGGCGGCGGTGTCGAAGTCGATCATCTGGCTCAGGGAGGCCATAACGCCGTTTTTCATCAGGCACTTGACCACCTCTGCGCCGGTCTTTTTCATCCGGCTGGCCAGCTCGCCCACGCTGATCTCATCGGGGATCTGCACGGTAACGGGGGTCTTCTTGATGACCTCCAGCCGCAGGCGGCGCAGACGGTCTGCCTCCTCCTGCTTGCGCTTGTTGCTGACAAAGTTGTTGTCCCGGCGCTGCTTGCTGTTGCGGAACTTCTCCTTGCCCTGGGTCTGCTGCTGGTCCCGGCGGCCGCGGCTGCGGGCGTCGGCCATGTCCTGCAGCTTTTCGTCGTACTTGGCCAGGTTGATGTTGGTGGCCTTGCTGGTGTCCACCACCTTGGTCTTGGGCACCCGGCTCACCGGCTGGGTGGGCTGCTGGGCGGACTTGGTCTCAGCCTTCTTCGGGGCCTGGTCTGCCTTGGGGGCAGCGCCCTTGGCGGCCTCCTTCCTGGCCTCCGCCTTCTTCTCGGGGGCGGGCTCAGCCTTCTTCTCCGCGGCGGGCTTCATGCCCTCGGCGAAGATCACCTGGATGCCGGACACCGGGTTGTGCTGGGTCAGATATTCAAAGATCAGCGACAGCTCGTGATCCTCCAGCACCTGCATGTGATTTTTGGGTGTCTGTGCGTACTCCGTCAGGATCTCCGTGATCTGCTTGGTGGGCACGCCGAAGTCCTTTGCCACCTCATGCACCCTGTATTTGTTCCCGATATTAGCCAAATAAAGCCACCTCCATCAATGTGATACGAATCAGCGTGTTGAAAAAGTATTTTCGCCCCGCTGCCTAAGTTTTTGAAGCATCAAAAACAATTGATTCCAATGGTGAGGGACGCCCTTCCTGGGTTTCCCTCATACACCCTTGCTTGCCGTTATCGTGATTTTATCACTTTATCGGCAGTCTTTATATCTGCGCGTAATGCGTGCAGTGGTTTACGGATTTTTGCGCCCGGAGCCCTTGCCCTTCTTCACGGGCTTGCTGCCCTGAAACCGGGTCCGCGCCTGGGCCTTCTGCCGCGATCTTGCCGCCGCCCCCCGCTCTCTGGAGCCGGGCCGGGGCGGTTTTCTCTTTCCCTCGCCGGGCCGGACGTCCTTTTCCGGCGGCACATTTTTATCCGCCGGAGCCTTCTTTTCCGGGGGCTTTGGCGGGCGCCTTTTGCCCGTGCGCAGGTTTTTCTCGTGGGCCAGCTGTTCCTGCCGGCGCTCCCGGGCCCGCTGGGCCTTCACGGCCATGCGCTCTGCCGCACCGGCGAATCGTTCCGGTTCCAGCGCCGCCAGCTTTTTGGCCACGGCGTCGGCAAAGCCGATGTCCGTCACCGCCGCCATGGCGCAGCTGGTGCGTCCCAGCGCCCTGCCCAGCTGCTCCTTCGTAGCCGGGATCACCAGGCACAGGCAGCTTCCGGCGTTTGCAAAGCCCATGGCCCGGCGCACGGAGCTGGCCGCGGCGTCCCCGGCCACCAGGATGATCCGGGCCTTCTTGGCCCGGGCCGCGGAGCCCACCGGTTCCTCGCCGATCTCCACCCGGCCTGCCTTGTGGGCCAGGCCGATCATTGATAGAATCCTCTCCATATTCAGCCCTCGATCTGCGCCTGCAGCGCCGCGTAAATGTCCTCGCCGATGGCCGTTTCAAAGGCCCGCTCCAGGGCCCGGGACTTCCGGGCCTTCTGCAGACACTGGGCGTCGGGGCAGATGTAGGCGCCCCGGCCGGACTTTTTGCCGGTGGCGTCCACGCAGATCTCCCCCTCCGGGGTCTTCACGATGCGCACCAGCGCCTTTTTATCCTTCATGGTGCGGCACCCCACGCACTGCCGCTGGGGAATTTTCCGCTGCTTCTGCATGGCGTACCCTCCCTTGTATTAGCTGCCGAAAAATCATTGATTTTTCTGAGACTTCCAATAATATCTGTCATTGCGAAGCCAGTGCGCACACTGGCTGTGGCAATCCGTTTTTAAAATTCAGATCTCGCGTCTGCGGGCGGCAAACTCTGCGATGCTTACTCCGCCGCCGCTTCCTCGCGGTAGGACGCGGGCTTGATGTCGATCTTGTAGCCGGTGAGCCGGGCGGCCAGGCGGGCGTTCTGCCCCTCCTTACCGATGGCCAGGCTCAGCTGGTCGTCGGGGACGATGGCCCGGCAGGCCTTGCCCTCCTCGGCCAGCTGCACGCTGATGACGTCCGCCGGAGCCAGGGCCGAGGCCACGAACTGGGCCGGGTCCTCGCTGAAGGGGACGATGTCGATCTTCTCGCCCCGCAGCTCCTCCACAATGGCGTTCACCCGCTGGCCCCGGGGGCCCACGCATGCGCCGATGGGATCCACGTTTTCGTCGGAGGAATACACCGCCATCTTGGTGCGGCTGCCGGCCTCCCGGGCGATGGAGCGGATCTCCACCGTGCCGTCAAAGATCTCCGGCACCTCCAGCTCAAACAGCCGCTTCACCAGCCCCGGATGGGTCCGGGAGATGAGCATCTGGGGGCCCCGGCTGCCCCGGCGCACATCCATCAGATATACCTTCAGCAGCTGTCCCTCGTAGTACTCCTCGCCGCTGACCTGCTCGCCCAGGGGCAGCACGGCGTCGGTGGCGTCCGCGCCGGAGCCCAGGCGCACGGTAACGCTGCCGCTGCGCTGGTCGATGCGCACCACGGTACCGGTGAGGATCTCGTGCTGCTTGGAGTTGAATTCGTCATAGATCATGCCGTGCTCAGCCTCCCGCAGGCCCTGGATGATCACCTGCTTGCCGTTGCCGGCGGCGATGCGGCCGAAGTCCACATTCTTCACCGGGAAGCGCACGGTGTCGCCCACATGGTACTTGGCGGAGATGGCCTTGGCCTCCTCGGCGGAGATCTCCGCGGCGGGATTTTCCACTTCCTCCACCACGGTCTTCTCCACGAACATCTTCAGGTCGTGCTTTTCCTCGTTCACGTCCACCACCACGTTTTCCACGTCCTCGTGATCCCGCTTATAGGCGGTGACCAGGGCCTGCACGATCTTTTCCAACATAAAATCCTGGGGGATGCCGCGTTCCTTCTCCAGCAGTGCCAGAGCGGCAAAGATTTCTTCACATTTCATAGCTGTATCTCCTGTTCTATATAAGAAAAATCATTAAAAAAGATTATTGCAAATCTTCCAAGTTAGAATACGACCCGCAGCCGTACCATGGCGATTTCGCTTTTCTCGAACCGCAGCTCCTGCTTGCCCATTTCCAGCACCACCGCGCTGCCGTCGTACGCCTTCAGCACCCCGGGGAATTCCTTCCGCCCGTCGCGATTCTGATAGGTTTTCAGCAGCACGGGGCTGCCCAGGAATTTCTCAAAGTCCGATGGCCGCTTCAGCTGCCGCTCGGCCCCGGCGGAGGACACCTCGAAGATGTAGCTGCCCTCGATGGGATCTGTCTCATCCAGCAGGTCGCTGACCTTCCGGCTCACGTTCTCGCAGTCCAGGATGTCCACGCCGCCGTCCTTATCCAGGTACAGCCGCAGAAACCACTGGCCGGCCTCCCGCACATATTCCGTGTCCCACATCTCGCAGCCGAATTCCGCCGCCACGGGCGCGGCCAGCTCCGCCACGATTTCCGTCACTTTTTTCATCGAATATCCTCACATTTCCGCAATTTTAAGGATCGCAAATTAGCCAACAAAAAGAGCGGACCGGGGAAGTCCACTCTGCGAAAAAAACTTACTATCCATACTATATCATATAGTGCCTGGCAATGCAAGCTTTTTTTCAGGCCAAAAACAAACCCGAGTCGGGAGTCTGTAAACCGCTGCCCGCCGCCGGAAAGACGAGTATCTCACAAGGCAGAAAAAGCGAAGCGGCTGAAACCGCTTCGCTTTTCTTCTGATTTATTCGCCAAAATTGCTGTTGATGAGTTCGGCCAGCGCGGCCACGGCTTCCTTCTCGTCGGAGCCGTCTGCAATGAGGGTAATGGTGGTGCCGCCCACGATGCCCAGGCTCAGTACGCCCAGCAGGCTCTTGGCGTTCACGCGGCGCTCGTCCTTCTCCACCCAGATACCGCACTTGAACTCATTGGCCTTCTGAATGAAATAGGTGGCGGGTCTGGCGTGCAGCCCGACCTCGTTTTTCACGGTGATTTCCTGTGTATACATATCCTCTTCTCCTTTACGCACAGCAGTTATTCGGAAAAACTTCGTCCTAACCACTTCTAATTATACGGAAAGAGGCGGGGATTGCAATGGCAAAAACCACGAAAAAAGCGGAAAACCCCGGTGAAACGCGGACAAGTTTTTACTTTTCCCACAAAAACGAGCCACTTCGTTTCCCCATAATCACCGAGTTTCGCAGAAATCAACTCCGCCCGCCCGGCCGTAGGGCCGTCACTTCAGCTCTACCACTGTCACCCCGGCCTCGCCCTCGCCGTAGCGACCCAGGCGGAAGCTCTTGACCACCTTGCTGCGCCGCAGGATCTCGTGCACCGCCTTGCGCAGGGCGCCGGTGCCCTTGCCGTGAATGATGGTCACCGTCTCCAGCTTGGCCATAACGGCTGCGTCCAGGTAGTTTTCCACCACGCTCTCAGCCTCCAGGGTCTCGTAGCCCCGAATATCCAGCTCTGAGGACGCCCGCCGTTCCAGATGCAGCGTGGGCGCAGGTCCCGTTTTAGGCGCAGCCGCCCGCTTCTTCGGCTGGGGCTGTCCCTCTATGAGCCGCACCTGCCCGGGTTTTGCGGTCATTTTCATCTTTCCCGCCTGCAGCACCAGGCTCCCGTCGCCGTTTACCTGCACCACCGTGGCGGCGGTGCGCACGCCGGGCAGCTCCACCCGGTCTCCGGCCACAATAGGCCGGGACGGAGTCTCCGGCTCCGGAGTCTCCTCCCGCAGGTGCAGGGCCTCCTGGGCGGCGTTCATGTGCTTCCTCACCGATACCTTTGCGTCGTTGATGGCCTGGAAATCTGCCTGCTGCTGCATTTTCCTGCGCAGCTCGTCCAGCTCGGCGAATATTTCGTCCACCTGCTGCTGGGCCTGCCGCACAATGCGCCGGGCCTCGTTTTCACCCTTACTCCGGGCGTTTTCCTTGGCCTTTTCCATCTGCTCCCGGAAGGTCCGTGCCTTTCGGGCATCCTCCTGGCTCTGCTGCCACAGCCGGTCCGCCTCACCCTGGGCCTTTTCCAGCCGCTGGCGCTTCTCCTCCAACTGGGTCAGCACATCCTCAAAGCGGATGGACTCGCTGTCCATCTGCGCCTTGGCGGCGGCGATGACCTCCTCATCCAGTCCCAGCCGCCGGGAGATGGCAAAGGCGTTGGACTTTCCGGGGATGCCGATGAGCAGCCTATAAGTAGGCCGCAGGGTGGCCACGTCAAACTCGCAGCTGGCGTTCTCCACCCCCGCTGAGGTCATGGCAAAGGTCTTCATCTCCGCGTAATGGGTGGTGGCGGCGATGAGGGACCCCTTGCTGCGTCCGTTTTGGATGATGGCAATGGCCAACGCCGCGCCCTCCACCGGGTCGGTGCCCGCGCCCAATTCGTCAAAGAGCAGCAGGCTGTTCTCGTCCGCCTGATGCAGGATTTCCACGGTGTTGGACATGTGCGCCGAGAAGGTGGACAGGCTCTGCTCAATGCTCTGCTCGTCGCCCACGTCCGCCAGCACCCGGTCAAAGACCCGCAGCCTGCATCCGTCGTCTGCGGGGATCTGCAGCCCGCACTGGGCCATCAGCGTCAGCAGCCCGATGGTTTTCAGCGTCACGGTCTTGCCGCCGGTGTTGGGGCCGGTGATGACCAGGGTGTCGTAGGAATTGCCCAGCTCCAGGGAGATGGGCACCGCCTTGGCCTGGTCCAGCAGCGGGTGCCTGGCCCGCCGCAGCACGATGCCGCCTTTCCGGGCCAGGATAGGCTGGGCGGCGTTCATCCGGTAGCTCAGCTGCCCCCGGGCGAAGATCACGTCCAGGTGCACCAGAATGTCGTAGTCGTAGAGGATGTTCATCATCTGCGCCGCGCACTCTCCGGAGAGGATGCGCAGGATCCGGTCGATTTCCTTTTCCTCCCGGGCCTGCAGCTCCTTCAGCTCGTTGTTGGCCTGCACCACGCCCATGGGCTCCACAAACAGCGTGGCCCCGGAGGAGGAGATGTCGTGTACCAGTCCCGGGATGCTCCCCTTGCACTCGGCCTTCACCGGCACCACGAACCGCCCGTCCCGCTGGGTGATGAGGGCCTCCTGCAGCACCTTGGCGTAGGAGGGGGAGGAGATGATCCGCTGCAGGATCTGCCGGCCCTTGCTGGAAGCCAGGCGCATCTTGCGCCGGATGTCCTGGAGCTCGGCGCTGGCGGAGTCGGCAATGGTCTCCTCATCCAAAATGGCCCCGTGGATCTTGTCCTCTAAGAATTTGTTGGTGTGCAGGGCGGAGAACAGGTGATCCAGCACGGTTTTCTCTCCCTGCCGGTCCCGGTCGTATTCCGATACCCGGCGAGAAGCCGTCAGCAGGTCCGCCACGTCCAGCAGCTCCCGGGTGTTCAGCACGCCGCCGTGGTCGGCCCGGTTCAGTGCCCGGGACACATCCTTTACCCCCGCAAAGCTGGGGCTGCCGTAAAGGCCCAGCCGCTCCCGTGCGCTTTGGGTCTCCTCCTGCAGGCGCTTGGCCTCCTCCAGGTCGCATACCGGCATCATAGACCGGCATTTTTCCTTGGCCGCGTCGCTCACCGCCAGAGCGGCCAGCATGGAAAGAACCGCCGGCAGCTCCAACGTCCGTATGGATTTCTCAAATAATGTATTCATGAATCTTCCTCTTTTACCCTGGAAATATGTATTTCCCATGTAAATAAAACCAATGCAATCCCGTATGGGCCGATGCCTGCGGTCGCCCGCCATGCATTGCGCGGCACTCCGTAATACCCCTGCGCCGCACTGCCGCCCTCTGCGGAATTCTACCGGTAAGCAGTGCGCAGGGGCCGACTTCTCCGATGACCCGTTCCTGGCCTGCATAAGCCCCCCCTGGCCATCCGTAGGGGCGGACGCCTCTGTCCACCCGCCGACATTCGGCAAACTTCTTGTATTGCATCCGTGGGGCCGATGCCTGCATCGTCCCGCCTTACCGGCTACCGATTTATCCGTAGGGGCGGGGTTCTACCCCGCCCGTCCGATGGCGGCAGCACCTCTTGTTACGACCCCGCAGGCAATTTTTGCCCCCCGCAGGGCGGGGTACCCTCACCCCGCCGCCCCAGGTGTTCCCCACGCCCCATGCAAAACCCCATGTCATTGCGAGGGCGCCCCGCGCCCGTGGCAATCCGTTTTTCCTTTATGGTGCGGCTACACATTCAAATCAAATATGTATTGCCTTATAATACCCCAGCGTCCGGAAGCTCCGCTCCAGCTGCGCCGCCGCGAATCCCTCCGCCGCCCGGTCCAGCAGCTTCAGGTCCTCCGGGCCTAAAGCAAAGTTGTACAGCTTCCTGTCCGGCCCGTGTAGAATGTGCTCCAGCGCCGTCATACACGCCGCCGACAGGGGGAAGTTCTCTCCCCCCGGCCCGCCGCACTTGCGGCAGTGCACCACGCCCTGCACCACATCCAGCACCGGCTCCCGGGCCTGGCCCGCGCCGCACACGGCGCAGCCGTCGATCATGGGCTCAAAGCCCGCCAGGGCCAGCAGCCGGAAGGTAAACGCCGGCTTCACCAGCGCCGGGTCTTTGTCCAATTTTGCCAAAGCGTACAGCCCGTTGAGCAGCAGCCGCAGCAGCTCCGGCACCGGGTTTTCCTCCCCGGCCACAAACTCCGTCAGCTCCGCCAGATAGGCCGCCAGGGAAAAGCGCACCAGGTCTTTTTGCAGTCCCGCAAATAATTCCGCCGGGTCCGCCGCGTCCATATAGTACCAGTTTCCCCGCTTGTAAAGGGTCATCTCCGACCACGCAAACAGCTGGCAGGCCGCGGCCAGGCGGCTGTTTTTCCGCCGGGCGCCCCGTGCGATGACGGGGATCTTCCCCATTTCCGCCGTGAGCACGGTGAGAATCTTGTCAGTCTCCTTTGTCTCCGTCTCCCGCAGGATCAGTCCGTGGGCGACGGTTTTCCCTTGTTCTCCCGGCATTTTTCGTCCTCCTGGGCCCGGTAAAGCATGTAAACCTCCGGCGCCCCCGTCTCCAAAAATAAGCTCCAATAATCCTCCACAGCCGCCGCCTCCTTTTTCAGGTAGCTTGCCATGGCCGGCGTTTTTTACCCGTGGAAAGAAATGGTCGTTCTCCGCTGCCAAAAAATAGCCCTGTCATTGCCAAGCCGGGTGCGCAGGGGTCGGCCTCCCGGACGATCCGTTCCGGGCCTGCACAAATTACCTTGCCCTCCGTAGGGGCGGACGCCTCTGTCCGCCCGCCGTCATTCGGGAAACTCCTTGTATTGCATCCGTAGGGGACGATGCCTACATCGTCCCGCCTTGCCAGCTGCCGATCCCTCCGTAGGGGCGGGGTTCTACCCCGCCCGTCCGATGGCGGCAGCACCTCTCGCTGCATCCCATTCGCAGGTGCTTCGTGCCCCGCGTAGGGCGGGGTGCCCTCACCCCGCCGCCCCCTATGGCCTTTTACCGGTAAGCGGTGCGCAGGGGTCGGCCTCCCGGACGATCCGTTCCGGGCCTGCACAAATTACCTTGCCCTCCGTAGGGGCGGACGCCTCTGTCCGCCCGCCGTCATTCGGGAAACTCCTTGTATTGCATCCGTAGGGGACGATGCCTACATCGTCCCGCCTTGCCAGCTGCCGATCCCTCCGTAGGGGCGGGGTTCTACCCCGCCCGTCCGATGGCGGCAGCACCTCTCGCTGCATCCCATTCGCAGGTGCTTCGTGCCCCGCGTAGGGCGGGGTGCCCTCACCCCGCCGCCCCCTATGGCCTTTTGCCGGTAAGCGGTGCGCAGGGGTCGGCCTCCTGGACGATCCGTTCCGGGCCTGTACAAATTCCCTTGCCAATCGTAGGGCCGGACGCCTCTGTCCGCCCGCTGCCGGCTTAGTTCTCGTTATACCCCTGGCTGCGGATGAAATTCACATTGTCACGCCAGTTTTCCTTCACCTTCACCCAGGTCTCCATGTACACCTTCGTGCCCATGAATTTCTCGATATCCCGCCGGGCCAAGGAGCTGATGCGCTTGATCATCTCCCCGTTTTTGCCGATGATGATGCCCTTGTGGCTGGCCTTTTCGCAGTAGATGGTCACGTCCAGGTCGATGATGCCGTTATCCCGCTCGGAAAACCGGGTCACCTCCACCGCCGTGCCGTGGGGGATCTCCTTGTCCAGGCACAGCAGCATCTTCTCCCGCACCGTTTCGGCGCAGACCTGGCTGTCGGCCTGGTCGGTGGTCATGCCATCGGGGAAGAGCTGGGGCCCCTCCTGGGCATAGCCCGCCAGCAGGCCCATCAGCTCCTCCAGCCCGTCGCCCTTCCGCGCCGAAATAGGCACAATGGCCGCGAAATCCGGATATGCCTCGCTGTATGCGGCGATCACCGCCAGCAGCTCGTCCTTTTTGGCAATGGTATCGATTTTATTGATGCACAGAATGCACGGCAGCTTCTCCTCCCGGATGCGCTCCAGCAGGATCTTCTCCGGCTCCCCCACGTGGGCGATGGGCTCCACCAGCAGCACCGCGCACTCCACGTCTGCCAGGCTCTCCCGCACGACTTTTACCATGTAGTCCCCCAGCCGGGACCGGGGCTTGTGCAGGCCCGGGGTGTCCAGCAGCACGAACTGGGTGTCGCCCCGGTTCACCACGCCGTAAATGCGGTTGCGGGTGGTCTGGGGCTTGTTGGACACGATGGCGATCTTCTCCCCCACCAGGGCGTTGGTCAGGCTGGACTTGCCCACATTGGGCCGCCCGCACACGGTGACCATAGCGGTTTTTTTGATTTCGTTCATAGGTGATCCTCAACTTTCTTCTTGAGCATTTATAAAAACGGACCGCCGAGGCTTCAGCCCAGCTTGTCTCCGTTTTTGACTTTCCTGTCCGGGGCGATCAGCACCACGCCCCCGTCGCTGTATGTCCCCAGCACCAGCACCTCGGACATAAAGTCCGCGATCTGCCGCGGCGGGAAATTTACCACGGCCAGCACCTGCTTGCCGATGAGCTCCTCCGGCTTGTAGTGGCCCGTGATCTGCGCGGAGGATTTTTTGACGCCGATCTCCTCGCCCAGATCCACCCGCAGCTGATAGGCCGGCCTCCGGGCCTTTTCAAAGACCTTCGCCTCCGTGATGGTGCCCACCCGGATATCCAGCTTCATAAAATCATCAAAAGTAGCCATAAATATCTCCCTTTCTCAGCTGATTCTGTAGTGCGCCACAATGTCGTCCCGGTGCTCCAGGATGTCCTCCTCATAGTACCGCTGATACGGATTGCCGCTATGCAGCACGAAGGCGATGCCCTTGCCGTTGCGCTTGTCCGAAACGATTCCAATGTGATTTTCAAAAATTACAATGTCCCCGCCCTGCCACTGGTCGATGTCGTGGATGTCCGTGGTCAGCGCGATGGCGGTGTTTTTAAAGTAGACCTTCAGGTTCCGCACCCGGCGGAAGTCGATGTTTCTGTCCACATCCTCAATGCTGTATTGCTCCCGGTGGGCGCGCACATCCTGGTCCACCAGCTCCATCAGGTCGTACCCGGCTCCCAGCAGCCCGAAGGCCACCACGTCCGTGCACACGCCGTACCCGTCGTCCGGATAGCCGGTGGCATAATACTGGCTTTTGTACTTGGGCCGGGTGTCCAGATACGCCCGGACGGACTGCAGAATGTCCGTCTGATCGTCCACCCCGTCCCCGTCCCGGTCTACTTGGTTCCTGTACGTCTCGATGCCAAACTTCTCGTTAGAATACTTCGGGTGGGGCAGATAGTTAAAGCGGTACAGCACATATACCGCGGCCAAAAGGAGAGCCGCCAAGGATATAAGAAGGATCCATTTTTTCTTCGACATACCGCCGCCCTTTCTCCGCATCTCTTGTATACAACCCCTCCGTAGGGGGCGGCGTCCTCGACGCCCCAACCACCGCACTCCTTGTAACCCTTCCGTAGGGGCGGACGCCTCTGTCCGCCCGCCGATGCTGCGCGGCACTTCCTCGGCAGGGTGCGCAGGCCCTGTCCTACAAAAAGCCCTGTAGGGCGGGCCCCATGTGTCCTGCCGCACACCGCACTCCTTGCAACCTGCTCCCTACGGACTTCTATCAGTAAACGGTGTGTAGGGGCGGACGCCTCTGTCCGCCCGCCGACCTTGCACCGACTTCATGTAAAAAACATGCCATTGCGCAGCCAGTGCGCAACGCGCCCGCGGCGGTCCGTTTCCCGTCTTACCGCTCCAGCCCCAGCAGGGCCATAATAGCCTCCTCCCGCCAGCGCATCTGCTTTTTCATGGCCCCCTCGTCCAGGTGGTCATACCCCAGCAGGTGCAGCACCGAGTGGGTCACCAGGTATGCAAGCTCCCGCCTTTTGGAGTGGCCGTATTCCTTGGCCTGGGCCGCTACCCGCTCCATGGACAGCACCATGTCCCCCAGGGGGATGAGCCCCGTCCCCGGGTCTGCGTCCTCCGCCGTGGGCAGCTCCCCCGGCTTCAAGTCAAATTCCGGAAAGCTCAGCACATCCGTGGGCCTGTCCACATTCCGCATGTCCCGGTTGATCTGATGGATCCCCTCGTCGCCCGTCAGCAGCACGTCCACTTCGCAGGGAAGCTCCATCCCCTCCGCCGCCAGAGCTGTGCGGATGGTCCGGCGGATCAGCGCGCAGTTGCTGTCCGATGCCGCCCCGGGCACGTCGGCGGTGATGGGTATATAGTGGGTCTTTCTCATTTCTTTTTCTTCTCCTCAAACTTGGCGTAGGCCTCAATGATCCGCTGCACCATAATGTGCCGCACCACGTCGTTTTGGGTCAGGCGGCAGATGCCCACACCCTCCACGCCGTCCAGCACCCGCATGGCCTCCTTCAGGCCGCTGGGCTTGTCGCTGGGCAGGTCGATCTGTGTCACGTCGCCGGTGATGACCACCCTGGACCCGAAGCCCATTCTGGTCAGGAACATTTTCATCTGTTCCCGGCTGGTGTTCTGCGCCTCGTCCAGAATGATGAAGCTGTCGTCCAAAGTCCTGCCCCGCATATAGGCCAGGGGCGCCACCTCAATGCTGCCCTTTTCCAGGTATTTCTGATAGGTCTCCGGCCCCAGCATGTCAAACAGGGCGTCGTACAAGGGGCGCAGATAGGGGTCTACCTTGCTCTGCAGGTCGCCGGGCAGAAAGCCCAGCCGCTCCCCGGCCTCCACCGCCGGGCGGGTGAGGATGATGCGGCTGACCTCCTTTTCCCGGAAGGCCTTCACCGCCGCCGCCACGGCCAGGTAGGTCTTTCCCGTGCCCGCCGGGCCCACGCCGATGGTCACCGGGCAGGCCTGGATGGTCTTTATGTAGTCCTTCTGGCCAATGGTCTTGGGCTTGATGGGCCGACCCTTGGCGCTGATGCATACCACGTCCCGTGTCAGCTCGTCAATGCGGTCCAATTGCCCGCTGCGGCACAGGCCGATGACGTAGCGCACATGCTGCTCGCCCACGTTCTCCCCCCGGGAGATGAGCCGCAGCAGGGCTTCAATGGCCTTTTCCGCCAGCATGGTGTCCTCGGGCTCGCCGGTGATGATGAGCTGCTCCTCCCGGTTCACCACCGATACATGAAATTCATTTTCCAAAATGCGGATATTCTCGTCAAAAGAGCCGAAAAGGCTCACAGCCTCCTCCATGCGCTCCAGGCTGATGCGCTGCTCCATGGGTCTCCTCCTCAGTTTGCTTCCTCTGTCTGCTGCACCTGCACGGGCACGCCGATCTGCTCCAGGCACTCCGCCTGCAGCGTGACCACCAAATAGTCCCCCTCCTCCGCGGCGGAGAATTTCGTCTCCGTCACGGAGCCGTCCCGGCTCAGCTGGGCCTTGAGCTGCTGCAGCAGGAGGGCCTCCCCCTCCTTCTGCGCCTGCTCCCGGCTGCGGCGGACGCTCTGGCCGTCATAGTGTGTCACGGACTCCCGCACCACCGTAATGGGCAGGCGCAGCCCGCCCGGCAGTGACAGCGGATGATAATAAGTTATTTTATCACAGTTTGCGCCGCTTATGCTACCCCTGCCCCACAATTTTATTCTTTTTTTGCCAAAGTCCACGGAGATGGCGGTTTTCTCCCGCTTTTCCCCGCTCTTTTCCATGATCTCCAGGGGCACCGATACGGACAGCTCATACCAGGTCCGGGCCTCCACGGTGCCCAGGCTGTGGGTCATGTAGGTGCTGCCCTCCCGGGATTCGTACACCCCGGTGACCAGCAGCTCCCCCTCCGTCACGGTGCTGCCCTCCGCCACCAGGGCCTTGCCGTCCAGGGCCCGCACCTGGGTCACCAGGCCGTCCCGGGCGGCCACGATGTTCCACACGCCCCCTTCGTCCGCGATCTCCGGCGGCCTCTGCCGCTCCACCACCTGCACGTGGGCCACGCAGCCCTTCACGTTCACCGTCAGCCAGGATACGTCGTGCAGTTCCAGCAGCACATGGTTGCGCATGTCCTCCTGGTCGATCTCCAGCCCCGGGGAGCCGATAGTGATGCCGTAGTTTTCCAATGCCCGCAGCACCGTCTCCGTGGGCACCGTTTCGTTGCCGCTGACCCGGAACTCCCATATAAACAGGTTCCCGCCGAATAAAAGCAGCCAAAAGACCGCAAACCCCGCCAAAAGCACATACCGCCTGCGAAACCGCCTCCACAGGACGGGTATGCCCCGGCGCCGCAGCACCGTCAAATCCGCCCCGGTCTGCCGGGCGACCTCCTCCAGAGCCGGCCCCTGGGCCAGCAGCATCCGCAGATGCAGGCAGATCTCCGATTCCCACTGCAGATCCCAAAACAGAATGCCCCTGGCTCCCAGCAGGTTCAGCACCCGTTCCGGGCAGGCGCATTGGATCTGCACCAGCTGGCTGCCCTGTAAATAATGGACGATTCGTTTATACATATTTACTCCATCAGCTCCACCCGGTCAATGTGTCCCGTCAGCCGCAGCTCCCCCTCGGTCATGGCCGCCAGCTGCAGGTCCCTTCCGGTTATGCGCACGGTCATGCTGCCGCCGGATACCGCCACCTCCTCCGTGCTGTAGGAGATGACGCCCCTATGCCCCGCCATGTAGAGCTGGCGGTTGCCGTACAGCTCCACCTGCGGCACACCCATCGCCGCCTCCGGCGGCAGATTCAGCCGCTCCACGGCCTCCACACCCACCTGGGATAGCTTCCGCTTCTGCATAGTCCCGCATCCTCCTCCTGTCCCCGCGCACGATCTTGCCCATCCGTAGGGGCGGGGTTCTACCCCGCCCGCGGGAGGGGCAGAGCCCCTCCCCTACGCACCGCACTCCCGGCAGGGCACACGGACCCTGCCCTACAGAACGCTTTTGTAAGACGGCGTCCATGTGCGCCGCCGCCCGCCTCACCCTGTGGCATGCACAGGGCGGAGCGGACTCACTCTCGTCTCCCCTTTAAAATAAATAGAAACAAGGAGAAACAACATGAAAAAGAATAGCCCTCTCGCCGCCTACAAGACCGCCCGGAGCATCCTGTGGATCCTTCTTATCATGTCGGCGGCAAATGTTCTTACCACTCTGCTGGGCACAGACACCTCTTTTATATTTACAAATTTTATCACTTATTTGGCAGCGGTGTACGCCCGGGTATTCTATGACTACACCCGGGACCCCGTTTACCTGGTCGCAGGCATTCTCATCGCCTTGGTGATACTGGTGGTGTACCTTCTGTGCTGCCTGCTGTCCAAAAAGAAGCGCGGCTGGCTCACGGCCGCCCTGGTGCTGTTCTCCGTGGACACCGCCGCCATGCTCCTTTACTATGTCATCGAGCTGTCTTTGACTGACATGTTATCAGATATTTTAGACTTTGCGTGTCATGGTTTGGTGCTGTGGGCCCTCATCGTCGGCGTGCGCCGGAGCCGGGAAGCTATGGCGGAGGCCGACGCCCCGGAGCCCCTGCCCATGAACACGGAATTTTACGATGCCTCCCAGGGGGACGTTCCCAACACCCCCTCCCTGGGCCAGCCCACGGATAAGAAGCACCGCGTTCTCCTGTCCGCCGTCTACGGCAGCCATGAGATCGAGGTCCGCCGCAGCTACGGCCTCACGGAGCTCATTGTGGACGGCAAGGTCTATGGCCGTGAGGAGGGCGTTGTGGAGTCCGGCTATACCATCAGCGCCCGGGTGGGCGGCCACGCCATTGAAACGGAGTTTACCCCCGGCGGCAAGCAGATCCTCCGGGTGGGCGGCCAGGTCATCGCCAAAAAGCAGCGCCTGTTCTAAGGCGTCCCCGCCTCTGCTCCCAACTTTTTAAAAAAGTCTCGCAGAGTTCGCGTCCGCAGACGCGAAAGATTCCAATCATTTTTCACCGCGACATGTGCGTGGGGAAAAATACCTCTCAGTCTGCAAGT
>CABMQL010000035.1 GCA_902388735.1 uncultured Eubacteriales bacterium | reverse complement strand
TGGAGTTTGATATTGAGAAAGGCCGCTTCTCTTTCCGTCTGACCGCCCCATACAGCGAGGAACGGCGGGCGGTATGCCAGAGAGAGCAACGTCGCCGACAGGCTGAAATAGAGTTGAAATGTTCATAGTTTTGTGCTATACTTTTTCTAAAAGCAGAGTAATACTGCGGAATTGATTGGAGGACAACACAATGGTTACATTTATGAGATTAAGATAAAACCGCGAGTTATGTTGCGGTTATCCATATTGCATAACTCGCTTATTGAAGCAGAGATGTAATTACGGAGGAAAAACAAATGAATAATAATTTATCACGCTTTGCAGACAGCAAGGTTTATTTTCAATGCCCAATTTGCACAAAATCAATGGATATACAAGGCAATAGCCTAATTTGTAGACATGGACATTGCTTTGATATTTCAAGATATGGGTATGTAAATTTGTTGTTAAAATCATCGCCCAAAACCAACTACAGCAAGCGGTCTTTTGACAACCGGCACCAAATTTTGGAGTATGGCATGTATGATGTTGTGTTGGAGAAAATCATACAGTTTATTTCTGATACGCCATCTATAAGAAACATTTTAGATGTTGGTTGCGGCGAGGGTTTCTATGCAAGGCAGATACAGCAAAGAACAGAACGAAACATCTTTGCCTTTGACTTGTCAAGGGAGGCAATACAGATTGCATCAAAAAAAGACAAGCGCAAAGCAGTGAAGTGGTTTGTTACTGACTTATCAAAAATCCCTTTGAAAGACGGAAGTATGGATTGTATTTTAGACATATTTTCGCCTGCACACTACAAAGAATTTCAGCGATTGCTATCTCCTAACGGATATGTTGTGAAAGTAATTCCTACGAAAAATCATTTGAGGGAAATCAGGACTAAAGTGCAAGCACACTTGAAAAATCCAGATTATTCAAATGAGTCTGTCGTTGAATGTTTTGAGAAATATCTTAAAACCATTTCAAGAGAAACGGTTTCAGCCACCGTACAGTTGTCATCAGAACAAAGAATGTCGTTTATTGAAATGACGCCGCTTCTCTTTTGCGTTGAAAAAGATTGCGTTGATTGGCGTACTCTCACACATTTGACAATCGAAGCTGATGTTTTAATAGGAATGTATTAAAGGGCGTATTGATATTTAATATTCCCATTTATTGAGCAGAACGGAGTAAACCAAACACCCTAATCAAAAGGACAGCCGAGGAAATCGACTGTCCTTTTTCTATGCCGACAGGTAGAAAGGAGTGACCACCCATGACGAAACCGAGAGAAAAAAACGCGAGGAATTGCAAGCCGAGATTGAGGACGGGAAGAAGAAAATCCGGCAGCTTGAAAATCGGGAAAAGGTGTTGCGGCAAAAGTTATCCCAAGAGGAACGCAGGACGCGCAGCCATCGGCTGATCGTCCGGGGTGCGGTCTTTGAGAGCATTGTGCCAGAAGCAAAGACCATGACCGACGAAGAAGCCGCCGCCTTTCTCCGGCTTGCCCTGACGAACGAGGAAGCGCGGGGCTATCTGAAAAAACGCACCGAGGGCGGGAAAAGCGAATAATCCCTTTGGTACAAAGGGCGCACTTATACACCCTTACGGGTGCGTGCGCTCTGCCGAGGGCTTGTCGGCACAGAGAGAAAGCCGCTTGCTTCCCTCTCTGACCGACATTGGCGGCTTTGCCGCAACAAGGGGCTGCACCCCTTGCGCCGCTTACGCGGCTATCCCTGCACACCCACAAAAACAGTATACCCGCCGTTGGCGTCTGTACCATTTTTGCGGGTTTGGTTAATGTCCTCCGCCAAATGCACATCCCCCGAAAGCCGCCGGATGTACAGAAACACCTGGTCAAAATACTCCTGATATATCCGCTCAAATTCCGTCATCCTACCACCTCCTTTCACCTATAAGACTTCGGAAAAAGAAAAATCTTACAAATTTTTTTATGTTTGCTTTTATACCCCATTATACCGAAATGCAATTATTTCGCAAGCGCCCCCCATTTCTGCCTATATCGCCCATCCACCGTCCCGAAAAAAACGGAGCCCTTTCGGCTCCGTTTTACGCCAAATGCTTTTCGGCAAATTAGGATCGATCAATTATTCCGTTCCTGCCTGTGAAGATCGCAGGATCTCTATATACAAAAAGGGGCGCGCAGCAGGTGCTGCGCGCCTCTTTCCTGTCCTCACAAAAAAGGAAGTCTTTCATTCACTCCAATTTTGCACTATCTCCGCCCTGCCATTACTGCTCGGCCAGCTTCTTGTATTTGGCGTAGCGAGCGGCGCAGAACTCCTGGGCCTCCTCGAACAGCACCTTGGCGGTCTCCGGGAAGGTCCGGGTCAGAGAGGCGAAGCGGGTCTCGCCCATCATGAAGTCCAGCAGCTTGCCGTTGGGCTCCTTACTGGTCAGGATGAAGGGGTTCTTGCCCTCAGCCTTCAGCTCGGGCACATAGCGCCACAGGGGCCAATAGCCGCACTCGCTGGCTTCCTTCTCCTCCAGCTGGACCTGGCCCATGCCCTTGGAGATACCGTGGTTGATGCAGGGAGCGTAAGCGATGATGAGGGAGGGGCCGTGATGTGCCTCGGCTTCCTTCAGGGCCGTGATCAGGTGCTGCTCGTTGGCGCCCATGGCCACCTGAGCCACATAGACATTGCCGTAAGTCATGGCGATGGCTCCCAGATCCTTCTTACCGGTCTTCTTACCGGCGTTGGCAAACTGCGCCACGGCACCCAGCTGGGTTGCCTTGGAGGCCTGTCCGCCGGTGTTGGAGTACACCTCGGTATCGACTACCAGGATGTTCACGTCAGCGCCGGAAGCCAGCACGTGATCCAGACCGCCGAAGCCAATATCGTAAGCCCAGCCGTCGCCGCCGTACATCCAAATGCTCTTCTTAGGCAGAGCATCCCTGTTGTCTTTGAGGAAGGTAATATCATCGGAGGTCTCGTTTGTGGCATCCAGCGCGGCCACCACTGCCTCAGACAGAGCGCGGGTCTTGTCGCCAATGTCGCCCTCAGCCAGCCAGGCCTGGATGGCGCTCTTCAGCGCAGCGTCGGAAGTGGCAGCCACCACCGCCTGGGCGTGGGCGGCCATCTGACGGCGCATCTGATCGATGGACAGCTTCATGCCCAGGGCATACTCGGCGTTATCCTCGAACAGGGAGTTGGAGTTGGCGGGACCATGGCCCTTCTCATTGACCGCATAGGGGAAGGACGGCGTGGAGGAGCCCACGACGTAAGCGCAGCCGGTGGCGGAGGTAACGAACATCCGGTCACCGAACAGCTGGGACATAAGCTTCATGTAGGGAGCCTCGCCGCAGCCGGCGCAGGCACCGCTGAACTCGTACAGAGGACGCTCGTACTGAGAGCCGCGTACGGAGAACTTGTCCATGGGATTGGTCTTGGTAGACAGAGTCAGCGCGTGATCCCAGTTCGCCTGCTCGGGCATCTGGGTCTCCAGCAGCTCCATGACCAGCGCCTTCTCCTTGGCGGGGCAGACGTTGGCGCAGGCGCCGCAGCCCTGGCAGTCCAGAGGATCCACCTGCACGCGGAAGGTCAGGCCCTCGAAGCCCTTGCCCTTGGCCTCCTTGGTGACGAAGGCGGCGGGCTTGGCAGCCTCTTCCTCTGCGTTCAGCAGGAAAGGACGGATGGCGGCGTGAGGGCAGACCAGAGCGCACTTGTTGCAGCCAATGCAGTTTTCGGGGATCCACTGGGGCACCTTCACGGCGATGCCGCGCTTTTCATACTTGGAGGTCTCAGAGGGGGTAACGCCGTCGGCGTAGGGCATGAACGCGCTTACGGGGATGGCATCGCCGGCCTGCTTGTTGACAGGGATCTGGATGGCACGGATGTAGTGAGGCAGATTCATGTCGGGAGCCTTGGTGTCGTCAGGCAGGGTCTTCCAGGAAGCGGGAACATCGATCTTCACGGCGGCGTCCACACCTCTGTCAACGGCGGCGCTGTTCATGTCAACGATCTTCTGACCCTTCTTGGCGTAGGACTTGACGATAGCGGCCTTCATATACTTCACGGCGTCCTCGATGGGGATAATGCCGGAGAGCTTAAAGAAGGCGGCCTGCAGCACGGTGTTGGTGCGGTTGCCCAGGCCCAGCTCCATGGCGATGGCGGTGGCGTCGATGGTGTAGAAGTTGATCTCACGCTCGGCGATCTGACGCTTCACGCGGTTAGGCAGGTGTTCCTCCAGCTCAGCGCCGGTCCAGCTGGTGTTCAGCAGGAAGGTGCCGTGGGGCTTGATCTCGGAAACGATGTCGAAGTCCTTGATATAAGAGGGCTTGTGGCAAGCCACAAAGTCAGCCATGGTGACATAGTAGGTGCTGTGGATAGGCTCATGACCGAAGCGCAGGTGGGACTTGGTAACGCCGCCGGACTTCTTGGAGTCATACTCGAAGTAAGCCTGGGCGTACTGGTCGGTGTGGTCACCGATGATCTTGATGGAGTTCTTGTTGGCGCCAACGGTGCCGTCGGAGCCCAGGCCCCAGAACTTGCAGGAGATGATGGACTTGCCGGCGGTGACGATGTTCTCACCCACGGGCAGAGACAGGTGGGTGACATCGTCGTTGATGCCCACGGTGAAGTGGTTCTTTTTCTCGCCCTTCATGTTGTCGAACACGGCCTTCATCTGGGCAGGGGTGGTATCCTTGGAGCCCAGGCCATAGCGGCCGCCCAGGGCCTCAATATCCGTGCGCTTGCCTTCAAACAGGGCATGGCACACATCCAAATACAGCGGCTCGCCGGGAGCGCCGGGCTCCTTGGTGCGGTCCAAAACGGTCAGGCACTTGCAGGTGGCGGGGATCTTCTCCAGCAGGCGCTCCATGGAGAAGGGGCGGAACAGGTGGACCTGGATGAAGCCGACCTTCTCGCCCCGCTCCCGCAGATAGTCAACGACCTCCAGCAGGGTCTCGCAGACGGAGCCCATAGCCACCACGACACGCTCGGCATCGGGGTCACCATAGTAGTTGAACAGCTGATAGTTGCGGCCGGTGACCTCGTTAATCTTGCCCATGTACTCCTCAACGATGGCAGGCAGCGCATTGTAGGCAGTGTTGCAGGCCTCGCGGGACTGGAAGAAGGTATCGGGGTTCTGCAGGGTGTTGCGCAGAGTGGGATGCTCCGTGCTCAGGGCGTGGTCCTTGAATCTCTGAACGGCGTCCCAGTCCAGCATCTTGCCCAGGTCCTCATAGTCCAGCACCTCGATCTTCTGAATCTCGTGGGAGGTCCGGAAGCCATCGAAGAAATGCTGGAAGGGGATGGAGCCCTTAATGGCGGACAGGTGGGCAACGGCGGCCAGGTCCATGACCTCCTGCACGCTGGAGGAAGCCAGCTGCGCCCAACCGGTCTGACGGCAGCCCATTACATCGGAGTGATCGCCGAAGATGGACAGAGAGTGGGTGGCCACGGTACGGGCAGAAACATGCATCACGCCGGGCAGATGGGAACCGGCGATTCGGTACATGGGCGGGATCATCAGAAGAAGGCCCTGGGACGCGGTGTAGGTGCTGGTCAGGGAACCGGTCTCCAGAGAGCCGTGCATGGCGCCGGCTGCGCCGGACTCCGCCTGCATCTCCACCAGCTTCACGGGCTGGCCAAACAGGTTCTTCTTGCCGTTGGCAGCCCACGCGTCCACATGGTCAGCCATGGGGCTGGACGGTGTGATGGGGTAAATGGTAGCCACCTCAGTAAACGCATACGACACATATGCGGCCGCTTCATTACCGTCCATCGTCTTAAACACTTTGTTTTTTGACATAAACTTATCTCCTTTCTTCTCTTGCTGTTTTCTTTCAACATGTACCCTAATTTGTCTATATAGAATAGCACTTTTCTGTTTCTCTGTTAAATGAATATATTGCATGGGTTTAATGAAAAAAATAAATATATTTTTGTATGCCCCAGGATATTTCCACTCTCCATGCAGCTGCAGTCCTCTCATCCGGAAAGCTGTGGACGGTCAGGCCATCCCCTGCAGCTATATCGGCGAGTTCAAAAATGCTCCGTGAAAGATACAGGCAGAAGCGAAAACGAAATTAAAGACTG
Organism: uncultured Eubacteriales bacterium; assembly: GCA_902388735.1. Classification (GTDB taxonomy): domain Bacteria; phylum Bacillota; class Clostridia; order Oscillospirales; family Oscillospiraceae; genus Vescimonas. The sequence continues at coordinate 11,587 of CABMQL010000035.1, read as the reverse complement.
CCATCGAAGAAAATGTCACCATCAGCTATGGCAGGACAAAAATCCATATCGCCCAGCTTTTCCTGCCGCCGTGCTATGCCGTCGGGGGTCGCGTTCCCTGCGGTGCCCGTTTTGTACGCCCCGGACACGGGCAAAAATGGGTATGAAAAAAGCGCGGCGCATATGCGTCGCGCTTCAAAAACAGCCGTTTTCCATCGCCGTGGATATCGCGGAAACCGTGCAGCTCCCGCACCGGTGCCGGCCAAACGCCAAGCGTCAGCTTCTTGAATCTGATTCATGGCTTTTTCCTTGTTTCATCGTTCAAAGCGCCGTGCCTTTCTTCGGCACAAAAAATCCGGTCATATCGGCGCGTTCCAGTTCCAGCAGCTTAACCTTTTTGTCAACACCTCCGGCATACCCGGTCAGGCTGCCGTTTGTACCGACCACCCGGTGACAGGGGATGATGACGGAAATTTCATTGTGTCCCACCGCCCCGCCCACTGCCTGTGCGGACATCTGAGGAAGTCCATGCTTCTCCGCAAGCCGCCGTGCGATCTCGCCGTAGGTCGTTGTCTGCCCGTAGGGGATCTGCAAGAGAATGCTCCAGACTTCCTGACGGAAATCTGAGCCGGCAGGGTGCAGCGGCGGCAGAAAGTCTGGCTCTTTGCCGGAAAAATAAATATCGAGCCAGCGCCTGGCTTCCGCAAGGGCGTGTGTGTCCTGTTCGATCCGCTCTGCAGGCAGGTCGCGGGCAAAGTATTTCTGCCCGTCGAACCACAGGCCCCTCATACCGATCTCATCCGCCGCCAGCAGGATGCCGCCCAGCGGGGAATCATAATGCTGAATAAATATCATGATCTACACCTCCAAAAATATTTTGGAATCCTGCGGTGCCTGTGCCCGGTCGGTATCGGTATAGGAACGGATCTCCGAGCAGACTGTAATTTTGCAGCTTTTAGACAGCTTTTCCCGTCCCTCTTTTGGCTCATGCAGTGAGCTATGGCATTGCGCCAGCGTCGACCTGCGCCTTAGTTGAGATCTGCTGACCGATAATATGGTAAATGACGGATGAAAACAGATCCGTATCTGCTGCGCGTTCGATATGCCCAACGCGGTCAATGACTTCGCAGAGCCGCTTACCCTTTTGCCGCAGATGGGTAGCTTTGTCCCCTTGGTCACGGTATTGTTCGTTGCGAAAGGGGCTGATACCATGCCGAAAAGACGAGCAAACGGCGAGGGCAATATCCGAAAACGAAAGGATGGACGCTGGGAAGGCCGCTACACAGTCGGTCACGATCCGGAAACCGGAAAAGCCATCATCAAAAATGTTCTCGGAAAGACGCAGGCTGCGGTCAAGGAGAAGTTGAAGAAAGCCATCGAGGAAAACGTGGGCATCGACTACGGGCGGGCCAAGAACTACACCGTAGGAACATGGCTGGAGGTCTGGCTGGAAAACTACGCGAAAATCAAGCTGCGCCCATCGACCTTCAAAACCTCACAAGGCTTTCTGAAAAACCACATCAAGCCGCAGATCGGCAGCATCCCGCTGGCAGACCTAACCTCTCTGGACTTGCAGCGGTTCTACAAGCACCTGTTGGACGGTGGCCGGGTAGACCGCATCGAAGCGAAAAAGAAACCGAAAGGTCTGGCTCCAAAAACGGTGCGAAACATCCACCAGATGATCGGCTCGGCGTACAACCTCGCCATTGAGCAAAAACTGGTGAGCAAAAATCCCACGCAAGGCTGCGCCTTGCCAAAAGTCGAACACAAAGAGATGAAAACGTTGACCGCCGACCAACTCAGCGCCTTCTTCCGAGAAGCCAGGGACAGTGGTGTGTACGAACTCTACTACCTCGACCTCGCCACCGGACTTCGGCGGGGCGAACTGCTGGGACTGAAATGGACGGACATCGACCTCGACCGTGGTGTGCTGAAAATCCAACGGGCCATCTCGCGGCAGAACGGTAAGGTAGTGGAAGCTCCGCTGAAAACAAAAAATGCCTACCGCACACTGCCGTTGTCGGCAGACGCGATAGACGTTCTAAAGGCACAGAAAAACAAGGTGGGAAGCAGCGATTGGGTATTTCCATCGCCCACCGGAGGCCCTATGTCACCGGACAGCGTCCTGCACATGCTCCAGCGGGTGCTGAAACGGGCAGGGCTGCCCCGCATCCGATTCCACGATCTCCGCCATACCTTCGCAACGATGGCGCTGCAAAACGGCGTGGATGTAAAAACCGTGTCCTCGATGCTCGGTCATTACTCCGCGGGCTTCACGCTGGACACCTATGCCCACGTCACCACCGACGCACAGCTCAAGGCGGCGCAAACCATGGGGAACATCCTCTCCCGTGCGGTATAGACCTTTCCGCTACCCGCTCCCGTTGGGGTCAGCGTTTGGGTCAGAAAAAACGGCAGGCGAAAATAACAACTTATACAAAACAAAAACCCCCGAAATCTTACGATTTCGGGGATTTTTGGCACGCCGTGAGGGATTCGAACCCCCGGCCTTCTGGTCCGTAGCCAGACGCTCTATCCAGCTGAGCTAACGGCGCATGTTTTATTCCTGGCGACTTGAATATAATACCACGTCCAAATACAAAATGCAAGCTTTTTTTGAAAAAATCTTCTTGTTTTTTTCCGGAGCATTTCCCGCTTGTCATGGAGCCAAGTTTGTGCTATTGTAGAGGAAAATAATGTACGATTTTCCGCGGCATTTTGGCAAATGCCCCGGGTGTAACGGAGGACACTATGAGCGCAAATTTCAGAACGCGGATGTTCGGCGGCTTTGACCGGGAGGATGTGGTCGCCTACATCGGGAAGATCACCAAGGAAAATCAGGCCCAGGTGGAGGAGCTGACCAGCGCCGCCGATGAGCTGCGCCGGCAGAACGATGGCCTCATCCGCCAGCTTGCCGTCCTGCGCCGTCAGGTGGAAAGCTGCGAGGATTCCCACCGGGAAAACGAAGCGCTCACCCAGCAGGTGCAGCGCCTGGAGGCGGAAAACCAATCTGCGCAGGAGGCGCTGCGCCAGTGCCGGGAGCGGTGCGATGAACTGCAGGTCCAGGCGGACGAATACGCCAAAATCCGGGACCACATCGCCGAGATCGAGATCAGCGCCCACCGCCGGACGGAGGAATTCCGCGCCCAAACCATCCAGCGCATTCATGAACTGGTGGCTCAGCAGCGGGCCTGGTGCAGCGAGAACAGCGTCCGCTATGAGGAGCTGCTGCAGAGCTTCGGTGAAAAGCTCCAGGCCGCCCGGGATGTGCTCCGGGAAACGGATCTCTCCGGATTTGAGGAGATGCTCTGCAGCCTGAACCAACTGGACGAGGAGCTGGACAAGTAAATTCTTACATTAAAAAACCGGATGCCCACGTCTGCGGGCATCCGGTTTTTTATTGGATTAAATGGCATGACCCCGCCCTATCGGCAGCACCAAGCTCACCGGATCGACGTTACCTCATACCCGGCGTCCTTCACGGCCTTGCGGAGCATATCGTCCGTGACCTCCGGGCCCGCCGTGACGGCAGCCGTCTTTTTCTCCAGGTCCACATGGGCGCTGACCCCGGGCAGGGCGTTCAGCGCGCTCTCCACATGGGCAACACAATGGGCACACATCATGCCCTCAATGGTCAAAGTTCTGTTCATACCGGTTTCCTCCTGTTTTTCCGTTTGATTTTCCTTGGTTGTTTTTTCTTCTGTTACCGGGCAGGCCGGGCCCTTCCACAGGCGCAGGCGCAGGGCGTTGGTCACCACGCACACGGAGCTGAGACTCATGGCCGCTGCGGCGATCATGGGGTTCAGGGTGATGCCCAGTGCCGGGTACAGCACGCCCGCCGCCACGGGAATGCCGATGGCGTTGTAGATAAATGCCCAGAACAGGTTCTCCCGTATGTTGCGGATAACGGCCCGGGACAGCTCCGCGGCGGTGACGATCTCCCACAGGGAGCTGCGCATGAGCACCACATCCGCCGACTCGATGGCGATGTCCGTGCCCGCGCCGATGGCCAGGCCCACATCCGCCCGTGCCAGGGCCGGGGCGTCGTTGATACCGTCGCCCACCATAACGGTGCAGCGGCCCTCCTTTTGGAGCTTTTCCACGCACGCCGCCTTATCCGTGGGCAGCACCTGGGCAATGACCCGGGAAACGCCCACCTGCTTGGCAATAGCCTGGGCGGTGGTCTCGTTGTCGCCGGTGAGCAGCACCACTTCCCGTCCCGCCGCCTGTAGGGCCTTTATGGCGGCGGCGCTGTCGGGCTTCACCACATCCGCCACGGCGATAAGGCCCAGGAGCCGGGTATCCCGTGCAAAATACAGGGCCGTCTTCCCTTGCCGGGCCAGGGCCCGGGCCTGCTCCTGCACCGCCGCCGTGTCCACGCCGCATCGGGTCATGTAGTCCAGGTTCCCGGCGTATACGGCCGCGCCGTCCAGGGCAGCCTTTACACCGCCGCCGGGTACAGCCGTGAAATCCGTCACCGGGGAGAGTGCCAGTCCCCTCTCCTCCGCCGCCCGGCCAATGGCCACAGACAGCGGATGTTCCGATGGCTTTTCCACCGAGGCAGCCACCTGCAGCAGCTCCTCCTCTGTGATACCGGCGCAGACGATGTCCGTAACCCGAGGTTTCCCCTCGGTAACAGTGCCGGTCTTGTCCAGCACCACGGTCTGTGCCTTGCCCAGCAGTTCCAGGCTCTCGGCGGATTTAATGAGGATGCCGCTCTGGGCGGCCTTGCCCGTGCCCACCATAATGGCCACCGGTGTCGCCAGCCCCAGTGCGCAAGGGCAGGAGATCACCAGCACCGCGATGCCGATGGACAGGCAGAAGCGGATGCCCTCGCCCCCCACAAAGTGCCACAGCAGCGCCGCTGCCAGGGCAATGCCCATGACCACCGGCACAAACACGGCGCTGATGCGGTCTGCCAGCCGGGAGATGGGTGCCTTGGAGGAGGCCGCCTCCTCCATGAGCCGGACGATCTGAGACAGTGTCGTGTCGCTGCCTACCCGCCGGGCCTCCAGCTCCAGATAACCGGATAGCACCACCGTAGCCGAGGACACGGTGGTCCCCTCCCCTTTTTCCACCGGCAGGCTCTCGCCGGTGAGGGCGGATTCATCCACAGAGGCGGTGCCGGCGGTCACCACGCCGTCCACGGGGATCTTGCCCCCCTGGCGGACGATGACAGTGTCCCCCACCACGATCTCCGCCGCCGGGACCGTGACTTCCTGGCCATCCCGGCGCACCACGGCGCTGTCCGGCGCCAGGCGCAGCAGGGCGGAGATGGCCCCGGTGGTCTTTTTCCGGGAGCGCTGCTCCAGATATTTGCCCACGGTGACCAGGGTGAGGATCATGCCCGCGGACTCAAAGTACAGGTCCGGCATGCCCTGGATCCGGCCCGCGATGAGCAGACCCATTTCGATGAGGCTGTATATCAGGCCCGCCGCCGCGCCCAGGGCCACCAGGGAGTCCATGTTGGGACTGGCCTGGAAAAGCCGGGAAAAGCCCACGGTGAAATAGGCCCGGTTCAATATCAGAATGGGGATCACCAGCGCCAGCTCCGTCAGAGCCATGGCCAGGTGATTTTCGTGGAAAACGCCGGGCACCGGCAGGCCCATCATGTGGCCCATACTGATATAAAACAGCGGCACCAGGCATATGACCGACCACAGGAGCCGCCGGCCCATGCGCTGAACCACTTCGTCCTGCTGCTTATCCGGGGCCAGGTCGCTCTCATCCGCCTCCCGGGCGCCGTAACCGGCCCGGATCACCGCGTCGATGATCTGCTGGGAGGTGACCTGGTTTTCATCGTAGCTGGCGTTCAGCCGCCCCAGCATCAGGTTCACCGCCGCCGATTGGACCCCCGGCAGCTGCGCCACCGCCCGCTCCACATGGGCCGAGCAGGCCGCGCAGGTCATACCCGTCACGGCAAATTGTTTCGTCATAGCAAGTCCTCCTCACTTCATGAGCTTCTGCAGCGTGGTCACCAGTTCATCGATGACCTCGTCGTCCCCCCGGCGGATGCCGTCAGCCACGCAGGTGCGGATGTGGGTGGCCAGCAGCTCCTTGCTGAAGCTGTTCAGCGCCGCATTCACCGCCGACACCTGCACCAGGATGTCCGTGCAGTAGGCGTCCTTCTGCAGCATATCCCGCAGACCCCGGACCTGTCCCTCAATACGGCTGAGGCGATTTACAAGGCTTTTCTGCTCCTCCGGGGAGCGGTGTTTGGTTTTCTGATGGCAGCAGCAACAGTCCATTTTCATATACCTCCTGGGGGTATTTTTTATTACGTCGGTCATTATATACCCCCACAGGGTATTTGTCAACGTTTATCTTTCGGTTTGAACAAAATTGCCATAAGCACGCCGAAAAATACAGCCGCCGCAATGCCCCCCGCCGTAGCGGTGAGTCCGCCGGTAAGGGCACCCAGGATCCCCTTCTCGGCCACAGCCTTGGCCACGCCCTTGGCCAGGCTGTAGCCGAAGCCCGTCAGGGGCACCGTGGCCCCGGCGCCGCCCCAATCCACCACATATTGATACACACCCACCGCCTGAAGCAGCACCCCCGCCACCACATAGCCCGTTAAGATCCGGGCCGGGGTGAGCTGCGTCTTGTCAATGAGCAGCTGGCCGATGGCGCACAGCACGCCGCCGCATAAAAATGCCTGTAAATACTGCATGTCAGTTCTCCTTTCCCGCGGCGATGACCACCGCGTGGCAGATGCCGGGGATGCTCTCCCCCTGGAAGGACGAGGTGGGCGAGAGTAATGCCCCGGTAGGCGCGAACACGATCCTTTTCCATCGTCCCGCCCGGATGCCCCCCAGCAGATACCCGTTCAGCACCGCCGCCGAGCATCCGCAGCCGGAGGCCCCGGCGTGCATATCCTGCCTCTCCCGATCGTAGAGCAGCAGCCCGCAGTCCGTGTATTTCTCCCCCATGTCCACGCCGTCCTCCCGGAAAAAGTCCACCACGATGTCGTGTCCCAGCATCCCCAGGTCTCCGGTGACCAGGAGGTCGTAGTCCTTCGGTCCTGTCCCCGTCTCCCGAAAGAGGGCCGATAGTGTGTCGTAAGCCGCCGGGGCCATGGCCGCGCCCATGTTGTTCACGTCCTTGATGCCCAGGTCGATGATGCGCCCGCAGGTGACGTGGGTGATATACGGGCCGTCCCCCTGGGCGCCCAGGATGCAGCAGCCGGAGGCCGTGGCGGTCCACTGGGCCGTGGGAGTGCGCTGGTTGCCGTAGAGCACCGGCATCCGGTACTGCCGCTCGGCGGTGCAGAAATGGGAGCTGGTCACGGCCGCCGCCAGCCGGGCAAAGCCTCCGTCAATGAGCAGCGCCGCCAGGGACAGGCTCTCGCCCATGGTAGAGCAGGCGCCGTACAGCCCGTAAAACGGGATCTTGAAATCTCGCAGGCCGAAGGAGGTGCCGATGCACTGGTTCAGCAGGTCCCCTGCCAGCACATAGTCCAGGTCCTCCGGGGCAAGCCCGCCCTTCTCCATGGCTCGCCGCAGGGCGAACTGCTGCATGGCGGATTCCCCCTTCTCCCAGCTTTTCTGCCCGAAGTAGGCGTCCTGATTCAGCTCATCGAAATAACCGGCCAGCGGCCCCTGGGCCTCCTGCTTGCCGCCGATGTTGGCGTAGGACACCACGCTCACCGGGCTTCCCAGCCGTATGGTCTGCCGTCCCAGGCGTTTTGATGACATAGCTTCCATCTCCTCGCAAAAAGATACCCTTATTGTGCCGCTTTTTTCCCGGAATATGAAAAGAATACCGGGTTTTCCAAAGAAAACCCGGTATTCTTTTCACATTTTCGATTCCATCACCGCCAGCACGCCGGTCTCCACGCTGATTGCCGCGTCTCCCCGCCACTGGTTGCTCACGCCGATGGGAAAGCTGTTCTCCACGGTGACGTTCTCCAGCTCATACTTGGTCCCGTGGATGCTCACCCCGGTGCACCGGTCCGACAGCGCCAGCACCGAAAGGGACCACCCTTCCCGCTCCGGCACGGTGATGCGGCCGCCGGTAAAGGCCCGTATCTCCGTCTCCCGGTCGATGATCCGCACCCACGCCCCGTGCTTTACGGCAAAGGCTGCCGCCTGCAGGTTCCCCAGCAGATGGTCAAGCCTCCCTCCCATGGCGCAGTAAAGCCATATTTCCCCGCACCCGGCAGAGACCGCGTGGCGGATGGCCGCCATGGTGTCCGTGTCGTCCTTCTCCACCGGCAGGTCAAGCCTTGGCACGTCCTGGGGCAGCGGCCCCGTGTAGGAGTCAAAATCCCCCACCAGCAGGTCCGGCCGCAGCCCGGCCTCGTGCAGATATTCGTAGCCCCGGTCGCAGGCAATGATATAGCCGCATTTTTCAATGTCTGTCAGGGGCGAAAACCGCCCGCCGGACACAATGGCCCAAGGTTTTTTCATAGCGCATCCCTCCCTGTCAAAAGCTGCCGATGGGGATGGATCCGTCGTCCGTTCCCTTTTCCACGCCGCGGATCTGCAGCCAGTAGGTGCTGCCGTTTTCCATCTGCACCTGCACCCGGTCCCCGGCCCTGTGGCCCAGCACCGCCCGGCCCACGGGGGATTCCTTGCTGATAAGCCCCTTCAGGGCGTCCTGGCGCAGGGTGGTCACCAGAGTGATCTTCCGGCTCTTACCGGTATTTTCCATGTAGATCTCCACCGTGTCATACAGCCCCGCCGTGTCCGTCCCGGATCGATCCTCGATGACCTTCGCGGTCTTGATCATCCGCTGCAGATAGCGGATGCGGCTGTCGTTGCGGTTTTTCTCCTGCTTGGCGCATTTGTATTCAAAGTTCTCGCTGAGATCGCCAAAGGCCCGTGCGGTCTGCACATCCTCAATGAGCTTCGGCCGCAGCTCCCGCACCCGATAGTCGATCTCCTCCTGCATTTTCTGAATGTCGCTCCTGGTCAATTCGTCGTACACGACGGTCCCTCCTTTATAATATCCGCCAGATACTCCAGTGCCTGGGGCAGGCGCTGGAGATCCAGCCCCGAATAGTTCACCACCAGCGTGTGCCGCCGGGCGCCCTCTCTTTCGTGATAGTAATCCGACAGCATGGCGAGCCTCAGCCCCTTCTCCGCCGCCCGGCGCTGCAGGACGTTGTCCGGCAGCCTGGTCTGCAGCTCCGCCAGAAAATGCAGACCCGCGTCCTGGCCGGTGATCTTCCCCCGCCCCGCCAGGGGCCCCTGCAAAAACGCGGCCATCACCTGGTCCCGCTTCTGCCGGTAGCGGTTGCGCATCCGGCCCAGATGCCGCTCAAAATACCCCTGCTCCAGGAATTTCGCCAGGGTGTACTGCTCAAAGCCCGACACGGTGCAGGCGTAGAACCCCAGCTTCTCCCGGTACCGCTCCAGGAGCTTCGGGGGCAGGATCATGTAGCTGATGCGGATGGACGGCGCAATGGTCTTGGAAAACGTGTTCAGATACACCACCCGCTCATTCTCGTCCGTGGAGTACAGGGACGGGATGGGCCGCCCCACAAAGCGGAACTCGCTGTCGTAGTCGTCCTCCAGAATATACCGCTCCGGCTGCTCCGCCGCCCACCGCAGCAGCTCCTGCCGCCGGCCGATGGGCATCACCGTGCCGGTGGGATAGTGGTGGGTGGGCGAAATATGCACCACCTGGGCCGCGTGCCGGCGCAGCTGGACAGCGGAAAGCCCCGCCTCGTCGATGCCGACGTACTGCACCTGCACCCGGTTGCTCTCATAAATGGCGGCGATCTTGCTGTAGCCGGGGTCCTCCACGGCGTAGCACTTGTCCCGGCCCAGAAGCTGGATCAGCAGATGGTACAGCAGCTCCGTCCCGGCGCCCACGATGATCTGCTCCGGGTCCACCTGCATGCCCCTAAACTGCTGCAGATACCCCGCAATGGCCCGCCGCAGCTCGGCGGCCCCGTTGTAGGGCGCCGCCCGCAGCAGCTGCTTGTCCTGCTCCAGAATGGTCTGGCGCATGAGCCTGGCCCACACGGTAAAGGGGAAATACGCCGGGTCCATGGCCCCGGAGGCAAAATCCAAAAACCACCCCTGCTCCCTTTCCGGGCCTGCGTTGGCGGGCCGCGGCGTCTGCCGGCTCTCCGGCGGCCGCTCCACCTCGGACACGAAGTAGCCGCAGCGCTGCCGGGCGTGGATATACCCCTCCGCCTGCAGCTGCTCATAGGCGTTTTTCACCGTGATGGTGCTCACCTCCAGGTGCTGGGCCAGGGTCCGCTTGGAGGGGAGCCGCTCCCCGGAGTGCAGCCGCCCGGATAGAATGTCCTCCCGGATAAAGCGGTACAGCTGCTCGTACAGGCTCTCCTTTTTCTGTTTTTCCAGTGTGTAGGTCAGCATGTCTCCCTCCATCTGGTATTATCGAATAATATCGCTATGGGTATTTTAATATATCCAGTTCCCACTATAATACAGACAGAAAGAAAAAGCAAGAGGTGACATGTATGAAAGACATTCGCATCCGTAAATTAGTTTATGCCGCGCTGATGGCGGCGCTGACCTATGTGGCCACGATGGTCATTCAGATCCCTTCCCCCATGCAGGGGTATGTGAATTTGGGTGACTGCTGCGTGCTGCTGTCCGGCTGGCTGCTGGGGCCCTGGTGGGGCGGTGCCGCCGCCGGCATCGGCTCCATGCTCACGGACCTGCTCAACGGCTATGCCCATTACGCCCCCGGCACCTTCGTCATCAAGGGCTGCATGGCCATCGCCGCGGCGCTTCTGGCCAAGGCCATGGGCCGCAAGGCTGGCGGCTATGTGGTCAGCGGCATCGTTGCCGAGGTCATTATGGTCGTCGGCTACTTCGGCTATGCCGCCCTGCTCCTGGGCAAGGGCATCGGCGCCGCCGCCAGCATCCCCGGCAACCTGGTCCAGGCCGTTATGGGTCTGGCCATCGGTCTGATCCTTTTCTTCCTGCTCAAGCGCAGCAAGGCACTGGACAAACTGGGCCTGCAGTGATACACTAAAGGCAGTGGTTTTTCCCCACAGGAAAGGATGAGATTCTATGGCTGGAACCGTGCATGAATTGGAGCAGAAGGATCTGTTTTGGCAGGTACAGAGCGAGGCGGCCAAGGCTGCCCAGCAGCTGGTAGACCAGGCGCACCTGCGCCAGGGGCAGATCGTTGTGGTGGGCTGCAGCACCAGTGAGGTGGTGGGCAAGCGTGTGGGCAGCTGGTCCACGCCGGAGATCGCCCAGGCCATTTTTAGCGGCTTGAACAGTGTCTTCGCCCCCCAGGGCATCTATATCGCCGCCCAGTGCTGCGAGCATCTGAACCGCGCGCTGATCGTGGAGCATGAGGCCGTTCCGGGCGCGGAGATCGTAAATGTGAAGCCCCAGCCCAAGGCCGGCAGCTCCTTTGCCACCGCCGCCTATAACAGCTTCCGCCACCCCGTGGCGCTGGAGGAGATCCAGGCTGACGCGGGCCTGGACATCGGCGGCACCCTCATCGGCATGCACCTGAAGAAGGTGGCCGTCCCCGTGCGGCTGGATCAGAACCATATCGGCAGCGCCATCGTCCTGGCAGCCCGGGTCCGCCCCAAGTTTATCGGCGGCGAGCGCGCCATTTACGACGAGAGCCTCAAGGACTGCTCCCTGGCTTCAGCCGGACGGTTCTGTGA
>CABMQL010000034.1 GCA_902388735.1 uncultured Eubacteriales bacterium | reverse complement strand
GACCCCTACGGATTCGGAACAAGAAGTGCGTTGGTTATCGGCGGGCGGGGTAGACCCCCGCCCCTACGGAGGGATCGCTGGATGGTACGGTAGACGGGCGCGGTGTGCCCGTGTGGTTTGATTTTTCTATTTTTCAAGGAGTTTTTATGTCTATTCTGATACGCCGGGAGCCGGGCTTTTACAAGCGGCTCATGTACCTGAGCATGCCCATTGTGCTGCAGAACCTCATCACCTTTTCCCTGGGACTCATCGATACCTTCATGGTCAGCCAGCTGGGCAACACCGAGATGGCCGCCGTCACCGCAGCCAATGTGCCGGTCTTCCTGCTCATCTCCATCGTGTTCGGCGTGCAGAGCGGCCTGGGCATCCTGGTGAGCCAGTACTGGGGCAAGCAGGACATGCGGAGCATCAGCCGCGCCATCGGCGTGGCGGCCGCATCAGGCGTGGTGGTAGCCGCCTTGCTGGCGGCGGTGCTGTTTTTGTGGCCGGTACAGATCATGGATCTGCTGTCCAATAACCACCAGCTGTCCGTCCTGGGCGCGCCATACTTAAAGCTCATCGGCATTTCCTACATTTTCAACATGGTCTCCTCCGTGTACGCCAGCGCCCAGCGCAGCGCGGAAAATCCCAGCTTCGGCATGAAGCTTTTCGGCGCCTCCACGCTCATCAACACGGGGCTGAACTATCTGCTGATCTTCGGCAAGCTGGGCTTTCCCATGCTGGGCATCCAGGGCGCGGCCATCGCCACCCTGTGCGCCCGCATCTGTGAGTTCATCATCTGCCTGCTCTACGCCCTGCGGGACAGACGCATCCGGATACAGTGGGCCGCCTTTTTCCACCCCGGCTGGGACATGCTGCGCCGGTTTCTCAAATACGCCTCCCCGGTGGTGCTGAACGAGGCTGCCTGGGGCCTGGGCAACAGCCTGCTGACGGTGATTTTGGGCTACACGGAAAATTCCGTGGAAATGCTGGCGGCCAATGCCGTCATGGGCAATCTGAGCCGGCTGTTCCTGGTGTTCTGCTTTGGTTTGGGCGCAGCCGTCGGCGTGCTGGTGGGCAAGGCCATCGGCGAGGGGCGGAGCCAGGACGAAATCATGGACCTGAGCCGCGCCCTCCTGCGCTTTACCATCGTCTCCGGCATAATACTGACTGTCTTTGCCCTGTCCCTGGTGCCCACGTTGTTTGTGCCGGTGGTCTTCCCGCTGTTCAAGCTCTACGGTGAGTCCGCCGTCATCGCCACGGCCCTGGCCGTGACTGCTTTTGCCACCATTCCCCTCCACGCCCACTCCATCAGCAGCATCACCGGTGTGCTGCGCGCCGGCGGCGATGTGTTCTGGAGTGCCGCTTTGGACCTGGGCCCCCAGTGGTGCATCGGCCTGCCCCTGACGGCTCTGTGTGCCCTGGTGCTGAAAACCGGCATTTGGCCCATCGCCATAGCGATGCAGCTGGAGTATTTCGTAAAGGTCCCCCTGTGCGAATACCGGGTGCGCAGCCGGAAATGGATCCATGACGTCACCATGTCCCGGAGGGAGGAGCCATGAGGAGCCTGTTTGTCTGCCCCCTGTGCGGCCAGCCTCTGACCCGGGAGGAGACGCGCTGCGCCTGCCCCGCAGGCCACAGCTTCGACCGGGCCAGGGAGGGCTACTGCCATCTCCTGCCGGTAAACCGCAAGCACTCCAAGGCCCCGGGAGATGACAAAGCCATGGCCGCCGCCCGGTCCGCCTTCTTGAGAAAGGGCTATTACACCCCCCTGCGGGAGGCCCTGTGTGCCCTGGCCGTTTCCATGACCGGGGCAGCCCCCACGGTGCTGGACGCCGGCTGCGGAGAGGGATACTACACCGGCGGCATCTATCGCGCCCTGCTATCTGCCGGCAAGGCCCCGCGCATGGCCGGCACGGACATCTCCAAGTTCATCCTGCGCCGGGCGGCCAAGGGGGAAAAGGATATTGAATTTGCCGTGGCCTCGTCGTACCACCTGCCCCTGGCGCCGGAGAGCGTGGATCTCATCATCAACTGCTTTTCGCCCATGGCGGCGGAGGAGTTTCGCCGGGTCCTGCGAGACGGCGGCGGACTTCTCTATGTGGTCCCATCGGAAAAGCACTTGTGGGAGCTGAAGCAGGTCCTCTATGACCACCCCTATGGAAACGAAGTGAAAAGCGTCCCCTACGAGGGCTTCACCTGCACGCAGGTGCGGCATGTGGAGGGGATGATCCACCTCCCCTGTCGGGAGGATATCCAGGCTCTGTTTCAGATGACCCCCTATTTCTGGAACACACCTCGGGACGGCATCCGGCGGCTGGAGGAACTGGAGCAGCTGGATTGCCGCATCAGCTTTGACATCCATGTTTTCCGCAAAAATGGAAGGAATTAGGCAAAAGCGGTTGTATTTAAGAGAAATTTATGCTACCCTATATTCGCTGCGCTGTTTGAGGAGCGCAGCGAATCTTTGTATCCGGATAAATTTTAGGAGAGAAACACAATGAACGAAAACAAGAACCCCCGGGCGGCAGCGCTGCTGCCCATTGCGGTGTTCCTGGTGCTGTATCTGGGCCTGGGCATCGTGCTGGAATATGTGCTGAAGGTGGAGATGGGCTTTTATCAGATCCCCATCGTGGTGGCCTTCCTGGTGGCTATCCTGGTGGCCTGCCTGCAAAACCGCAGCATTTCCTTTGACGAAAAGCTGGCTCTCATGGGCCAGGGCATCGGCGATAAGAACATCGTCACCATGATCCTGATTTTCCTGGTGGCAGGTATCTTCGTGGGTGTCACCGGGCGCAGCAGCGCCGAGGCCGTGGCCTACTTCCTGCTGTCCATTGCCCCGGCCAAGCTGGCGGTGGCGGTGCTGTTCGTGGTGGCGTGCTTCGTGTCCATGGCCATGGGCACCAGCGTGGGCACCATCACCCTGCTGACGCCTATCGCCGCGGCGGTGGCCAAGGATTCCGGCTTCAGCCTGCCTTTGTGCGTGGCGTCCGTCATGGGCGGCAGCATGTTCGGCGATAACCTGTCCTTCATCTCCGACACCACCATCGCCGCCTGCTCTACCCAGGGCTGCCAGATGAAGGATAAGTTCCGCGCCAACTTCAAGATCGCCCTGCCGGCGGCCCTGGCCACCCTGGCGCTGATCGTCATCATCTCTCTGCAAGTAAATGTGGCCCAGACCCCCTCCGGCGACCACAATCTGCTGCTGCTCATCCCCTATGTGCTGGTGCTCATCGGCGGCATCGTGGGGCTGAATGTGTTTGTGGTGCTGCTGGTGGGCATCGTCGCCGGTGCCGCCATCACCCTGGCCACCGGCCAGGTGACAGCCCTGCAGCTCATGGGCAACATGGGTTCCGGCGTCAGCGGCATGTTCGAGACGATCCTGGTAACGCTGCTGGTGTCCTCCCTGTGCGGGCTGATCCGGGCCTACGGCGGCTTTGACGCACTGCTGGCGGCCATTCACAAGATGTTCCGGGGCAAGCGGGGCGGCCAGCTGGGCATCGGTATCCTGGTGGGCCTTATGGACATCTCCACCGCCAACAACACCGTGGCCATCGTCATGGCCGGCCCCATTGCCAAGGAGATCGCCGCGGAGTACGGCATCACCCCCAAGCGGTCGGCCTCCCTGCTGGATACCTTCTCCTGCGTGTTCCAGGGCATCATCCCCTACGGTGCGCAGATGCTGGTGGCCATTTCCGCCTGTGCCACCCTGGGCTTCACCGTCAGCGCCTTTGACATCATCCCCCTGCTGTTTTATCCCATGCTGCTGTGCCTGTCCAGTCTGCTGTTCATTTTATTTGATAAGAAGTAAAAGCAGAATTTCCCCCGGCAGGAGCCATGACGGGACTGATCGATCCGTATATACTAAAAACCGCGAAGGCGGGGCCAAGGTCCCGTCTTCGCGTTTTTTTATTACTTATTTGGTCTTTTGGGCGGCGGCACGGCCGGCGCGGAAGGCCTTGAGATTCAGCTCCTTGACCTTGGCGGGCACGGTCTCCGCCACGATCTGCTCCCAGTCGATCTCCGGGCAGCCGAGACTATCGCACATGGCGCCGAACAGCACCACATTCATACACTTGGCATTGCCCAGCTCAATGGCAATATCGCTGGCGGGCACGGCAATGGTCCTGAAGTTCTTCTCCATGGCCTCAATGCAGCCCTGGGGATACTCCTCCTGCCCGGCGGCGATGGTGGTGGACTTGATGGCATAGTCGTTGATGACAGCCACGCCATCGGGCTTCAGGAACTCGGCGTAGCGCACGGCTTCCATTTTCTCCAGGGCCACCATGATGTCCGCCTCGCCCCGACCGAACACCGGGCCATAGACCTTGTCGCCCCAGCGGACCTGGGTGGACACGCTGCCGCCCCGCTGGGCCATGCCGTGGACCTCGCTCTGCTTGACATCGTAACCGGCCTTCATAAAGCCACCCGACATGATCTTGGAAATAAGGATGGCTCCCTGGCCGCCCACACCGACCAGCAGTGCACTTTTCACGTTAGACATATTACTTTTCCTCCTTTTCGATGGCGTCAAAGGGGCAGGCCTGGGCGCATACGGTGCAGCCCACGCACTGGGTGCGGTCGATAAATGCCTTGCCGTTTTCCATGGAGATGGCGGGGCAGCCCACCTTCAGGCAGCTCTTGCAGCAGCGGCACTTGTCGGCGTTCACCACGCACATACCGTTTTCATGCTTCATGCGCTTGATGAGCAGGCACGGCCGGCGGGTGACGATGGCGGGGTGCTTGCCGTCCTTGAGGGCGGCCACGGCCTCGTCCACGGTCTTTTTCATGGCGGTCAGATCCTGGGGATCCACGGTGAAAATGGGGGCAAAGCCGTAGGCGGCAAACACCTTCTCCACGCTGATCATATTGGTCTCCTGGCCCATGAGGGTGTAGCCGGTGCCGGGGTTATCCTGGTGGCCGGTCATGCCGGTGATGCGGTTATCCAGCACGCAGGGGATCATGTTGCCCTTGTTGTAGATGATCTCGGCGGCGCCGGTCATGCCGGAGTGGAAGAAGGTGGAGTCGCCCATAACGCCGAACACCACCTTGTCGGTGACGCCCTCCCGCTCAAAGCTCTTGGCCATGCCCATGCCGGCGGAGAAGCCGCCGCCCATGCAGATGCACACATCCATGCAGTTCAGCGGGGGCGCAAAGCCCAGGGTATAGCAGCCGATGTCGCCGGTGACCACATAGTTCTTATTCTTGGACAGGGTATAGAAGAACCCGCGGTGGGGGCAGCCGGGGCACAGGGCCGGGGGCCGCTTGGCGGGCTGCACCTCGGTGATGGTCTTGTATTCGGTCTTGATGCCCAGGACCCGCTCCCGGACCAGCTCCGTGTTCAGCTCGTACATATTACCCGTGAGCTCCTTGCCCACGCAGTCAATGCCGGCGGCCTTGATCTGCTCCTCCATAAAGGGGTCCAGCTCCTCGATGACATAGAGCTTTTCCACCTTGGCGGCAAAGTCGCGGATGAGGTTCATGGGCAGCGGATAGGTCAGGCCCAGCTTCAGGAAGGAGGTCCCCTCCGGGAACACCTCTTTGGCGTACTGGTAGCTGATGGAGGCGGTGATGACGCCCACCTTACCGTCGCCCAGCTCCACGCGATTGAGGCCCTTTTCCACGGCGGTGGTGCAGCCGTACTCCTCCAGCTTCCGCAGCCGCTCCTCCACCAGGGGGTGGTTCAGGTAGGCGTTGGCCGGGGCGCAGATGTACTTGCGTGTGTTGCGGGCGTAAGCAGGTGCGGTATGCTCCGTGCGCTCACCGAACTCCACCAGGCCCTTGCTGTGGCAGACCCGGGTGGTGGTGCGATAGAGCACGGGGGTGTCAAACTGCTCGGAAATATCGCAGGCCAAAGAAACAAAATCCTTGCACTCCTGGGCGTCGCTGGGCTCCACCATGGCGATCTTGGCGGAGCGGGCATAGTGGCGGTTATCCTGCTCGTTCTGAGAGGAGTGGCAGGAGGGGTCGTCGGCGGTGACCACCACATACGCGCCGTTCACGCCCATGTAGCCGGCGGTGAACAGCGGGTCGGCGGCCACGTTCAGGCCCACCATCTTCATGGCGCAGAAGGCCCGGGACCCGGCCACGGACGCACCGTAGGCCACCTCGGTGGCCACCTTTTCATTGGGGGCCCACTCGCAGTAGACATCTTCGCCGTACTGGGGCAGATTCTCCAGAATTTCCGTGCTGGGCGTTCCGGGGTAAGCGGAACAGACCTTGATCCCGGCTTCATAGACGCCACGGGCGGTGGCCTCGTTACCGGACATCAGATGTTTCATAGCTTTTTCCACCTTTCTCATTTCTTCTCATATAAAACTGCCGAAAAACTTCGTTTTATCCAACAAAGAGTTTGCAGTCTGCTGCGCGCATAATTTTGAGCCCTTGGCTCAAAATTCCACACTGGCAGCCTGGGTTTTAATACACGCCGGCTTCCTGCTCTCCGTGGAGCACCCGCAGGGCCCCTTCGGCCAGGGAGCGCATCTCCTCCTCGCCGGGCAGGCGCAGGACAGGCGCGATCTTGCCCACATATTTTGTGATGTCGTCGCAGAAGAACTCCTCGTAGGCCATGCCGCCGGTGTAGACAATGGCGTCCACATCAAAGTGCAGCACGGCGGCCATGGCGCCAATATCCTTGGCCAACTGATAGACCAGGGCCCGATAGACCTCGGTAAACTTTTCGTCGCCCTCCACCACCTTGGCGCAGATGACCCGGAAGTCCGTGGTGCCCAGGTAGGAGTACACGCCGGACTGGCGGCCCAGAACCTTTTTCACCTCGTCCTTGGTCTTGCCGCTGAAGCAGTAGTTGATAAGCGCGTTCACCGGCAGGCCGCCGCCCCGGTCCAGGCCCATGGAGCCCTCGTCCTTCACGTTGAACACGTCCACCACCCGGCCCTTTTCGTGGGCCGCCACGGACACGCCGCCGCCCAGGTGGCACACCACCAGGTTGGCCTCCTCGTATTTCTTGCCCAGGAGGCCGGCGGCCTTGCGGCCGATGGACTTCTGATTCAGGGCGTGGAACTGGCACAGGCGGCGGAAGGGCGCAAAGCCCGTGTAGTGGGCCACCTCGGTCATCTCGTCCACGCACACGGGGTCCACAAAGAACGCGGGGATGCCCACCATGTCGCCGATGCGCCGGGCCAGATACGCCCCCAGATTAGACGGATGCTCGCCGTAGGGAGCCTGCTCCACATCCCGCATGACGGCGTCGCTGACAGCGTAGGTGCCGGAGGGGATGGGCCGGTACAGGCCGCCCCGACCACAAACGGCGTCAAAGTCGCTCAGCTGATAGCCGCTCTCCGCCACCGCGTCCAAAATGGCCTTCTGCCGGTAGTCCGCCTGGTCGATGACCCGGTCGAACCGGTCCAGCTCCTGGGCGGAATGGTCGATGCCCTTTTTGAACACCTGCTTGTCTTCGTCGAACACGGCGATCTTTGTGGAAGTCGCACCGGGATTGATAACGAGAACCTTCATAGCTGTGTCCTCCCCTTTACTGGTTATTTGGCGCAAAACGCCGAATGTTTCACCGAATAATTTAATGAACGGTTTTATTATAGTCTTCCGCCCCGGCGTTTGTCAATGCTAACAGGCGGATTTTTACGGCAGTTTTTATTCTTAACAGGAATATTAGGGCAAAAAACCAGCGGACCTTTATCAGTCCGCTGGCCGAGTCTTTGGAAATATGAAAAAGCTCCAATATTCCAATCTTTTCTCTTTATTGACAGCATGGGTTTTAGCTTTCTATGGGCTCCGTATGCCAGCCCCGCAGGAGGGCATCTGCCATGCGGCGGCCCTGCTTTGCTATATCGAAGCCCTCCTGGTAGATGCGCCACTCAAACAGCGTGCCCCGGTGCAGCACCACCAGGTCCTCCACCAGGCAGTCCGGTTCGTAGGACGGGTGGATGCTCCCCTCCTCTTGGCACAGGTCCACCAGCTCCCGCAGCAGCCGGTAATACACCCGCTTATCGTTTTTCTGCAGCACCGCCTGCTCCGGGTAGCGCAGGCCGTGGATAAACGCCTTGTAGAGCATCTCGTCCGACGCGCTGATCTCCAAGGACCGGCCCACAAAGTCCAGCAGCTTTTCCCGGCCGGACGTCTCCCGGTCCGCCAGATACTCCTCCTCCAGGGCCGTATACGCCTCGTCCACCATCTGCGTCACCTGGATAGCCAGCTCGTCCTTGCTCTTGAAGTAGTGATAAATATTGCCCACGGAGCAGCCCACCGTCTGAGCGATCTCCTCCACGGATACATTTTCAAAACCCTCCCGGTTGAACAGGGTCAGTGCCGCACTCTGTATCTTCGCGCGCATTTCTATGGCCTGCCGTTTCCGGGGCGTCAGTTCCTTTTTCATGGTCAAGATTTTTACCTCACCGAACGATTTTTTTCATCATACCCGACCGCCGCGGGAATGTCAAGGCACACGGCCCGTCCCCGGGGAAAAGTTTTGCCGGAGGACTGGTAATTTTCCCTCCGGGCGTGTATAATGGAGGGACTACTGATCGGAAGGGGATCTGTTCTATGGAAGAATCTCGCAGCTTCGGCTATCTCTGCCCCCACTGCAAAAAGCCCGTGCTGGCCCAGCGGACCCGCTTTGCCCTGTCTGCCGCCGCCGTGCGCATCGAATGTGCCTGCGAAAAGTCCGAGCTGCGGGCGGAGACGGACGGCCTGCGCTTCCGCCTGTGGGTCCCCTGTGGCCTATGCGGAGAAACGCACCAGGCGGAGCTCAGCAGCGAGGCCATGCTGGAGGGCCGCGGCGTAGGCCTGGCCTGCCCTAAAACCAAGCAGCTGTGCTGCTACATCGGCGAGCAGACCCAGGTGGAGCAGGCCATGCAGGAGCTGGAGCTGCGGGCAGAAAAGGACCGCTGCGAGGAGCCCGAGGCCTTTACGGACAACGTCATCATGTACGAGGTCCTCTCCGAGCTGAAGGACATTGCCGCCCGGGGCGGCGTCAGCTGCACCTGCGGGAGTAAGGAGTACTCCATCGCCGTACACCGTGGGTCCGTGGACCTCATCTGCAAAAGCTGCGGCGGCAAGCTGCGCCTCCCCGCCGCCACCGACGAGGACTTAGACCGCCTGTGCTGTCAGATGAAGCTGACCATCCACGGCATGTAAAACCGGCGAAAAATCCTGATTTTGGCCGCCCGGAGCGGCAAATTCCGCGCAGCCTTTTCGCGCCGCGCTTTTTGAGAGGGAGAAAACGCTATGATTGAATTGCTTGCCCGGCTGTTTATCCGCGGCCGGGATACCCTGGCCCCCTCCGCCCTGCGCCAGGCCTATGGCCAGCTGTGCGGCGTGGTGGGGATAGGCCTGAACCTGCTGCTGTTTGCCGTGAAGTTCTTTGCCGGCACCCTCAGCGGCTCCATCGCCATCACCGCCGATGCCTTCAACAACCTTTCCGACGCCGGTTCGTCCCTGGTCACGCTCCTGGGCTTCCGCCTGGCGGGCCGCAAGCCGGACCCGGAGCATCCCTTCGGCCACGGCCGCATGGAGTACATATCCGGCCTGGTGGTGGCGGGGCTCATCCTGCTCATGGGCGTGGAGCTGTTCAAGTCGTCTCTGAAAAAGATCCTCCAGCCGGAGGCCATCGTCTCCTCCCCCCTGGTGCTTCTCATTCTGGCGCTGTCCGTGGCGGTAAAGCTGTATATGTTCTATTATAACCGCGCCATCGGCAAAAGGATCAAGTCCTCTGCCATGACCGCCACGGCAACGGACAGCCTCTCCGATGCCGTTTCCACCACCGCCGTGCTCGTTGCCACCCTGGTGGCCCAGTTCACCGGCCTGAATATCGACGGCTGGGTGGGCCTGCTGGTGGCGCTGTTTATCCTGTACTCCGCCTACAAGGCTGCCAAGGAGACCCTCTCTCCCCTGCTGGGACAGACGCCGGACCCGGAATTCGTGAGGCACATCCAGGAGATCGTACTGTCATACCCGGAGGTGCAGAATGTCCATGACCTGATCGTACACGACTATGGCCCGGGACGAGTGATAATCTCCCTGCACGCGGAGGTATCCGCCAGCGGCAACCTGCTGCAGCTCCACGATGTCATTGACAACATCGAGCATAGGCTGCAAAAGGAGCTGGGATGTGTGGCGGTGATCCACATGGACCCCATCGTCACCGACGATCCGGAGACCCAGCGGCTGCGCCTGGCTGTGGCGGAAAAGGTGAAAACCATCGACCCCCGGCTCACCATACACGACTTCCGCATGGTTCCGGGCCCCAGCCACACGAACCTGATCTTCGACACGGTGGTGCCCTATGATGTGAAGCTCTCCGGTGAGCAGGTGCGCCGACGCATCGGTGAGCTGGTAGCGCAGATGGACGGGAATTATTTTGCCGTGGTGCAGATCGATAGCAGCTATGTCCTCTAAACAACTGCCCCCGGCCGCACGGCCGGGGGCAGAGTGGCGTTATCGTTTTGTCATGCGGACACGATCTGCGTTCTCCTCTGTCTTTTTTAGGCCAATTTTCTCGCAGACGTGTATAAGTCTTTCATTTTCTCTCGGCACATCCATATAGGCTCCCTGACCGGCGATGGAAAATGCAAATGCCAAAAGGCGCGTGCCAAAGCCGCTGCGCTGATACTGCCCCTCAATATACAGGTTATCAACACAGTCCCCCTTCACCGTAACGATCCCGAACTCCCGGCCAAAGGAAATTCCATACATCACCCCGCCGCCGGACAGGGCCACATCTATACTTTTTGCAATATTCTTTTCTTCCTCTGCGTATTTTGCCTCGTTTTCTTCCGCAGTCAAGCTGTAATCATACCGACTATAGCGATTTGCGCGCTGGCAGATATGGCGCATATTTTCCGGAGTTCCCGTGTACACGCCGCAGGTGATCTGCACGCCCATGGCCGCTGCCAATTCAGAATCCGGATTGATCCACGGCTTATTGATGCCCCAAAAAATACTTTTATCCGGCCGGGGCATATCCTTATACTTTTCTATAAGGTCCTTTCGGTTGCCGAGCACCCTGTACTTCCGCCGCTTAAAATAAAACATACTGCTTTCGCAGGAAAAGAAGGGTGAGAAGCTTCTGTGCCACAGATTGGCCTCTTTTAGCTGGGAAAAATCAATATCCTCGGGAACAGCATCGAAAATGCCGTCGAACAGGCGGAAATCCGCCCAATGATCCTTCACCTCCGGGACAATGCTGGATGACCAGTCGGTCCGGCAGCGCACCAGCTGCATGAGAACATACTTCCCGTCCACAGCGAAGAATTCCTCCTTAGTCATAGGCCGCATGTCGCCCTCGGTGTAAGGTTTTCCTTTTGTTTGCAGCTGCACAGCCACAATGTCGCCATCCCGGAATATCCGCTCCGTGTAGACGTTGGGCTTGATCTTCTTTTTAGGCGGCTGCGGTGAAAGAAGCTTTTCCTGGAACTCGGCCAGCTTCTTTTTTCGGGAATCCAAGGTCTTCTGCCCGGCCTCGGCCCAAAGCTCCAGGCCGAAGTCTCCCTCGATCATGGCTATGACCTGCTGCCGGACGGATTCCGTTAAAATCCCCTTTTTCCACATGAAGTCGGCCAGGGAGTACATATAGTTGCACCACTCCTCCGGGTCCGATTCATCAAACATATTCGTGCGAACATAGGCGTCAATCCGGGCCAGTGCTTCCGGCACATCGTATTTGTAAAATGCGGCGGTATATTCGCTGCGCAGATCCTGTGCCGTGTCATTTCCTGTGATGCTGGTGCTCCATGCGCCCATGCTTCATTCCCCCTTTCATTCCCAATCCTTCCAAACCTCCGGGCAGTAGCCCACGGTGGCCTGCTTGCCGTTGCGGACGATGGGGGCGTTGAACACCGCCGGACAGTCGGCTATCCGGGCATCTACCCCCTGGGGCGGCACATATTGCAGGCCCAGGTCCTCGTAGGCGCCGCACTGAGTGTCCACCAGTGCCTCAAAGCCCACCGCCGCCTTGACGCTGCGGTATTCCCCCAGGGACAGGCCCTTTTCGTAGAGGTCGATGTACTGGTACTTGATGCGCCGCTCCTTGAACCAGCGCTCCGCCTTTTTGCTGTCGTTGTTCTTTTTTGAGCCAAAGATCTGAATATTCATAAAAACACCCCTTATACAATAGAGAAATGGAGGAACATACCATGACTGAAGCCATTATGCAGCTGAAAAAGCTGGTGGATGAGAGCGACAACATCGTCTTCTTCGGCGGGGCCGGGGTCAGCACGGAATCCGGCATCAAGGACTTCCGCAGCGTGGACGGCCTGTACCATCAAAAATTCAAATACCCGCCGGAGACCATGCTCAGCCACAGCTTTTACGAGAGCCACATGGAGGAATTTTACGACTTCTACCGGACCAAGATGCTGGCCCTGGACGCCCAGCCCAACGCCGCCCACAAAAAGCTGGCCCAGTGGGAGCATGATGGCAAGCTCAAGGCCGTCATCACCCAAAACATCGACGGCCTGCACCAAAAGGCCGGCAGCCGGGAGGTGCTGGAGCTCCACGGCAGCGTCCTGCGCAATTACTGCCGCCGCTGCGGCAAGTTCTACGGGGTGGAAGCCGTGGCGAATTCCGCCGGCATCCCCCGCTGCACCTGCGGCGGCGTCATCAAGCCCGACGTAGTGCTGTATGAGGAGGGACTGGACGAGCAGGTCATGGATAAGGCTCTGGACTATATCGCCCACGCCGATGTGCTCATCATCGGCGGCACCTCCCTGGTGGTGTACCCCGCCGCCGGGCTGGTGCGCTATTATCGGGGCAGCAAGCTGGTGGTCATCAACAAGGACGCCACCGGCATCGACTCCTCCGCCGATCTTTGCATCAATGCCCCCATCGGCCAGGTGCTCTCGCAGCTGTAACGGCAGTATACCACATTTCCCCGCGTATTACAATTCCACCGTATCCCGCGTCTATTTTGCAAATCATTCACATAAATCTTTCATAATCAGCCGCATTTTTAGCAGTTTTTCTCTTGCAAATGCAAGTTGCATGTGCTAATATTGCATCCAGGATTAGAAAGGAAGGATCACTATGTCTACTGTCACCCCCTCCGCCGCCGAGTACAGCCGCATCACTCCGGAGCTGACGCAGCTGACCGGGCTGTGGGCGGAGCACGCCCATATCGACCGGGAGCTCTACCAGCGTTACAACGTCAAGCGCGGCCTGCGTGACGCCAACGGCCGCGGCGTGCTGGCCAGTCTCACCCGCATTTCCGAGGTCAAGGGCTACACCATCGACGATAACGACACCATCCCCTGCGAGGGCGTGCTGTACTATCGCGGCTACGATGTCCGGGACCTGGTAAAGGGCAGCCTGGCCGAAAAGCGCTTCGGCTTTGAGGAGACGGTGTACCTCCTCATTTTCGGGCAGCTTCCCACCAAGGAGCAGCTGGATTCGTTCTGCCGGATGCTCAACGACTACCGCCACCTGCCCAAGAATTTCGTCCGGGATGTGGTGATGAAGGCCCCCACCGGGGACATGATGAACACCCTGGCCCGGAGCCTGCTGACCCTGTACTGCTATGATGACAAGGCCAATGACATCTCCATGCCGAACATTCTGCGCCAGTGCCTGCAGCTGACGGTGAATACCCCCCAGCTGGCCATCTACAGCTACCTGGCCTACCGCAGCACCCGGGGCGGAGACCTGTTCCTCCACAAGCCCCAGGACGATCTGTCCATGGCGGAGAACATCCTCTACCTGCTGCGGGAGGATAAGCAGTTTACGGAGCTGGAGGCCCGCGCTCTGGATGCGGCGCTGATCCTCCACGCCGACCACGGCAGCAACAACTCCACCTTCACGAATCATGTGGTCTCCTCCACCGGCACGGATACCTATTCCGCCATGGCCGCCTCCCTGTGCGCCCTGAAGGGGCCCCGTCACGGCGGCGCCAATATCAAGGTGGTGGAGATGATGGCCGACCTGAAAAGCCATGTGGTCGATCCCACCGATGAAGGCCAGGTCCGCGCCTATCTGCAGTCCGTGCTGGATAAGAAGGCCCTGGACGGCCTGGGCCTTATCTACGGCATGGGCCACGCCGTGTACTCCCTGTCCGATCCCCGCGCCGAGGTCCTGCGGGGCTTTGTGCGGGATATTTCCAAGGAAAAGGGGCTCACCGGGGAGATGGACATGTATCTCACTGTGGAAAAGGTGGCCAAGGAGCTGCTCACCGCCCGCACCGGCAAGCCCGTGGCGGTGAACGTGGACTTCTACAGTGGCTTCCTGTATGACATGCTGGGCCTGCCCAAGGAGCTGTATACCCCCCTGTTTGCCATCGCCCGCATGGCCGGCTGGAGCGCCCACCGCATGGAAGAGCTGGGCGAAAACAGCAAGATCATCCGCCCGGCCTGCAAGTGCATTGAAAAGCGCCGGCCCTATGTGCCCATGAGCGAAAGATAATTTCAGTCTGCCGCCGCACGCAAAAACACACACTGACAGCCGCCGGAGTTTCCGGCGGCTGTCAAAATTTATTGCAAAAGCCCCGCCGTCCCGGCCGGGCGAACACATTTTTTTCACATGACGATGCATCTTTTAAAAAAGATGGATTTTGGCGGAAAAAGCCCTTGACTTTTTTTCTCCATATGCTATAATAAGCAAGTCTTCGGTCGAGAGACTCATTTGCGAGTGTGCTGGAATAGGCAGACAGGCAAGCTTGAGGTGCTTGTGTTCGATTGGACGTGTGGGTTCAAGTCCCATCACTCGCACCAGTTTCTCCCCCGAAGTCAGGAAAGAAGACCGATATGCGCGAGTGGTGGAATTGGCAGACTCGCTAGATTCAGGTTCTAGTGTGCATTACGCACGTGCGGGTTCAAGTCCCGCCTCGCGCACCACTTCTTTTCTTCAACTGCATATTCGCGCGAGTGGTGGAATTGGCAGACTCGCTAGATTCAGGTTCTAGTGTGCATTACGCACGTGCGGGTTCAAGTCCCGCCTCGCGCACCAAAAATAAAAGATCGCCTTTGGCGGTCTTTTATTTTTGGGTTCTGCTCCCCTGGTCGCTCCACCCCATGGGGATCAAAGCTGCTCGGCGGAAGTGAATTTTGCCTGCTGCAAAACACTTGTGACGCACCACTTGGTGCGGCCGCCTTAGGCAGCTTTTGACGCTGCACTTTTGCCGTACCAAAAGCGGCGGCCTGTGGGCAGCCACGAAAAAGGCAAGCATCATGCGATGCTTGCCTTTTTCTATTTGTGTGCATTGTGCGCCGCGGCCCGGCCTCCGGCTTATACCGTGTCTCCCCCGGTGGGCAGGGTCTTTGTGTATTTTCTCATGGCCGCCACGGTGTATACCGCCACCAGCAGCTCGGTGATGGGCATGGCCAGCCACAGGGCGTCCGCCCCCAGCAGGGCAGGCAGCGCCAGGATCAGCAGCCCGCTGATCACCAACCCCCGGGCCACCGACACAATGAACGCCGCTCCGGGCTTCATAATGGCCTGAAAATAATAGGTGGAAAAGATATTCAGCGGCAGCAGCGGAAACGACAGCGCGTAGGTGCGGACGATGGCCGGCGCTATGGCTAAAATGGCCGGGGTGGGCGACATGAAAATGCGGATATAGAAATTGGGGCAGGCCATGCTCAGGGCCGTCCAAAAGACGCTGAAAAAGGCCACCGTGTACAGGGCCAGCCGGAGGGTCTGGCGGATGCGCCCGGCCTTGGCCGCGCCGTAGTTCATGGAGATAATGGGCTGTGACGCCTGGCCCACGCTGTAGGCGCAGCACTGGGCAAAGGTGCTGATCTGAATGATCGTGCCGTAAACGGCCATGGCGTCGGTGCCCAGCCAGCGCATGATCTGCCGGTTAAACAGCACCGTCAGGATGCCCATGGCCACATCCACAAAAAAGGTTGAAAACCCGGTAACGGAGATCGCCCGGAGCTTTTCGCCCAGTCTTTCCGGCCGCACCAGGTGCAGGGTGTTTTTCCGGCTTATGAAGTGGGTGAGCATCACCAGGCAGGACACACCGGAGCCGATGGCCGTGGCCAGACCCGCCCCGTAAACCCCCATATCGCAGGGGAACACGAAGAAATAATCGCCGAGCATGTTGATAATGCCCCCGGCCAGCACGCTCATAGTGGCCAGGCCCGGGCTTCCGTCATTGCGCAGGAACCCCGCCAGCAGTTGGTTCAGCAAAAACAGCGGGAACACCGGCTTGATGGGCTGCATATACCGCTGGGCCAGTACCAGCAGCGATTCATCCGCGCCGAAAAAGGTGAGAATGGGCTCCTCAAAACACCATATCCCTATCCAGGCCAGGGCAGCCAATATCACCGCGCCGATGGCCGCCGCGGTAAAATACTGGTTTTCGCTGCCGTCCGCCCGGCCGCTGCCCCGCCGGGTGCTGAACAGCACGCTGCCGCCGATGCCCACCAGCAGGCCCAGGCTGTAGATGATGTTCCACACCGGTGCCACCACCGCCAGGGCCGCCGTGCCCTCCGGCCCCTGGTACTGCCCCACCATGGCCATGTCCACAATGGAGTAAATAGACGCGATCAGCGCGGTGCCAAAGGACGCCGACAGATACTTAAAATAAATGGGCTTGATTTTTCCGTTCAGAAGATCCACGCCGCACTCCTCCTTTTGCACGAAAAAAACGGATAAGAAACAAACATCTTCGTCTGTCTCTTATCCGGCTGCTGCTTCTTCAGAACAGCTCGCCCTCCGAGCTTACGGGGCTATTATAGCGGTGTCATTCCCATATGTCAAGGGTGTTTGCCGGGAAAGACCGGCCGCCCGCCGGCATTGATGCTTCGAAAACCCCTTGCAGTATAAAGGAAATGCTGTTATAATGTTGGCAGAAAAGGGAATATTATCCTTAGAAAACGGAAGGCCGGGCAGTCTGCCCGCCCCTATTCCGCAAATCTCACGGAAAGCTTGCTGTCTCGGACAAGATGCGCTGCACCTGGTCCCGGGCTTTTTTGCACTATGGGAAAGGCGGTGATCGACCAAGGAATCATCACGCTGCGCTGAACCGGCACCCGCAAAAATAATCATGGAACCATGTTTTTCGCGGATGGCGGGACAGGCAGTCCACAACCGAAAAAACTGGAGGAATTGGAGGAACATCTATGAAAGTGAAAAAGAAACTCAGTTCACTGTTGGCGGCCCTGCTGTGCATCCTGATGCTGGCAGGCGTTCTGCCCACGGCTGCCCTGGCCGTGGAGCAGATACCCACCGACACGACCCGTTACACCACCGGCGTCTCCAGATCCAAAACCGCAACGCCCCTGGACACCGAGACCTGGACCTCGGACGTGACGCTCTCCCTGCCCAGCGCAGAGGAAAAGCTGGACTCCGACGTGGTATTTGTGCTGGACGGTTCTTCTTCCACCAATGAAAGCGTGAAGAATGAGGCTCTCTCCCTTCTGAGCGATTTGAAGGATTCTGCCGATGACAGCGGCGCCGCCGTGAACGTGTGCATCGTGAAGTTCAAGCGCTATGCTACCAAGTCCGCCTGGTTCGACCTTTCGACAAGCTATGACGCTATAAAGACCGCTATGGAGGATCCCATTTCCGGCGGCACCAACATCCACGCCGGTCTTCTGGCCGGTAAGGAAGCTCTGGAGGATCACCAGAACATCTCTCCCGACAAGAAGTACCTGGTCCTGGTGTCCGACGGCTCCACCTACCTCTACAGTAAGGACGGCGACTGGGCCAGCGCCACGCCGTTCTCCCGCACTTACTACACCAAAGAAAACTACCAGGGCGCTGCCGGCGGCTATTGGGACAGCGGGCTGTACTGCCCCAGCAATGGGCCGGAGGGCTATGACCCGAGAAATATTGCCCGGCCTACGAAAACGTCCGACGTTGCTACCTGGCAGGCGTACCTGGCTGACGTAAAGGCCAGAAACGAAACAGTCAACAGCGAAGGCAAGACCGGTGACGATTATGATTACCACATTGATTATGATCTGAATTTCAACCAAGGCAAGCCCAGCCCCGACTTCAAGTCCCAGCCCTGCGAGCCCCGGACCGCCAACAACCGGGACATGGCCTTCTACTATGCCGACCAAGTCTGGCAGCAGATCAAGAGCGCCGGGTATAACGCATACTCCGTCGCAACGCCGGACGGCTCTGCCGGCAAAGGGAATGCCGATGACTCCTACGCCTTCATGAATTATCTGAACGGAGATAAACGCCTGTACTTCGGCGACATCCGGAACGAGATCCTCTACGCCGTGGACGCCGGCTCCTATGTGGACGACTACATGGGCTATGTGGAGAATGACTACAACTTCGACTTCGTCAATGACCCCGCCAAGATCTATGTCACCGTGGGCGACGAGAAGCTGGAGGCCGTGCAGCTTCAGGAGAACACCTATGGCTTCGGCAAGGACGAGTCTCAGGATAACGTCTCCTATGACTATATTCTGACCTATTTCCCCGCAGCGGACGGCGAGGAGCACTTCCGCTGGGACATCAACGTGCCCATCACCAACCTCCGTCATGTGCAGCTGCACTACACCGTCAAGCTGATGAACCCCAAGACGGAAGCCGGCACCTACGGCACCTATGACCCGAACGGCAGCAAGGGCTATGACGGCCTTTACACCAACAGCAGCGCCACCCTCTACCCCATGGCTACCGGTACCGAGGTGCTGGGTGATGGCCAGGATTTCCTGAAGCCCACCGTTTCCTATCAGATCAACTACTACACCGTCACCGTCAACTACGTGGATGAGGACGGCAACACCGTGGCCCCCGCCTACACCTCTGCCAGCCTGCTGGAGGGCACCGCCTATGACGTGACCGCCCAGGATGCCATCGCCATCCAGGGCTACACCTACAAGGCTACCACCGGCGATGCCGTCACCGGCACACTAGACGGCAACAAGGTCGTCACCGTGGTCTACACCAAGGATAACTACTACACCGTCACCGTCTGCTATGTGGATGAGAAGGGCAACACCGTGGCCCCCGCTTACACCTCCGACAGTCTGAAGGAGGGCACCGCCTATGACGTGACCGCTCAGGCCGCCCTGTCCATCCAGGGCTACACCTATAAGGCCACCGCCGGCGACGCCGTCACCGGCACACTGGACGGCAACAAGGTCGTTACCGTGGTCTACACCAAGGATGCCGTCATTGAGGACAATTACTACACCGTCACCGTCAACTATGTGGACGAGGACGGCAATGTCCTGGCCCCCGCCTACACCTCCGCCAGCCTGCTGGAGGGCACCGCCTATGACGTGACCGCTCAAGCCGCCCTGTCCATCCAGGGCTACACCTACAAGACCACCACCGGCGACGCCGTCACCGGCACACTGGACGGCAACAAGGTCGTCACCGTGGTCTACACCAAGGATGCCGTCATTGAGGACCATTACTACACCGTCACCGTCAACTATGTGGACGAGGACGGCAACGTCCTGGCTCCCGCCTACACCTCTGCCAGCCTGCTGGAGGGCACCGCCTATGATGTGACCGCTCAGGCCGCCCTGTCCATCCAGGGCTACACCTATAAGGCCACCGCCG
>CABMQL010000033.1 GCA_902388735.1 uncultured Eubacteriales bacterium | reverse complement strand
TGCGGTTCATGATGGCGTCGATGCCCACGGTGTGGGCGTCGGTGCCGGTGGAGGCACCCACCATCACGACCTTGCGGCCGATGTGCTCACGGATGTAGTCGTTGGTCTCCTCCATGCTCATGACATCGGACTCCACGGTGATAACATGGATGTCCTCATAGTTCACGGTATGCACGCAGCTGCCGTAAACCACATAGAAGGTGAACTCCTTATCCAGCGCGTGGTGATAAGCCACGTTGGGCTCTTCCAGGCCCATCTTCTTGGCGATCTGACGGGCAGCCTCCTCGCCGCGCTCGTCATCCTTGATGGGCAGGGTGAAGCTGGTCTGCACCTTACCATCGTTCATGGTGTCGCCGTAAGGCTTGATGCGGGTCAGGTCCAGCGTGGTATCGAAATCTATTTTATGGGTATTATACAGTCCGCTGCTCATTCTCCTGCCACCTTGCCTTTCATGACTTCAACGAAGGGGTTGAAGTATTTGTCGTCCTTGACCACAACACCGGCCAGGCCCTTGCCGCCGTCCTTAGGACGCTTAACATCGGCGAAGATACCCTTTTCGATAGTGGTGAACAGGCCCAGCTTCTCGATCTCAGCCAGCAAGTCGGTGGCCTTGGTCAGCACCTCGTTGGCGCGGTTGCGGATGATGCCGTTCTCTTTGTAGGTCAGCTCGCTGCCCAGGTCCTTCATGGTGCGGAAGATGTACTGCGCATTCTCGATGGACAGGGCACGGTCAGACATGAAGGGGGTGTGGATAGCCTCGGTCATCATACCCAGCAGGCACAGGCGCTGATTGGTCAGGATGGTGACCATGTTGAACAGCGCGTCCTGGATATGGCCGCGGAAGATGTTGCCGGTCATGAACTTCGTGGGCGGCATGTACTTCAGCGGTGCATTGGGGAAGATCTCGCGGGCCATCTGTGCCTGCGCCAGCTCATACAGGAAGGTGTTCTCCACGGAGGGATCCATCTCGAAGGCGTGGCCCAGGCCCATCTGCTCCTCGCGCATACCGGCGTCCTTGGCAAAGGCCTCGTTCAGGAACTGGGAGGCCAGCACCGTGTGGGCGGCGGTAATAGCGTCGTCGGTGGTCAGATAGTTATCCTCACCGGTGTTGATGATCACGCCGGCATAGCCGTTGATCACGCGGGAGAAGAACTGGTCCACGATGGTGCGCTGCATGTTGATGTCGCGGAACAGGATGCCGTAGAGGGCGTCGTTCAGCATAACATCCAGGCGCTCCAGAGCGCCCATAGCGGCGATCTCGGGCATGCACAGGCCGGAGCAATAGTTGCACAGGCGGATGTAGCGGTGCTGCTCCTCGCCCACTTCGTCCAGAGCGGCGCGCATCAGGCGGAAGTTCTCCTGGGTAGCGTAGGTGCCGCCGAAGCCCTCGGTGGTAGCGCCGTAAGGCACATAGTCCAGCAGGGACTGGCCGGTGGTACGGATCACAGCGATGATGTCGGCACCCTGCTTGGCGCCGGCCTTGGCCTGGATAATATCCTCATAGATATTACCGGTGGCCACGATGATGTACAGGTAGGGGCCTTCCTTGTCGCCCCACTCCTTCAGGTAAGCGTTGCGCTTGGCAACGTTCTTGTTGATGCGCTCCACGGTGGCGTTCACCACGGGGGTGATAGCGGCGCGGATCTCCTCGTCGGAGTGAGCGGGCAGCTTAGACAGGTCCAGCTCGCCGCTGTCCACAGCCTCAGCCACAGCCTGGGGATCCTTACCGGTCTCCACCATAGCGTTGCCGATGGCCCAAGCGGCGCCGGCGGGCAGCAGAGAAGTCGCCAGCAGATGGTCCACCAGCACGTTGGGCATGGGGACATCCATCTCATTCACGCCATCGATGCCCAGCAGGCGGCAGACAGCGCGCTCCACGGTGACCGTGGTGTGCTGATCGATGAAACCCTGGACATCCGCTGCCACATGGGCAGCGGATGCACGGGCTTTCTCGACCAGTTCCATATTCAAGCCGAGTTTGCTTTCCATATTTTTACCTCTTACTTCTTCACATGGCGCTCATTGCGCAGCAGCTTGGTGGGCTCCAGATAACGCTGCTTGGTGCCTTCGGCAACCCATGCAACACCGGTCTTCTCCACCTTCTTCTTACCCATGCAGACGTCGCAGTGGCAGTTCTGCACATAGTGCTCGGGCTGGGTGTAAGAAGTGATAACGCCCTCGAAGTTACGCAGGATAACCTTGCGGGGAGTCTCGGAGATCAGGTAGTTGGGCATAACGGGGGTCTTGCCGCCGCCGCCGGGGGCGTCCACCACGAAGGTGGGGATGCAGTAGCCGGAGGTATGGCCGCGCAGGGCTTCCATGATCTCGATACCCTTGGAAACAGGGGTACGGAAGTGGCTCAGACCCAGGGAAGGATCGCAAGCATAAATGTAGTAGGGGCGCACGCGCATCTGCACCAGGCCGTGGACCAGATCCATCATGACATGGATGCAGTCATTCACGCCGGCCAGCAGCACGGACTGGTTGCCCAGGGGGATACCGGCGTCAGCCAGCATAGCGCAGGCCTTGGCGGCCTCGGGAGAGAACTCCTTGGGGGTGTTGAAGTGCGTATTCAGCCAAATGGGGTGATACTTCTTCAGCATGTTGCACAGCTCGGGAGTAATACGCTGGGGGCACACCACGGGGGTGCGGGAGCCCAGGCGGACGATCTCCACGTGAGGAATGGCGCGCAGGCGCTTGATGATGTACTCCAGGTTGTCATCATCCACCATCAGGCAGTCACCGCCGGACAGCAGCACGTCGCGGACCTCAGGATGAGCGGCCACATAGTCGATGCACTTGTCGATCTGAGCCATAGGCACTTCGCAGTCGTTCTGACCGGCGAAACGGCGACGGGTGCAGTGACGGCAGTACATGGAGCACTGGTCGGTGATGAGCAGCAGCACGCGGTCGGGATAGCGGTGAGTCAGGCCGGGGGTGGGGGAGTCGGTATCCTCGTGCAGGGGATCGGCGTCCTCATAGTCGGCATACTCCAGCTCCTCGGCGCGGGGGATAGCCATCTTGCGGATGGGATCAAAGGGATCGTCCAGGTCGATCAGGGACAGATAATAAGGAGTCACTGCCATACGCAGCTTGCCCAGGGTCTTGCGGACGCCCTCTTCCTCATCGGGAGTCAGGGTCATGTACTTCTTCAGATCCTCAACCGTCTCAGCGCGGTTGGCGACCTGCCAGTGCCAGTCGTTCCACAGATTTTCGGGGACATCGGCAAACAGACCGTTGCGAGTCTTCATATTTGTATCTCCTTTAATTCTCAATAGTAATGTTATCCGGGAATAGGCCGAAGGCAGGGGGCGCAAAAGCCCCCCTGCACTCGGCGTTTATGGAATTAGCAATACTTCTCGTCGAACAGCTTGCGCAGCTTGGGATTCTCGCGCAGCACGTCCAGGGTGATCTGAGCGTGGTTCTTGGTATAGCCGTTGCCGATGATCATGGTGACGTCCTTGCCGATACCCTCAGCGCCCAGGGCAGCCTTGGTGAAGGAGGTAGCCATGGAGAAGAAGTACACCAGGCCGTCGTCATGGACGGGCAGGATGGCGGACATCTCGCAGGACTCGATGTTCACGCAGCAGATGGACAGATCGTACTCCTTGCCGTCGTTGGCAGCCAGAGCAGCCTCCATAACCTCAACGGGCTTGGTGCAGTCGGCCACGATGACGTCGGTGTACACGCCCAGCTCCAGCAGACCGGGGACCTGCTTGGGGTTGCGGACAACGCCCACGACCTTGCCCTTGGGGCCGACCTTCTTCATAGCTTCCCAGCCGCACAGAACGCCGGACTTGCCGTTGGCGCCCAGGATCAGAACGCTGTCGCCCTCCTTGGGCAGCTTGCGGGCCTGAGCGGGAGCGCCGGCCACGTCCAGAGCGGCCAGGGCCAAAGGCTCGGACATATCCTCGGGCATCTTGGCATACAGAGCGGACTCGAACAGGATGGCCTTGCCGACGATGTCCACGCGGTCAATGTCCTTGTGGATGGCCAGGATCTTGTCGATCTTCAGCGGGGTCATGGACAGGGAGACCAGGGAAACGATCTTGTCGCCTTCCTTCAGGTCGAAGCCGGGCTTCTTCTTCAGATCCTCGCCGATGTGAGCGACGACGCCCTTGAACATACCGCCGGAACCGGTGACAGGATTCTGCTGCTTGCCGCGCTCAGCGACGATGCCCAGGATCATTTCGCCGATCTTCTTCTCGTCGCCGCCGCAGGCCTCGGAGATCTGGGTGAAGGAAGCGGAGTCAATGTTCAGGGAAGTGACATCGCAGACGATCTCGTTGGAGTAGACCTTGGACATATCGTTGTCGATCTTCCATGCAGCCTGGGTCAGAACGCCCTTGGGCTCGATAACGCGGTGGGTACCGTACTTGTTGCCTTTCAGTTCAGCCATTGTAATATTCCTCCTAAAAAAATATGTAAAGTTTGTTTAGCGATTACTTCAGGGGCTTCAGGGACAGGATCTCGCGGGCCTCAGCGGGGGTAGCGATCTCGCGGCCCAGCTCCTTGGCGATGCGGACGACCTTGGCCACCAGTTCGCCGTTGGACGCGGCCTTCTGGCCCTTGCCCAGGTAGATGTTGTCCTCAAAACCAACGCGGACGTTGCCGCCCATAGCGATGGCAGCGGCAGCCATGGTCCAGGCAGCGCGGCCCACGCCGGACACGGTCCAGGTGGCGTCAGCGGGGATCTTGCTGGCGAAGAAGGCCAGGTTCTCCACGGAGGCGGGGGTGCAGCCGTGTACGCCCAGGACGAAGTTGAACTGCATGGGGTGGCCGGGGACCTCGCCCTTCTTGGCCATGCCAAGGACAGTGTCGATGTGGCCCAGCTCGAAGCACTCGTACTCGGGCTTGATGCCGTTCTCGATCATGCGCTTGCCGAAGGCACGCATAGTGGGCATGGTGTTGTCGAAGATCTCATCGCCGAAGTTGCAGGTACCGCAGTCCAGGGTAGCCATCTCGGGGAACAGCTCGGTGGGCTGCAGACGCTCCTCGGGGCTCATGCCGGTGGCGCCGCCGGTGGAGGGGATCATGATGACGTCGGGCAGCTCCTTGCGGATAGCGTCCATAACGACCTTGAAACGCTCACGATCCTGGGTGGGGGTGCCGTCGTCCTCGCGGACATGGATGTGCAGGATAGCCGCACCGGCTTCGTAGGCGGACTTGGCCTCGCGGACCATTTCCTCGACGGTGTAGGGCACAGCCTCGTTCTGAGCCTTGGTGACCTCAGCGCCGCAGATAGCAGCGGTAATAATCAGCTTTTCCATACTCTCCGCTCCTTACTTCTCGATCTTGTTGCGCTGGCAATCCTTGGGGGTGACGCAGGTGCCGTGGGCGCGGCAGACCACAACGGGCTCAGCCAGCACATCGGCAGCGGAAGCGCTGATATCGGGGCGGGACACGATGACCTTGCGGGCCTCGAACTTCATGGTGCGGGAGGTGTTGCCGATCTTCTCGATCTCGCCGTAAGCCTCGATATAATCGCCGGCATACACGGGAGCCAGGAACTCGACGTTGTCATAAGCGCAGAACAGACCCTCGTCACCGTCGCACTTGATCAGCAGCTCGGTGGCGACATCGCCGAACAGATGCACCATGTGGGCACCGTCCACCAGGTTTCCGCCGTAGTGAGCATCCTTGGCGCTCATACGCAGACGCAGCAGAGAAGTCATCTTTTCCATGATAAATTCCTCCTAAAAAATATTTTTTACAGAGTTTCTTATAACGCCGGCCGAGCGGCGCCTTTTGGGCATGAAAAAGGCGCTACTGGTCAAGTTTATGACCAATAGCGCTCCATGTCTGCATAGGACATGACAGTTGTGCCGCTTACACTGCACACCCAGGAACGCGCCGCAGGACACGCGCGCACCTTCGGCAAAAGACCCCTTCGCCGCTTCCCATCGGGCTCCCTGCTGCCCCGGAAGAGACTACCCTGTCCTCTGCGCCTCTATTGTCTGTTATATGGAATTCTGCACTTCAAATTATAATACATTCAGCCAATTTGTCAAGGGAGATTGTGAGAAAAATGACAATAAGTTTTTTGCATGATGCGACAGATTTTGCATTGTTTCGAGCCACGAAAAAAGGACGGCATTTGCCGTCCTTTTTAAGCAAGTCTCACGGAGTTCGCGTCCTGTTTTCTCAGTAATTTTCCTCGATCAGATGCAGGATCTCCGGCTTCAGCGACAGCATGCGGCAGATGTTCAGGGCATCTCTGGGGCAGTCGGACTTCCCCTCCACCCGGTACAGGCCGTAGTTCATGTGCCGGGCGATGACCCGGATGCCGTCCTCCCCGCTGACCGCCAGCTCCCGGCGGATGGCCTCGGGGTCGATGTCCCGCAGACCGATGATCTGATAGTGGGCCCGGCCGCAATCGGCCACCTTGTCATAGTGGGTGGTGAGCAGGGAGATGGCATTGATACCATTGAGATATTTCGTCACCGCCTGGACGATCACCGCGCCCTCGTCGGGATTGGTGCCCCGGGCGAATTCATCCAGCAAAAACAGGGAGTAGCCCTGCTCCGCCTGATCCAGCGCCTTTTGGAACTGCACGATCTCCGAGCCGAAGCCGGACAGGCCCGATTGGATGGACTGCATATCCTCAAACAGCATAAGCACACTCTCGAACAGAGGCATTTTGGCCTTCTTGGCGCATACCAAAAAGCCCGCCTGCATCAGCAGCACATTCAGTGCCACGGTTTTCATGGCCACACTCTTGCCGCCCATGTTGGCGCCGGTGATGACCGTAGCACCCCGGTCCAGGGCGATGGATACCGGCACAAAGCTGC
Source organism: uncultured Eubacteriales bacterium (assembly GCA_902388735.1). GTDB lineage: Bacteria > Bacillota > Clostridia > Oscillospirales > Oscillospiraceae > Vescimonas. The sequence goes on along the minus strand of CABMQL010000033.1, from coordinate 12,691 downwards.
GGCCCTGCTCGCTCAGCAGGTCGCACAGCTCCGGGTTCATCATGTCCGTCAGCTCCAAGGGGCCGTCGGTAATCTCCGGCATCACGCCGCCGTAGCGCACGGCAAACATGGCCTTCTGAATGATAAAGTCCAGGCGGCCTGCGCTCTCTGCATCCTCCAGCATAGCCTCCGCCAGGGGCGCCAGGCGCGCGCCCATATCCCGGCGGATCTTCGTCTCCTCGCTCTCCTCCTCGGCGCAGATCTGCGTGCGGCGCAGGCGCAGCTCGTCCTTTTCCGCATCGGTCTTGGCCTCATGGAGCTTCTCCTCCAGCTCCTTCTTGGTCCGGCGGACCTGGCGGAGCTTTTCTGTCATGCTGTCGGGAATGTAAAAGCCACGGGACCGGGTGTTGTCCGGGTCCAGGATGGCCAAAGCCGGCCTGGGATCGTGGAAGGAGAGCTCCCGCAAGGGCGCAACCTCGCTCATCTGCGCATACAGGGGCAGCAGACTCTCCAGCCGCTGCAGATAGCCCTTGATCTCAAACAGCTCCACATGGTCCGGCACCTCTCCGTCTCGGCAGCGGCGGATAGAGTTGCGGATGTCCTTCATCTGGCACAGCAGGATACAGATCTTGTCATACACGCCCTTGAGCTGGTCGGCGTGATCCGCCGCCTGCTGCACGTTATAAAGCTCTGTCTCCAGCTCCGCCCGCTCCGCCGGGGTATAGTACCGCAGACGGCGGATCTTCTCCTGGCCGAAGGGACTGCACCCGTGGAGGGTCTCCAGGGCGTACTGCAGGCCGATCTGCTGCTTCTCCTCAAACCGAATGGAAATCATGCCAGCTCCTCCTTCACATTGATGACCGGCACCTTCACGCTCTGGCGCATCCGGTCGATAAACACATCCTTGTCAAACTTCCACCCGTAGGCCGACACGGGGTTCACCGTGACGCACAGGGTCCGGGCGGCATCCTTGGTCTGCAGGGCCACCTCCCGCACCGCCAGCTTATCCAGGGTGTCGGGCTTCAGGAGCACCTTGCTGGGGTCAGCCACCACCAGGCGGCCTCCGCGCAGCAGGCCGCTGCGCAGCAGCGGCACCACCATGCTGTCCGTCAGAGCTCCGGGAATGTATGCCTCCCCATGCTCCTTCAGGCACTTCTCCAACCCCTCCGCCGCCTCCGGCGGCAGCGTCTCCGCCTTGGGCAGATCCATGAGCCGGCAGAAGTTGGCCGTGTCCTCTATGACCTTGTCCATGCTCATGTTATAGGACGCACCGGTACACAGCACGATGCCGTCGGCCACGTTCCGGGCCCCCAGGGATTTGCGGCCCAGGGCGCCATCGATGATGGACTGGGTGGCCCCCAGCTCAAAAAACGTTTTGGATACCTCTTTCAGCTGGGCCGTAATAGACGGGCCCGCCAGCTGCACATAGCCGTCGCTGCGGGCGCGCATGATGATCACCTCGCCCAAAGGCGTGGGGATGCCGGTGGTGACCAAAATCTCCTGGGTCACGTCGCCCAGGCGCAGCATGTCCTTGGCGGTGGCGATGAGGGTGCCCGCCGGGACAAAGATGCTGGGCTTTTCCGTGCCGGTGACCACGTCGGTGCTCTCGCCGTCCCGGCCGATGGAGGTCAGGCCCAGGACCTGCTGCCGGCCGGTGTGGGCCAGGAGCCAGTTGAGCATGGTGGTCTTGCCGGCGTTTTTGCACATACCCACGATGGACATGCTCTGCACCTGCTGCAGCTGCCGGACCAATTCTGCTGTTGTCATATTCTCTCTCCTTCCGGGGAAAAATGCCGTTCAATTTTTGATTATACCGCAAACGGCAGAAAAAAGAAAGAGGGAAGTTTTTAGAGAGGAAAGATGAACGGGGAAAGCGGAAAGATAGGGGTAGGACAAGGGGTGCGGTGGGGCGGCGTGCCCTCACGCTGCCGCGATGATGCGGCACAGGATGGGCGGCGGGCTGGGGGGCAGCCCGCCCTACGAATTTGCAAAAAGATTGCGCGAAACGGGGCGGGCGGGGTAGAACCCCGCCCCTACGCATTTGCCTGGAGTTTCATGCAAGCCCGGCCTGGGATTTTGTGGCGTGAAAAAAGGGCGGGGGTACTCCCCGCCCTTTTTCAGTTCAATTCCCGGCCCGCGGCAGTTCACCTCATGCCGATGGCCACCACGATGATGCCGAACAGCAGCGCCGCGGCGGCGGCAAAGGCAAAAAGCATAATGGAGCCCACCCGGCCGTACTTATTGCTGATGCGCCTGCACCCGCACAGGCCCACGATGGCCAGCACCACCGCACCCAGGCAGCAGCCCGCCGCCACAAGGTACGACCAGCCCAGCACCAATCCCACGCAGGCGATGCCCGCCAGGGCCAGAATGCCGCAGCCCAGCAGCACCAGCCGCTTCAGGCACTTATCCTTCACCAGCAGCGCCGCCGAAGCGCCGCCCATCAGGGCCGTTATAAGCAGTCCCGCCCCCGTGGCAAGCGTGGCAATAAGGGCAAAGCTCAAAAGCGGCAAAAGCACAATGGCCAAATGAAACATAGCCCCTCCTGTTTACTCCACCGTCACGCTCTTGGCCAGGTTCCGGGGCTTGTCGATGTCGCAGCCCCGCTCCAGCGCCATGTAGTATGCCAGCAGCTGCAGGGGCACCACGCCCAGCTGGGGCAGCAGCATGTCATGGATATCCGGAATGGTCAGGACCATGGGCACATGGCGGCCCATCTCCTCGGCGTGGCTCTCGGTGGTCAGGGCCAGGACGTTGGCGCCCCGGGCCTGCACCTCCACCACGTTGCTCATGGCCTTGTCAAACAGTGGGCCGTAGGTGCCCAGGGCGATGACCAGCGTACCGTCCACAATGAGGGAGATGGTGCCGTGCTTCAGCTCGCCGGAGGCGTAAGCCTCCGAATGGATGTAGGAAATCTCCTTCAGCTTCAGGCTGCCCTCCAGGGACAGGGCATAGTCCAGATTCCGGCCGATGAAGAACACATCCTCGCTCTTGCAGATCTTTTTAGCGATGTCGTGGATGCTCTCGGCGTTTTCCAGGATCTTCTCGATATACTCGGGAATGCGCTGCATATCCCGTACCATCTCGCTGTAGGTCTCCCGGTCGATGGTGCCGAGAATGTCGCCGAAATACAGGCCCAGCATGTTCAGCACGGCCATCTGTGTGCTGTAGGCCTTGGTGGTGGCCACGGCGATCTCGGGGCCGGCCCAGGTGTAGAGCACGTCGTCAGACTCCCGTGCGATGGACGAGCCCACCACGTTCACGATGGACAAAATCCGTGCGCCCCGCTTCTTGGCCTCCCGCAGGGCGGCCATGGTGTCCAGGGTCTCGCCGGACTGGCTGATGGTGATGACCAGGTCGCCCCGCTGCACGATGGGATCGCTGTAGCGGAACTCGGAGGCCAGCACCACCTCCACGCTGCGCCGGAGCATCCGCTCCAGGTTATACTTGCCCACCATGCCCACATGGTAGGACGAGCCGCAGGCGATGATGATGATGCGGCCGATGTTGCGGATCTCCTCCGGTGTCATGGTCAGGTCCTGCAATATCACACGCCCGCCCTGGAGCCGGGCAGCGGTAGCCTCCCGGATGGCCCGGGGCTGCTCAAAGATCTCCTTGAGCATGAAGTGGGCGTAGCCGCCCTTTTCGGCGGCGTCAATATCCCAGTCCACATGGTGGTGCTTCTTTTCCACCGCATGGCCCTGCTTGTCATACACAGTGATGCCCTCCCGGGTCAGCACGGCCATCTCCCCGTCCTCCATGTAGGAGATGTCCCGGGTGTGGCGGATGATGGCAGTGACGTCGGAGGCGATGAAGTTCTCCCCTTCGCCGTAGCCCAGCAGCAGCGGCGCGTCCTTCCGGGCGGCAATGAGCGTATCCGGCGCGTCGGCGGACACGATGCCCAGGGCATAGGCGCCCTCCACGGCGCTGAGCATCCGCCGGACGGACTCGATCATGTCCCCGCACTGCTCATAGTAGTAGTCCAGCAGCTGCACCACCACCTCGCTGTCGGTCTCGGATGTAAAATGATAGCCCTTGTGCAGGAGCTGGCCCTTCAGCTCCGCGAAATTCTCGATGATTCCGTTGTGTACCAGGGCGATGCGTCCGCTCTGGCTCACATGGGGGTGGGCGTTGATGTCGTTGGGCTCGCCGTGGGTGGCCCAGCGGGTGTGGCCGATGCCCAGGGTGCCGGGCAGATCCGCGCCGTCATGGGTCAGGTCCTTCAGCACCTGCAGGCGGCCCTTGGCCTTCTTCACCTGCATCCCCTCCGGGCCGCTCACGGCGATGCCTGCGGAGTCATAGCCCCGGTATTCCAGCCGCTGCAGTCCGTCCAGCAAAATGGGCGCGGCCTGCTGCTTGCCTACATATCCTACGATTCCACACATATAATTTTTCCTCCTGATCGTTAAACGGTTGTTATTTCACAATCGGAAGGACAAACGCACAGATATTTGCCATTCCTGTCCGGCCGCAGCTTCTCTGTTTTGCGGTCGCCCGCATATTTGCCCGCTGCGTGCGCACCCGAACGGTGCGGGAGAGCTTCCGCCGAAATCTTCGATACTCTCTCCTCCTCGTCGTCCCGCCATAGGCGGGCGCTGGCGCTTATGATGGGGCCTGCCCCATAGTCCTCCTTTCTTCTCTGTGGCTTTTTGTATATTTCTACCTCTAACGGCAGATACTGCCGCAAAGGAGGTATACCCTATGATCACCGCTTTTTTCCGAACCGCCATACTCTATCTGCTGCTCATTGTGGGGCTCCGGCTCACCGGCAAGCGGCAGATCGGTGAATTGGAGCCTATCGAGCTGGTGCTGACCATGCTCTTGTCGGACCTGGCGTCCGTGCCCATGCAGGATTTCGGGATCCCCCTGGTAAACGGGGTCATCCCCATTATCACGCTGCTGGCCATGAGCATGCTCCTCAGCTGCCTCAGTCTGCGCAGCGTGCGCTTTCGCACACTGATCTGCGGCGAACCCGCCCTCATCATCCGGGACGGCCAGCTCCAGCAGGCGGCCATGCGGCACAACCGCCTGACCCTGGACGAGCTGTTTGAGGAGCTGCGCACCCAGGGCGTCACGGACATCCGGGACGTGAAGTACGCCATCCTGGAGACCGGCGGGCAGCTGTCGGTGCTGCTGCGCACAGCGACGCAGCCGGCCACGCCCCGGCAGATGGGCCTAAGCTGTGAAGACGACGTGTTCCTCCCCACGGTCATCATCAACGACGGCCGCCTGCTGCGGGATAACCTGCGCCGGGCCGGTCGGGACGAAGCGTGGCTGCACAAGCAGCTGCGGGAGAAAGGCATATGCTCCCCCACCCAGGTCTTTCTCCTCAGCGTGGATGAGCAGGGGGAGGCGATTTGTATTGTAAAGGATGCTGCCCAATGAGATCTTTCCGAATCCCCATTTTCATTTTGCTGCTGACTCTCTTGCTGTGCCTGTTTGCCGGCAGCAGCGTGGCCCGGTATACGGACGCATGGACCCGGCAGCTTCAGTTCGCCGACGACCTGGTCTGCCGGGAGCAGTGGCCCGACGCCCAGGCAGCCCTCTCGGACCTCTACGGCCGCTGGACGGAGCAGCAGGGGTGGCTGCATATGATCATCGTCCACCAGGAGCTGGACGAAACGGAGGCGCTGCTCCAGCGGTGCATCGCCCTGGCCCAGCAGCAGGATGACGCCGGGCTGCGCTCAGACATGGCGGAGCTGCGCACGCAGTTCACGCTCCTGGCCGAGATGCAGCGGCTGACCCTACGGAATATCCTATAGTCACTTCTCGCTGAGGAGCTTGTTCAGCTCGCTCATAAAGGTGTTGATGTCCTTGAACTGCCGATAAACGGAGGCAAAGCGCACATAGGCCACCTCGTCGGCCTTTTTCAGCTTATCCATGACCATCTCGCCCACCAGCTCCGTGCTGATCTCCCGCTCCAGATTGTTCTGCAGCTCCTGTTCGATCTCTGTGGCCATGCGTTCCATGTCCGCCACGGGCACCGGCCGCTTTTCGCAGCTGCGCTGGATGCCCCGCAGCACCTTGCTGCGGTCAAAGCTCTGGCGGCTGCCGTCCTTTTTGATGACCACCATAGGCAGGCTCTCCACCGTTTCATATGTGGTGAAACGGCGCTCGCACCGCAGGCACTCCCGGCGGCGGCGGATGCTGCCCTCGTCGGCCGGCCGGGAATCCACCACCTTGCTCTCCTGATATCCGCAATAGGGACACTTCATTGCCATTCTCCTTTTTGCACCGCGTCCACCGGGTCGGGCGGAACAGGTTATTGTCTGGGAATCCATTGTACCACACTCCGTCAAGATGTGGTAGTAATTTTCAGCCCCGGCGCGGCATTTTCCGCGCGGCAACCCGCTTCATCTTATATAGTATGCTGTCCGGCAGCTGCCATGCAGTCAAATTCTCTGTGCACATTCCACGAAATTCGCGCCGAAAAAACAGCAAAGTGCCGGGTAAAAATTCTTCCATGCTCCATTGACAATTTTTCCCTTTTCCGATACCATTATTTGTATCAAAAAAGAGAAAGACGGGGAAAACTGTATGAAAAAGCGACTTATCAGCCTGGTTTTAGCGGCACTCCTGGTTTTGTGCCTGCTGCCTGCCACCGCTTACGCCGCAACAACCGCCTCCGGCGCCTGCGGTAAAAATCTCACCTGGTCCCTCAGCAGCACCGGCACCCTGACCATCAGCGGCAAGGGCGCCATGGCGGAATACAGCAATGGCAATATGCCCTGGGCCGCCTATAAAAATCAGATCAAGTCCGTGGTTCTGTCAAAGGGCGTGACTACCATCGCCTACCTTTCCTTCAGTGACTGCGGCAAGCTCACCAGCGTTCAGATCCCGGACAGTGTAACGGACATCGGTGCCGCCGCATTTAATAAGTGCACCGCCCTGTCTGACATGACCCTCCCCAGGAATCTGAAAACCCTGGGCTGGTTGGCATTTGCCGGCTGCAGCAGTCTCAGGACCCTGACCATGCCGGCCAGCCTGACCGAGGGCGGCGGCTCCGCCTTTTCCAAATGCACCGGTCTGAAGGAGGTATATTTTGAAAAAGGCTCCAAGGTCGTGGAATCTACGCAGTTCCTAAGCTGCACCAGCCTGGAAAAGGTCGTCCTTCCCGAGGGCCTGGTGAGCATTGGCACGGACGCTTTCACCGGCTGCACCAGTCTCAGGTCCCTCCGCATCCCCGCCAGCGTGTCGAAGATCGGGATGTACCCCGCCCGCTCCTGCACCGGCCTGCAGGCGATCACGGTAGCCTCCGGGAATAAGAATTTTGTCTCCCGGGACGGGGCCCTGTATACCAAGGATATGAAAACGCTGATTCAGTATCCCGGCGGCAGGACCGGCGGCATAGTCATCCCCCAGGGGGTAGAGACGCTGAGCATGGATTCCCTGGGCTGCCCCGGCATGACCTCCATTCTCCTCCCGGTCAGCCTGAAACTGATCGGAACCGGCGCGTTTTATGGCTGTGACAACCTGACAGATGTGTATTACGCAGGCACGGAAAAGCAGTGGGCCCTTGTGGAAAAGGGCAGCGTGGAAAAAGGCAGCATGAACGAGGCGCTCGGGCAGGCTAAAATGCATTACAATTACAAGCGAGCCCTGCCGCCTGTCACAGCCGAGGCAAAGTGCATCGTCTCCACCGGCAAGCCCTATATCAAATGGACCGCCGTCACCGGGGCTAGCAAATACGAGGTGTACCGGGCCACCAGCAAAACCGGCACCTATAAGCTCCTGGGCACCACCGCAAGCCTCAGCTACACGGACAATAAAGCCGGCGCCGGCTACACCTATTACTACAAGGTAAAGGCCGTGAATGCAGCGGGATCCAAGAGCGATTACAGCGCCGTGGTGACCGGCATTTGCCGCTGCGCGAGGCCTGTGGTAAAGACAAGCTATGCAGCATCCACCGGCAGGCCCTACATCAAGTGGGATGCCGTGGCCGGAGCCGTCCGGTACGAGGTGTACCGGGCCGCCAGCAAGAATGGCACCTATACGCTCCTGGGCACCACTGCGGCCACTCATTATACCGACAAAAAGGCCAGCACCGGCTGCACCTATTATTACAAGGTAAAAGCCGTCAGCAAGGTGAAGGCCTCCGCCAACTCCTATTACAGCGCCGCCGCAGCGGGCATCTGCCATTGCGCCAAGCCCAGCGTGAATGTCACCGCCACTTCCGCCGGCAAGCCCAGGCTGACCTGGAACGCCGTGGCGGGTGCCGGCCAGTACGAAGTGTATCGGGCCACCTCTCAAAACGGCGCATACACCAAGATGTATACCACCACCGGTCTGAGCTACACCAACACCTCCGCCAAAGCGGGCACCACCTATTATTATAAGGTGAAAGCCATCAGCAAGGTAACGAGCACCGCCAACTCCGCCTTCAGCACCCCAGTGAGCATCAAGGCCAAGTAAATTTCACAGGAAAAGCATTGCCGCAGCCGGTCCACCGACCGGCTGCGGCAATGCCATGTTTTCCGCTAACGCCGTACCCTCTTGAAAAACAGGAAATAAACCAGCAGCCCGACAATGATGAGATCGTCGATCCGCAGCTGTTCAAACAGCATCAACGTCGACACCACGGATACCCCTACGATCCCCACCCGCAAAAGCCCGGGGATCGTTCCCTTTTCCTTGCTCAGCCACGCCAGATATGCCATTCCCGGGGACAAAAGCGCAAATACCGTCCACCCGACGATATAGCTCTCCCCGTACACCCCGTGGGTGATGACGGCCACGGCATAGTAGGCCGCCAGCATCCCCAAGCAGAAGGGCAGGATGTTGGCCATGGCCCGTTTGGGAGTCGGGCTGTATATGGCGATGAGCGTCCCCAGGAGGATCCACACGGCCATCCGGGAAAAGATCTCCCCCAGGGTGACCGTATAAATGTCCAGCAGCCGGACGGCCGCGCCTATGGCCAGGCCGCACAGGAGCATGGCGGCCGGATGCAGCAGTTTTCTGATAGTACCCACCTCGATTTCCTTTCCATTGGATATTCTCCATTTTACCTACCGATAGGTAGGCTCTCAAGTCGTCGTTTTTTTTCTGCAAAGGCGCAGCCAGCGCAGCGGTGTCCATCGCATGACGTTTATAAGTAAAAAACGGAGAGGATATATCCTCTCCGTTTTTCATGGTCTGTCCCCGCCCGGTATGTAGCTGCTCCTCATACCAGGCGCTCATGAGGCAGTCCGAAGGACACCGCGATAGCCGCATCCACCTGCTGCATGATGTTGTCCTCCACCCGTCCCATTTTCTCCCGCAGGCGTTTTTTGTCCAGCGTGCGGATCTGCTCCAGCAGGATGATGGAGTCCCGTGGCAGGCCGCTGCTCTGCCCGGGCAGCTCAATATGCGTGGGCAGCTTGGCCTTGCCGGTGCGGGAGGTAATGGCCGCCGCGATGACGGTGGGACTGTGGCGGTTGCCGGTGTCGTTCTGCACGATCAGCACCGGCCGCACGCCGCCCTGCTCGCTGCCCACCACCGGGCTGAGGTCGGCATAATAGATTTCGCCCCGTCTGACAGTTGATTCCACAAGGTTCACACTCCGCCGGAAAAAAGTACCCATGTATCTGGGTCACTTTCATTGTCCCACGCAGCCTCGAAAAATATACGCCCCACGGAAAAAACCGTATCGTGTCCGTCCCATATCAGTCTATGCCCGCCGGCGGCCGGCGGTGCCTTTAAAAGCGCAGCAGCAGCTCCCGCTCCGTCTCTTTTCCGTTTTCAACGTACACCCGGGGCACCCGCTTACTTACGGCGCAGGTCAACTCGTAGGGGATGGTCCCCGCCAGCTCCGCCAGCTTCTCCACCGGGTTGTGGGGCCCGAAGATCTCCACCTCGTCCCCCACGTTCACCTGGGGCAGGTCCGTCAGGTCGATCATGCACATATCCATGCAGATGCGCCCCCGCTGCGGTGCGGGGCCATAGGCGGTCATCAGGCTGCACCGGTTCGACAGGCACCGGAAAAAGCCGTCGGCATAGCCGTAGGGCACCACGCCCATATGGGTGGTGCGCTGGGTTTTAAAAATACGTCCGTAACTGACGGAGGTACCCGGCTCATAGATCTTAATGGTGCTGATATTGGTCATCAGGCGCATCACCGGGCGCAGGCCCAGCTTCTGCGCCCCGTCGCCATAGCCGTACAGCAGCAGACCCGGGCGCACCATGTCCAGCATCATCTCCGGCCAGTAGGCCACGGCGCCGGTGTTGGCGCAGTGACGCAGAGCGAATTTCCGCCCCAGCTTCTCCTCCGCCTTTTCGATAACGGATGTAAACAGGGCAAACTGCTGTTTTGTGTAGGCCCTGCTCTCCTCATCCTCCGGCTCATCGGACACGGCAAAATGGGTGAAGATGCCCTCCGCCTCCAGCCCCGGCAGGCGGCAGGCCTCGCAGATACCCTCCACGCCGCTCTCAAAGTGGTCGCCGCTGACCAGGTAGCCCAGGCGGGACATGCCGGTGTCCACCTTGATATGGATCTTCAGCGTGCCGCCGCAGCGCTGGGCCTCCTCGCTGTATTCCAGTGCCTTGGCCTTGCAGGTGACGGCCTGGGTGATGTGGTTTTGGATCAGGTTTTCCACCTGCTCCTTGGGGGTGTGGCCCAGGATCAGGATGGGCATGGTGATGCCGCCCAGGCGCAGCTCCATGGCCTCGTCTATGCTGCTCACAGCCAGGTAATCCGCGCCGCTCTCCTGCAGCACCCGGGACACCTGAATGGCACCGTGGCCGTAGGCATCCGCCTTCACCACGCCCAGGAACTTCACGCCCCGGCCAATGTGCCGGCGCAGCTTTTCGTAGTTTTCCTTCAGGGCGTCCAGGTCAATAACCGCCCAGGTCCTTTTCAGTGTAGATTCCATAGATTTCATAACGTCCGCCTCTTTCTCTTTTTTATCCGGTGAAAACTTCCGTCATAATGGCTTATCTCTCCCCGCGCCGCATTTCGCAGCCTGCAGGGGGCAGACCCCGCCGGGTGCCATGAGGGGTTTTAATTCTCCGTCTGGCAGGTAAACTGCGTAAACGTCACGGTCAGCAGCACTTTTCCGTCCCGGCTCAGCTCGGATGCATAGGGTGCCAAGGTCTCCGGCTGCACCCACAGGGTACAGGCGAATTTTCCCCCGTCCCTGCCGGATGCCTCGGTGGTCAGGAATATGTACTCCTGGCCGCCGATGCGGTCGCTTCCCTCCCGGGTCACGAACCCCTCCCCCGCCGCGTACAGCAGCATGGGCAGGCAGTTGGCCGCCGATAAGTCCCCGCCGTCGCCGGCCGGCCACACGCTGCCGTCATACAGCAGCTGCATTTCCTCTGCCGACACCGTGGCGCTGAGCCCCCGCAGGAGCTCCGGCTCCACAATGGTAGTGGTCGCGCCCTTCTCCCGGTCATAGGCCGCCGTCACAGAAAACGTCCGGTCATCCGATGAAAGATGCACCACCACCTGCGCCTCCATCTGTGCCGTTTGGATGCTTTTGTAGTAGGCCTGCACCGCCTCCCGCCTGGACGGCGCGCAGCCTGCCAGCAGCAGGCACAGGGGGAGAATCAGCAGCAAGTATTTTTTCACGGTATCGTCCTCCCAGTATTGAATTGGTAGGCTCTCCGTATCCCAAAATATTGTCATTGCAAAGCCAGTGCGCACGCCGGCTTCGCAATCCGTTCCCCTGGACCTTCGTGCCGGGATATTACGGATTCCCCAGGGCCTCGCGCTCCCTGGTCATGACATTTTTATATGAATAGGTCTTTCAGCGCATATGGGATCTGCTCCAGCAGGTCCGTGGGGGTCATGCCCCGCTCGCCTTTGTCGGCTGCGGCCAGGTCCCCTGCCCGGCCATGGAGCCACACCGCCGCGCAGCAGGCATCAAAGGTCTCGCACCCCTGCCCCAGCAGGGACAACAGCATCCCCGCCAGCACATCGCCGCTGCCGCCCTTGGCCATGCCGCAGTTGCCGGTGGTGTTCACGGCCATCCGTCCATCCGGGGCCGCTATCAGGGTGCGGTGTCCCTTCAAAATCAAGTATACGCCGTATTTCTGAGAAAATGCCGCTGCGGCCCGCTCCCGTCCCCGGGACAGGTCTCCGCCCAGCCGGAGAAATTCTCCCTCGTGGGGCGTGAGCACCGTCACCGCCGGCCGCTTTTGCAGCAGCTCCGTACTTCCGCCCAGGGCGTTGAGCCCGTCAGCATCCAGCACCAGGGGCTTTTCTGTATTCAATAGATTCTGCACCAGGGCATCCGTCTGCCGGTCCCGGCCCAGGCCGCAGCCCAGCAGCACTGCGTCACAGCCTGCCGCCCGGCGGCGAATGGGCTCCTCCGCCAGGAGGGAGAGCTTGCCGTCCGCAGTCTCCGGCAGAGGAAAGGGCATAGCCTCGTCGCTTTTCACCGCTGCCACCGGCCACACGCTCTGCGGCACGCCCAGGAACACCAGCCCCGCCCCGGTACGCACCGCCGCCCGGCTGGCAAAGATGGGCGCGCCGGTATAGCCCACGCTGCCGCAGACACACAGGACTTTACCGAAATCGCCCTTGTGCCCCTCCGGGTCCCGCCGGGGCAGACACCGGCGCACAGCGCCAGCCGTTATGGTCTCCATGGTCCGTACCCCCCTTTGTTCTATAGGATTTATCAAACACATACAGGTATTTTTTTAATGTATTATAGTATTATAGCACGTTTATCCCCATCCGGCGAGATTTTTTCGCTCCACCACAAAATTTTTCCCGTGAAAAAAGATGAGGCCC
>CABMQL010000032.1 GCA_902388735.1 uncultured Eubacteriales bacterium | reverse complement strand
GGCCCTGTTGCAGGGCTGCAACAGGGCCTCATCTTTTTTACTTTGTTCATCTGCCGGTATGGTCAAGCTTACTCCCGGATATACCCCTCGAATCCGGCATCTTTCAGCCGGGCCAGCATCTTCTCCGCGTTGGCGCGGTTAGCGAAGGCACCCACCTGCACCCGGTAGAGCTTACCCTCCGCAGCCTTGGCGGGCTGGGCGGGCTTGGGCTGCTCCGGGGCCTTGTAGGTCACGCCGAAGTAGTCACAGATGCCCTGGGCGATGGCCTCGCCGATGTCGGCAGTGTGCTCCACGATCCACTTAGCGGTGGCAGTGTTGTCGTGGAACTCGCATTCCACATAGGCCGTGGGGGCAGAGGGCACCCGCACCTCATAGAGGGAGGCATCCACCCGGATATTCTCGCTGGTGCCGGGGGTCACCGGGGCCAGGCGGTTAAAAATGGCCTTGCAGGCCTTCATACCCTCGCCGCCGCTGTTAAAGCAGAACATGCGGGTGCCGCTGACCTGGCCGTTAAAGGCGTTGGTGTGGATGGGCACATGGAGATCCGCGCCGAAAGCGTTGGACTCCTTGCACTTATCCTGCATGGAGGGCATATGCCCCACCTTCACGGTCACGCCGCTGCGCTCCAGGGCGATGCGGCAGGCGTCGGCGATCTTGCCGCACTGGACGGCCTCGGTGGTATTGCCGTAAGCATAGCGGTTGTCGGTCTGATTGCTGGGGGACAGATACACTTTAGCCATTGCCGTTTTCCTCCTTGTGATAGGTTGCCGTGGAGATGCACAGCACCGCGCCGAAGAAGGTGTCCACGGCGGTGATGGTGGTGACGATCTCCTCCGAGTAGGGCCAGGCCCACACGGCGGACAGGGCCGCGTACAGCGTGGCGATGGCCGGCAGGACGATGATGACCACCCACTTCAGGATGTCATACAGCTTGTCAGGGATTTTCATGATTTGCTCCTTTCTGTGCCCGAATCGGGCACGTTCCATTATACTTCTGTGCTGCTGGTATGTGCCTTTTGGTTCAGGTGCTTGTCCAGCTTACCCAGGGCATCCTTGCAGGGGCCGTTGCAGCCGGATTCGATCAGGCCCTGCAGGGCGCCCCGCAGGCCGTAGCAGATGATGGTCTGCTCCTCCTGCATGGCCTTGATGGCTGCGGACTGGCGCTTGTCCCGCTGCACGATCCGCACCACGTGGGCCACCGCACCGCCCAGAACGCCCAGGCCCCCTACCACGGACGCCGCCGTGATAATGGTGCTTGCGTCAATGTACATCTTCCTCATCTCCTCTCCTTTTTTGTGGCAGTCCAGTCGTTTTTCTACCGGATTCCCTGTCTTTCCCAAATCCGGGCGGCATTGTTTCCACTCTGTTGCACGCGCTCGGGCAATTAGGCGGCTCTCTTTTTCGTTTTTCTCCATCCGCCCTTGCCATTTTCCGTCAAGACAGGTATAATCAAGTGCAAAGGAAATTTTTTTCGTGGAGGAACGGGCCATGCCGAAACAAAAGCGGGATCCAAACGCCATCTATATATCCGAGCGGCTGCAGGAGAGCCTGCGGCCCATCTCCCGCTGCGCTCTGACCACGGTGGTGGCGCCTATGGGCTACGGAAAAACCACGGCCGTCAACTGGTACCTGGCGGAGCGGGCCAAGACGGAGCCGCTGCAGATCGTCCGCATCAGCGTGTATTCCGACAACCTTGCCATTTTCTGGAAAAGCGTCCAGGATGCCTTTGACCACGCCGGTTTTCCCTTCCTGCGAGAATATCCCTGCCCCGCCGATGACGCCGCCGGGAGCCTTTTGGCGGACGACCTCTGCCACGCCCTGGCCGGGGATGTGCCCCTCTACCTCTTTATCGACGACTTTCACCTGCTGACCGATGGCCGCATCGCCGCTTTTCTCTGCATGCTGGCCAACCGTCTGCCGGAAAATATCCATATGATCGTGGCCAGCCGCGACCGTTTTCTCCCCGGGGAGGAGGCTCTGCGCCTGGGCCGGAGGGTCTGCCGAATCGGCGTGGAACAGCTGCGGCTGAACCACACGGAGCTGGCCGTCTATGCACGCCGCTGCGGCACGGCCCTTACCGACCGGCAGGTGGAGACGCTCCTCTATTCCAGCGAGGGCTGGTTCTCTGCCGTGTATCTGCAGCTGCGGGCCCTGGCGGAAAGCGGCGCTCTGCCGGACCACACCTCTGATATTTATTCCATGTTCACCGCGGCCATGATCGCCCCCCTTCCGCCGGAGCAGCGGGAGTTTTTGGCGGTGATGGGCCTGGCCGACGAGTTCACCGCCGACATGGCCCGATTCATCACCGAAAACAAGGACACTGATTCTCTCCTCCTGGCCCTGACGGAGCAAAATGCCTTTGTCAAGCGTCTGCCGGACGGCGTCACCTTCCGGTTTCACCACATGATGAAGGAGTGCGCCCAGCGGGAATTCCGGGCCATGGACCCGGCCAGGCAGGCCGCCTATCTGGACCGCTGCGGCGCGTGGTACGATGCCCACGGCCAGTATCTCCACGCCATGTCCGCTTACGAAGAAAGCGGGAACCGCGATGCCCTGCTGCGCACCGTGGAGCACGACGCCGGCATCCTCCTGGCGGCCCTGGATCCGGCGGACGTGACGGCATTTTTGGACGAATGCCCTGCTGCCGTATTGAAGGCGCATCCCCTGGCCCTGCTGGTGCTGATGCGCCGGCTGTTTACCTGGCGGCAGGTGCCCCGGATGATGGCGCTGAAGGCGCTGCTGCTGGAATCCATAGCGGAGCACCCCGCCCTCTCGCCCCAGGATCGGGGCGACCTGCTGGGGGAATGTGACCTCATCGAGAGCTTCCTCTGCTACAACGACATCAGCGCCATGAGCCGCCTGCACCGCAGCGCCAGCGCACAGATGTCCCGCCCGGCCATCACCATCCGCAGTGAAGGCGGGTGGACCTTCGGGTCGCCGTCGGTGCTGATGATGTTTCACCGCCGGCCGGGAGACCTGGACAAGGAGCTGGCGGAGATGGACGAGTGCATGCCCCACTATTACAAAGTCACCGGCGGCCACGGCCAGGGAGCGGAGACCATCATGCGGGCGGAGGCGGCGTTTTTACAGGGCCGCTTCGTGGACGCGCAGATCGACCTGGAGCGCGCCTATGCCCAGATCGCAAACAACGGCCAGGTGAGCATGGCCCTGTGCTGCGACTTTTTGGCGTGGCGGCTGGCGGCGCAGACCGGCTTCACCCCCCGCTTTGACTTCACCCAGCGCCGGAGCGCACTGCTGCGGCAGCACAACGCGGAGTGGCTGCACATGCTGGACGCCGCCTGCGCCTATTACTATGCGCTGCTGGGCCGGCCCGACAAGGTCCCGCCGGTATTCCGGGAGCATCGGCTCTCCTCCATCAACTTCCTGGCCCCGGGCAAGCCCATGATAGACCTGATTGAAAACCAGGTCTGCCTGGCCCAGGGTGCCTATGCCCAGGTCATTGGCCGCAGCGAGGGGCAGCTGGCCGCCTGCCGGGGGCAGCACTACGCCCTGGTGGCGCTGCACATCCGGCTGCAGACGGCATCCGCCTATGAAATGCTGGGCAAGCACGGAGAGGCCCGGGCGCTGCTGACCCAGGCCCTTACCGATGCCGCCGCAGACGATTTTGTGATGCCCTTTGCAGAAAACTTCCGCTATCTCAAGCCCCTGCTTACGGAGGCGGTGCAGTCCGACTTCCTCCAGCGGATCATGGCCCTGGGCGCGGCGGCGGAGGACAGGCGCAGCCGGAGCAGCTGCCCGGTTCTCTCGAGCCTTACGCCCCGGGAGCAGGAGATCGCGGCCCTGGCCGCCAGGCGCCTGAGCAACCGGGAGATCGCAGAAAAGCTGCACCTGTCCGAGGGCAGCGTGAAGCAGTACATCAGCCAGATCTACTCAAAGCTTGCCATCGAGGGCGACACCCGGCTCAAGCGCCAGCGGCTGGCAGAGCTTGTAAATACCTAACCAATAGTGAATGGAAACGGAAAACGATCCACTGTACAATGCGTACAGTGGATCGTTTGAGATTGTCGATAAAGTGTCAAGATCAGCGATAACGGTGCGATAACGGTAAGGAAGGGTGTGTGAGGGAAACCCTGGAAGGGTGTCCCTCACCATTCAAATCAATCGTTTTTGGAACTTTTTCAAAGTTTCAAAAACGCAAACGACGTGACAAAAAGCATTTTTGCCACGTCGGTGTGTGAGGGAAACCCAAAAGGGGTGTCCCTCACCATTGAAATCAGTAGTTTTTGAAACTTTTACAAAGTTTCAAAAACTTAGGCAGCGGGGCGAAAATACTTTTTCGACACGCTGGTTTTGCATTTCAGGGAAAGGAGTGTCCCCAACTTGAACCGAAAATATATCTCGGCTGTGGCCCCCTTGGACAACTACATCCTGCAGGTGGATTTTGTCTCCGGCAGCCGGCTGCTGCTGGACATGAAGCCGTATCTGGGTAAGCTGCGCTTCCGCCCGCTGGCGGACCCGCAGCTGTGGAGCAGCGCCGTGACCAACGGCATCTTCATTCGGTTCGGCAACGTGGAGCTGAGCCACGACGAGCTGCTCACCATGGCCGAGGAGGCCCATTGACCCCGGCAGAAGCGAAGGAGGAAAGGACATGAAGCATTGGAAAAAGTATCTGCTGCTCCCGGCGGCGCTGATGCTGGCGCTGTGCCTGGCCGCCTGCGGCAGCAAGGACGGCGGACAGGAGGATTACCGCGCCCCGGACATCATCGAGGACGCAGTCTATGACCCCGACGCCCAGGGGGACTACAGCGACTATTTCGGCAAATGGGTGGGCATCCGGGACTGCGAGTACACCACCATGCTGGTGACGCCGGCCGACGGCGGGATGCACTTTGAGCTCTACAAGGGAGAGGAGTTGGCCGCCAGCGGCTCCGCCCAGCAGGTGCCGGGCCACGCCTTTATCTATCTTTAACGACGCCGACGATTGCGCCTACCTGTTCGCCTCCAACAACGGGGACATGGAGCTTTACAGCTTCGGCTATTTTGAGCGGAAGGTCCCCGCCCCCAACACCAAGGGCGGCTTCGAGGACATCGCCGGCACATGGTACCTGGACGGCGATCCCAACGCGGAGAGTGTCCTGGACATTGACAATAACGGCGAGTGGACGCTGTACGAGGGCGAGAGCCCCGTGGACAACGGCTACCTGGTCCAGCACGACACCATCAAAGAGGACTACTACGCCCACTCCCGGCAGAACGAAGACGTGTGCTACGACATGAGCACCTCCCTGGACAGGGAGGGCATTTGGTGGGGCAGCGAGAATGACGCCTACCTCAGGCCTGTCATCACCAAGACCACTGACGAGCTTATGCAGCCCTATGTGGGCTACTGGTCCAGCGGTGAGGACTACTGGCTGCGCATTTACGCCGGCACCCACTGGGACACCGTGGACGCAAGGGGCGAGATCATCAACACCGGCGATGCAGATCCCCGGGAGGACGAGATCATCCTCTACATGGTGGGCTACGGCTATGCCGGGTCCCTGGTGCGCCAGACTGACGGCAGCCTGAAAAACTCGGAGGACGGAATGGTCTTCTCCCCCGTGGCGGAGGCGGACATTCCGGCGGCGGCCCGGGCCGATCTGGGCTGAGAAACAAATAGGCAGGAGGAAAAGAGCATGAAGAAAAACGTGGATTCCATCGGAAAAGAAAAAATGACCGACCAGGAGCTGTCCCAGGCCTTTGGCCGGTACCAGCGGCGGGAGAGCATCGGCATTCTGCTGGGCGCTCTTTTGGTCATCGCCGGGTGCATCTCGGCCTTTGTGCAGCACAACTTGCTGCTTGTGTGCATACTGGCTTTCGCCGAGGTGGGGCTGATCCTCCTGCTGGCGCTCCCGGCGCAGAAAAAGAAAAAGGCGCTGATGGAGCAGCAGATGGGAGGCTTCTTCCGCACGGAGCTGACCCGGGCCTTTGGCCCGGAGCCGCAGACGCCGGAGCTGCCCATTGATTATACCTATCTGAAAAAGGTGGAGCTGTTGGCCTGTCCCTGGGAGCAAGCCACCATCACGGAGTTTCACGAGGGCGAGTACAAAGGAATGCGTTTTTCCGCCGCCAACGCTGAGATACAGCACATAATAGAGGAAAGATCCGGCCCCGACAACGACAACTGGATGAACCGCACGGAGACCGTTTTCCGGGGCGTTATCGTCCGCTGTAAGGGCATCTGTGACCCGGCGCTGGATATAGCCATCCGGGACCTGTACCAGGAGCGCAAGCAGAAGGACGTCACCGATCCCGCTGTGTTCAGCTGGTACTTTTCCGCGCGCACCGGGGACGGGCAGGGGGCGGATGCGCTGGTGACGCCGCAGCTGCGGGAGCTGGTGCAGCGGCTGGAAAACGCCTCCAGCAATGCCAAGGTATGCAGCCTCATCCTCCGGGGCGGCGATCTGACCCTGGCGCTGCAGACGCGATATGTCTTTGCGGGCATCCCGCCGGAGCTGGACATGCGGGATGTTGACGGCATCCGCAAGTGGTTCACGGCTTCGCTCACCGGCATGGGCGGGCTATTGGATATACTGCTGGAAAGTCCCGCCCTGACCGGCGCAGAAAAATAAGGAGGACAATATGGAAAAGCAGAACAGAAACCAAACGGATGAACAGCTGGCCCAGGAGCTGCGCAAAAGCAGAGGCGGTAAGCTGGGCGGCAAAATTCTCTCCCTGGTGGGCGTGGTCATCGCCGTGGCGGGCATCGTTTTGGGCGGCAGCATCGTGGTCATCGTCATCGGCGGCGTGGTCCTGGCCCTGGGGCAGATGGTGCAGGGCAAGTCCAAAAGCAGTGCCAGCCGACAGGCCTTTGATGCCATTGCCCCGGGCGTCATAGGCGGCGTCTTTGAAAATGTGCAGATGGATCCCTCCCCCCGCCTGCTCAGCGCGGAGGACACGAATATTCCCCTGCCCAGCCACAGCCATTGCGGCAGCAGCGGAGCCATCCGGGGAACGTATCGGGGCATGACTGCGGAAATGTGTACCGTCCGGCTGACGGAGGAAACCGAGATCCAGCGGGAGGAGACCGGCCTGTGGGAGAAAAATGAGCGGGAGGTCTACACCGGCCAGTGGATGCTGTGCGAGCTGGGTCGGGAATTTTCCACCTGGCTGACCATCTGGCCCCGGGAAGGGCTGGATAAGCTGCTTCGCTCCGGGACCATCAAAACAGAAAACGAGGTGTTTAACAAGCGCTTCAACCTGACCGGCGGCGACGAGCAGGAGGCTCTGCGCATCCTGAGCCCCAGCCGGATGGAGCGGATCGTGCAGCTGGCGGAGAGCTCCTTCGGCAAATTTGCCGTCAATCTCAACACCGACGGAAAGCTCTACATCGCCGTCCACAGCGGCCGGGGCTTCTTTGACGCCGGCAAGGGCCGGGAGACACCCGAGCAGCTGCGCCAGCGCTTCACCCGGGAGCTGAAGTGGTTTACAGACCTGGTCGACGCGTTCCGTCCCATGTAAAAAGGAGGCGAAAAGTATGCCCACATGGCTTGCCGCAGTGATCCTGCTGCTGGCGCTGGCCGGGATCGTTCCGGTCCGGAAATACCTTGGCAGCCGCCAGACCCTGCAGATCCTGTGCATCGTTTTCTGCGCTGTGCTGGCCCTGGCGTGTGCCGTGTACATCGGTCTGACGGCGCTGTTTGTGGACGCAGTGCGAAACAGTCCGCCCGCTCCGTAGGCGGCCCATCACAAGAAAAAACCGGCTGGCAGCTCAAGCTGCCAGCCGGTTTTATACGATGCTGCTATTGTCCCGGGTGCAGACAGTATGCCGCATCCGAAGATTTTTTGCAATTACTTGATGCAGATGGTCTCGATCTCCACCAGTGCGCCCTTGGGCAGAGCGCCCACTTCCACGGCGCTGCGGGCGGGATAGTTGCCCTCGGTAAAGAACTCGGCATACACGGCGTTCATGGCGGCAAAATCGCCCATATTCTGCAGGAACACGGTGGTCTTAGCCACATGATCCATGGTCAGGCCGGCCGCCTCCACAATGGCCTTCACATTGGTCAGGGACTGGCGGGTCTGGGCGGCGACATCGCCCTCCACCAGGTTGCCGGTGGCGGGATCAATGGGGATCTGGCCGGAGGTGACGATGAAGCTGCCGCAGTCGATGGCCTGGGAATAGGGGCCGATGGCGGCAGGAGCGCTGGTGGTGGCGATGATATTCTTTTTCATGATCTGTTCTCCTTTACTCATTGATTTCGTAGCCGCTGGTTTGCAGCCTATCATAGATTTCCTTAATATGCTGGGCATCGCGGGTCTCCAGGGACATGCTCACGATGCAGGAGCCAATATCGGTGCGGGTATTGCGGCGCTCGTGGTGGATGTCCAGCACGTTGGCACCGGTCTGAGAGATGATATTCAGGAAGCGGGTCAGCGCGTGGGGCCGGTCCGGCAGGACTGTGGAGAAGCTGACCGTGCGGCGCTCCTTGGCCAGGCCCCGGGTGATGATGCGCTCCAGCATAGTCACATCCACATTGCCGCCGGAGAGCAGGGCGCAGACCTTTTTGCCCTTTACATCCACCTTGCCATACATGGCTGCGGCGATGCCCACAGCGCCGGCGCCCTCCGCCACCAGCTTCTGCTTTTCCAGGATCGTAAGGATGGCGCTGGCGATCTCGCCCTCCTTCACCGTGACCACATCGTCCACATACTGGCGCACCAGGTCAAAGGTCAGGTCGCCGGGGGTCTTGACCTGGATCCCGTCGGCAATGGTGTGGACGGAGGGCAGAGTGAGGATCTTATTGGCGTGGATGGAATCCACCATGCTGGCGGCGCCTGCCGCCTGCACGCCGATGACCTTGCACCGGGGCATCAGGTGCTTGATGGCATAAGCCACGCCGGCAATGAGCCCGCCGCCGCCGATGGGCACCAGGAATATATCGCAGTCCGGAAGCTGCTCATACATTTCCAGCCCGATGGTGCCCTGGCCGGCCATGACACGATAGTCATTGAAGGGGTGGATAAATGTGAGGCGTTCCTCGTCCCGCAGGCGGACGGCCTCCATGTAGGCGTCGTCATACACGCCGGGCACCAGCACCACACGGGCACCGTAGCTGCGGGTGGCCTCGATCTTGCTCAGTGGTGCCCCCTCCGGGATGCAGATGGTGGCCGGGATCCCCATATCCCGGGCGGCAAAGGCAACGCCCTGGGCATGGTTTCCCGCGGAGCAGGCAATGACGCCCCGGGCCTTTTCCTCGTCGGATAGGGTAGCGATTTTGTAGTAGGCGCCCCGGAGCTTGAATGCGCCGGTTTTCTGCAGGCAGTCCGCCTTCAGATAAAAATCGCAGTCCGGGACAATATCTTTCGTGGAGACTACGGGGGTATGGTTGATCACCGGGTCAAGGACACGCTGGGCATCCTGTAGCATTTCCATAGACAGCATAGGGTTTCCTCCCATCAAAAGTCCGCAATACAGGCACAAAGTTGTGGTATTTTGTCTATGATTAGAGTACACCACGGGCTAAAATTTGTCAAGTATGTGCAGGGGAAAAACTTTCCACATCTCTGCCCGCAGCCCGCTTGGACATTGGGCGTATAAAAAGCCTCGCAGAGTTTGCCGCCCGGAGGCGGCAAAGAATTCCAATCATTTTTCACCGCGACATGCGCGTGGGGAAAAATACCTCTCAGCCTGCAAGTGTGGAATTTGCGCGCCAATGGCGCACAAATTATGCGCGCGGCAGGCTGCAAACCTTTTGTCGGAAAAATCCCAGAGATTTTTCCGACAATAATCCGGCAATAATAAAAAGGCCCCGGAAATCCTTCCGGGGCCTTTTTCATCAATCAACGATATCGACCGAAACCTTCACGCCGGTGCGCTGGGCATAAGACCGCACGACCGTGCGGATCTCCTTGGCGATACGGCCCTGGCGGCCGATCACCTTTCCCATATCCTCGGGTGCCACACGCAGCTCCAGCGTCAGATCCTCCGCCTCGCCGACCTCCGTCACGGTGACTTGCTCCGGATGGTCCACCAGGCTCCTGGCGATATAGAGCAGCAATTCCTTCATGGCCGTACCCTCGGATTAAAGGACGTCGACCTTCTTCAGCAGGGCGCGAACGGTGTCGGTGGGCTGTGCGCCGGTCTTGATCCACTCACGGGCGCGGTCAGCGTCGATGCTGATCTCAGCGGGGGACACGCAGGGATTGTAAGTGCCGATCTCCTCGATGAAGCGGCCGTCACGGGGATAGCGGGAATCGGCCACCACGACGCGGTAGTAAGGAGCCTTCTTGGCGCCCATTCTTCTCAGTCTGATCTTAACCATGGTTATTTTCCTCCAAATATAAAATAAATTTTTTTATGGATAAATGCAGTCGCACTTATTTACGAAACTGGCAAAAGGACGGATTGCCACAGCCGGTGTGCGCACCGGCTTCGCAATGACAGTCTTTTCGGTCGTGAGCCTTACTTGAGCCTCTTTTTCCGGCCGAAGCTGCGCATGCTGCCGCCGCCGAAGCCGCCGCCCATACCGCCCATCAGGCTGCCCATGCCGCGCATTTTGCCCTTGGTCATGGCCTTGGTCATCTGCTGCATGGCCTCAAAGGCCTTCAGCAGGCGGTTCACGTCCACCACTTCCAATCCGCAGCCGGCGGCGATGCGCCGCTTGCGGGAGGCATTGAGGATCTGGGGATTTTCCCGCTCCTTCACCGTCATGGACTGGATGATGGCTTTGCTGTGGGCCATCTGCTTTTCATCGATCTGGCTGGCGTCAAAGTTCTTGCCCAGGCCGCCGGGGAGCATGGAGGCGATCTGGCTCAGGTCGCCCATTTTCTGCAGCTGCTCCAGCTGGTCCAGGTAATCCGAAAGGGTCAGGCGGTTTTTCCGCAGCTTCTCCTCCAGCTTTTTGGCCTGTTTTTCATCGTACTGCTGCTCGGCCTTCTCGATGAAGGTGAGCATATCGCCCATGCCCAGGATGCGGGAGGCCATACGCTCCGGGTGGAACAGCTCGATCATGTCCAGCTTTTCGCCGGTGCCCACGAACTTGATGGGCTTGCCTGTGGCCGCCCGGATGGACAGGGCCGCGCCGCCTCTTGCGTCGCCGTCCAGCTTGGTCAGCAGCACACCGTCGATGCCCAGGGCCTCGTCAAAGGCGGTGGCAGCGTTAACGGCGTCCTGGCCGGTCATGGCATCCACCACCAGGAGGATCTCGTGGGGATGAATATTTTCCTTGATATTCTTCAGCTCGTTCATGAGCTGCTCATCGATATGCAGGCGGCCGGCGGTATCCAGGAATACCAGGTCGTTTCCGTGGTCGGCGGCGTATTTCAGCGCCTCTCGGGCGATGTTCACCGGGTCGCCCTGGCCCATCTCAAAAACGGGAATATCCAGCTGCTGGCCCACCACCTGCAGCTGCTTGATCGCGGCGGGGCGATACACATCGCAGGCCACCAGCAGGGGCCGCTTGCCGTACTGGCGGCGCATGAGGCCCGCGAGCTTGGCGCAGTTGGTGGTTTTACCGGCACCCTGGAGGCCCACCATCATCACCACCGTGGGCCCCTTGGACGCGGTGGCAAGGCGGGCGTTGCTGCCGCCCATGAGCTCCGTGAGCTCCTGGTTGACGATCTTTATGATCTGCTGGGCGGGGGTCAGGCTGTCCAACACGTCGCTGCCCACGCAGCGCTCGGTGACCTTGGCAATGAAGTCCTTGACCACCCTGTAGCTGACGTCCGCCTCTAGCAGGGCCAGGCGCACCTCCCGCAGGCCGGCCTTGACATCACTCTCCGTGAGCCGGCCCTTGCCCCGCAGGCGCTTAAAGGTTTCATTCAGTTTTTCGCTCAGTCCCTCAAAGGCCATAGTTTTACTCCTTCAGTGCGGCGGCGCAGGTGCGGATCTCCCCCGCCAGGCGCTCCAGCTCCGGGTTTTCATACTGGCGGTAGTTGAGCTTTTGGATCTCCTCCGCCGCGGATTCAATGGCGTCGATCTTCTCCCGCAGGCGCATGAAGCGCTTGAGCAGGCCGGTTTTATCCTCCAGCTCCTCCATGGCG
This sequence comes from uncultured Eubacteriales bacterium, assembly GCA_902388735.1. Lineage (GTDB taxonomy): Bacteria > Bacillota > Clostridia > Oscillospirales > Oscillospiraceae > Vescimonas. Next base: position 7,755 of record CABMQL010000032.1, on the reverse strand, counting down.
GTCTCCGCCCGGACGATGGCGTCCCGGACGCCCTGGCGGCTGATGTCGTAGTTCTCCGCGATCTCCGCCAGGCTCAGATCTTCGTTATAGTACAGGTCAAAGAATTCTCTCTGCCGCTGGGTCAGGATCTCGCCGTAAAAATCAAGCAGCATGGTCATGCGGTAGGTCTGGTTTTTCACGGTTCGCCCTCCTTCTGTAAAGTAAATCAGCTTTACAACATTGCTAATGATACCCTATTTCCCCGGAAAAGTCAAGGGAAATTTGGAGATAGGCGGGATTTTTTTGAGGGGACTGGGGATGCGGATCGTCACAGCCGGCGTGGGCGTCAGATGCGCAATGAAGCATTGTAAGAAGTACAATGCAACGGGCGGACAGAGGCGTCCGCCCCTACAGAGAGAGAATAAGGAATATTATGCATGTCCAGGCGAGCCGGTATAGGCATAGGCCCCTGCGGATACACTGTACGGAGCTTAGGCGGCGGGCAGCGAGACGGCAGAGATGCGATGGAGCATCCCTGCCGTTCTTTGCAATGCATATTATTCTTTTTGTTCCTGCTCGGCGGCGAATTCGTCCTTGGCCTGCTGGAGAACCTTTTTGTCGTGCTTGGTCTTCACGGCGCTCTCATCGAACCGGGCCCACAGGTCCGGCCGCCGGGCCATGGTGCGCTTATAGCTCTCTTTTCGGCGCCAGTCGTCCACGCCGCCGTGGTTGCCGCTGAGGAGGATGGCGGGCACCTTGCGCCCGTGCCACTCCTCGGGCCGGGAATACTGGGGGTACTCCAGCAGCCCGTTCCAATGACTCTCATCGGTGTAGCAGCTCTCCTCGGGCAGTACCCCCTCCTCCATGCGGAACAGGCAGTCCGCCACGGCCATGGCCGGGATCTCCCCGCCGGTGAGGACAAAGTCGCCCATGCTCAGCTCCTCATCCACGCACTCATCGATGAACCGCTGGTCCACTCCCTCATAGTGGCCGCAGACCAGGATGATGTTCTCGTGGGCGGCCTTCAGTTCCTTGGCCACCTCCTGGGTAAAGGTCCGGCCGCAGGGGGACATATAAATCGTATGAGGCCGCTGGCCTATCTCCCCGCAGATATGCTCCCAGCAGCGGTACAGGGGGTCCGCCTGCATCACCGCCCCTCGGCCGCCGCCGTAGGGGTAGTCGTCCACCTGCATCTGCTTATTGGTGGTATAGTCCCGGATCTGATGGGTATAGAGCCGGATATAGCCCCGGTCCCGGGCCCGGCCGATGATGGACTGGCCCATCATGGCCTCGATGGCATCGGGGAACAGGGTCATGATGTCAATTCTCATCGGTGGCCAGTCCTTTCATCATGTGGATACGCATAACGCCGCCGTCCGGATCCACGGAGGCGATGAACACCCCCGGCACCGCGGGAATGAGATACTCCCGGCTGCCCCGGACCTCGTAGACCTTGTGGGCAGGATAGTGGAGAACACGGTGAATTTTGCCCAGCTCCGCCCCGGAAGCATCGTCCAGGACCGTGAGGCCCTCCAGCTCGGCGTCGAAATACTCCCCGTCCGGCAGGCGCGCATCGGCCCGGCGGATGGAGACCTCCCGCCCCTTCAGGGCCAGGGCGGCGTCCATGTCCTCTACCCCGGGCAAGGTCAAAAGCAGCGTGGACTTATGGACCCGGCGGCTTTTCACCCGCACGGGCTCCCCGTTTATATAGAGCGTGTCAAATTCCGCCACGAACTCCGGGGTGAATCCCTCCGGATTCAGCTTGACCTCACCTTTGATGCCATGGGCGTTGACGATATGGCCCACGGGAATATATGCAGGACGCACAGCGCTCCCTCCTCGCTTCAAAATACCGTTCCCATTATACCGAAACTTTTCCCATGAGGCAACACCGAATCCGTGACTTTTTTCGCCATGGGATCGGTAACAATTTTGTTTCCGTTTCGTTTTCGGTCCTTCCATTTTTCCCCTGGCAAAAGTGCATAAACCCGCCCCTTTCCGGAAAAACTTGACACATCATCAAAAAAGTGCTATACTCCTGTCAAATTTATTTTTGTTACAAGTGTTACATTTTGATTACAAACAAGCATCATTCCTTTAACTTTTCAAGGGATGCTTCTTAATAAAACTACCGAAAGGAGCCTCCGGCCCGGCCCCAAAAACCGGCGCAGCGGAGGAAACACTGTATGATCCAAACGATTCTGACCCACCTGGGGACTCTGCGGGACGGGCCGCTTAAGCGCCGCCGCCTGCTCACTGTCCTGGCCCCGCTGACACTGCTGGGCCTGGTGATCTGCATCTGCATGGGTCCCGCTCCGGTAGACGAGGATGTGTACCTGCTCATCGACAGTCAGGAGACCTATACCGTCACCGCAGACTCTGACCTGGACTACCAAAGCGACGCGCTCTACACCGGCTCCAACAACGCCGGCGCCGCAGATGTGCAGCTCATTCTGCCCAAGGGGCAGGAGGTGCAGCTCACCGCCGTGGAGGAGGGAACCTCCGCCGCCGTGAAAAACTCCGGAACAGAAGTAAAACTGCTGTCCGCCTCTTTGGGCGGCTCCGCAGAAGACGACACCGTGGACACCGGTGTTGTCACCACCCGCCACGAGACTGTGGCCAATCTGCTGCGCCGCAGCCATGTGAAGGTGGCAGACGATGAGATGGTGGTGGTGGACCTCACCGCTGATACCCCCAGCATCACTGTATGCCGCCAGTACACTCGCCTGCGCAACGTGCAGGTGCAGACAGACTTTGCCGAGGAGCGGATTGCCGATCCTCTGATGGCAAAAGGCACGGAGGAGATCATCACCCCCGGTGTGCCCGGCACTGTGACCCAAACCTACATGGATGTTTTCGTCAAGGGTAAGCTGGAAAGGACCGAGTTTATCTCCACCACCGAGGACAATTCCGTCACCCAAGTGGTAGAATACGGTACGTTGGTGGATTCCGTGGCCGACGGTGACGAGCTGGTGTCCGTTTATCGCAACGACGACGGCAGCGGGTATCTGCTCTTTGCCTCCGGCGACACCATGACCTTCTCCTCTCAGGTGACATGCAACGCCAGTGCCTACGCCATCCACGGCCGGACGGCTTCCGGCCGGCCCACTCAGTATGGCAACATTGCTGTGGATCCCTCCGTGTTCCCCTACGGCACACGGTTCTATATCTACACAGACGATGGGTACCTGACCTACGGCATGGCCACCGCCGCCGATTGCGGCACCAGTATCAAGGGCCACAAGCTGGACCTTTGGTTTGATGAATACGACCAGGCCTGCCGCTTCGGCCGCCGCAACTGCACCGTATTTGTGCTGAACTGAACTGCAAAAAGAGCTGCCCTTTCGGAGCGTATCCGGAAGGGCAGTTTTTATTGATTCTTATATCCGTTCCGCCCGGGCAAAGAACTGCCGGACCGCCTGGTCATAGGCATCGCAGGTACGGGCCTTGCGCACGGCGCGCAGCAGCTGCTCCGTGTCCCGGAAGCTCCCGGCCAAATAATTCCACAGCTCCCGCATCCGGTGCAGCACCGGCACATCGCCGCTGTAGTCCCGGCGATAGGCGGCATAGAGCGCATCGTGGAACACCTGCAGCTCCGCTATGGTGGCCCGCTCCCCGCCTCGGAGGCGGCGCAGCAGGGACGGATCCGCCTGGAGGCCCCGTCCAAACATCAAGGGTACGTTGGGAGCGGCAGACACATCCGCCGGGGTCAGCAGGTCGCCGTTATAGCACAGAGGCAGGCCGGTGTTCGCCTGCGCCCAGGCAAAGGCGTCCCGGTGGACTCTCCCCTTGTAAAACTCCGTTCGCACCCGGGGATGAATAATAAGCAGGGTGATGGGATAGTCGTTCAGCAGGGCCAGCAGATCAGGCCACTGGTCGGGATCATCCCAGCCGATGCGTGTCTTGACGGAAATTTTCAGGTCCGGAAGGGCATCGAATATGCCGTCCAGAAGTGCTCGCAGGATGTCCTTTTCCCGCAGGAGTCCTGCGCCCTTATTTTTCCCCGTTACCGTTCCGGAGGGACAGCCCAGGTTCAGATTCACCTCGCCGTAGCCCCGGCTTTGGCACTCCCTGGCCGCCCAGACAAAGTATTCCGCCCGGTTGGTTAAAATTTGAGGCACCACGAAAAGGCCCCGGTTATGCGCCGGGTCGATCTCCTGCAGCTCCTTGGTCTGAAATTCAAAATTGGCATTGGGCGAGAGAAAGGGCGTGTAGTAGCGGTCCGCGCCGCCGAACAGCTCCGATTGCACCTGCCGCCAGCGCCAGCCGGTGAGGCCCTCCATGGGTGCGGCGTAATATTCCTGCATGGGCTTTCCCTCCTTTGGGCCATCTTACCATATTTGCAGGCGTCTTGCAATTCCCCGCCGGGTGTGGTAAAGTCAAGGCTGGAAAGTGAGGCTGTACTATGACACTGTTTGACTATTACCTGCAATATATGACCCAGATCTGCGAGGGCTCCCTAACCGCCCCGGAGGGTATCACACTTACGCAAACCGATGAAATGCATCGGGCTATGGAGCTGCAGCGGCAGATCGGCGCTATGGGCATCCCCGCCTTTGTGCGCGCCTGTGCCGCCGCAGCGGGAGACGAAGTCCCCCAGTCGGCTTATGACAGTTTCTCTCTGGACGATGCGCTCTCCGCCGCCCGGGTCCTGGCCAGCCAGGCCCGGGAGGAGCAGGCGGAGGAGCCTGTACAGAAGGAGCCGGATCCGGACGCAGGCAAGCACGCCTTTGAGGTTTTTTTGGATTGTATCGCCTTGGATGACGGGCTGGTGCAGTACCTTATCCAGGTGCTGAAAAAGAGAGATTGGCAGGAATTTTACAAGCTGAGCCAAATCACCACCAAGCTGGATCTGGACCCTAACGAGTTTCTTTACTGGCTGGGGAACAAGGAGCAGTTCGCCCCCCCGGATGAGCAGGCCTGCGCCTCTATCATGGATGCGTGTCTGAACCGCCTGGCGGAGGAAAAGAGGCTGGATGTGCTGGCAGCCCTGCTCTCGGGGGATCAGAAAACCTTTGAGCTGTTCCGCTGTGAGGCCCCGGAGCTTATGCATTTACCGGAGGCTACCTTTGATTGGTATTGCCGGAACTACCTGGACAGGGACTATCCTCTGCGGATGATCCTGCGGCTGAACGGGGTGGAGTTTCCGGAAAAGCTGGAGTGAAGTGGACAAAAGCCCGTATTCTGCGGAATACGGGCTTTTTTTCGCGAAAAGGGCTTGCATTTTCCGGCGGGTGTGATATACTGCCATCTGTCACACAAGTATGAAAAAGATGATTTTTGTGAGGTGAGGTCATGCCCCAGGGCAAGCATATATTGGGCCGCTCCCCTACCCGGCGGGTGTTTGGCACCGCCAAGGTGGGCGACCGGGGTCAGATCGTGATCCCCAAGGAGGCCCGGGATTTTTTTAATATCCACCCCGGAGACACGCTGCTGATTTTGGGCAGTGAGAGTCAGGGTCTGGTGGTCTCCCGGCCGGAGGTACTGGATCGGGTGGCTCAGGAAATTCTGCAAAACACGGAGGACAGCGAATCATGATGAACGAAATGTATCGGCAGTTGGGGGTCTCCCAGGCCGTTTATGAATTTGGCGAGGCGACTCTCGGTGGTCTTACGGATCGATTCCGGGAGATCGACGCAGTGGCGGAGTACAACCAGTGCAAGGTGCTTGCCGCTATGCAGAAAAACCGCGTCAACGCTACCCATTTTGCCGCCACCACCGGTTACGGCTACGACGATGAGGGGCGGGATAATCTGGAGCGGGTCTATGCCGATTGCTTCCACACGGAGGCAGCCCTGGTGCGCCCCCAGATCACCTGCGGTACCCATGCTCTCACCGTGGCCCTCAGTGCCAATCTACGGCCCGGAGACGAGCTTTTAAGCCCTGTGGGCCGGCCCTACGACACACTGGAGGAGGTCATCGGTATCCGTCCCTCCCCCTGCTCCCTGGCGGAATACGGCGTGAGCTACCGGGAGGTGGAGCTGCTGCCTGACGGCACCTTTGACTATGAGGGCATCCGCCGGGCCATTACGGACAAAACCAAGCTCATCACCATCCAGCGCTCCAAGGGGTACGCTACGAGGCCCACCTTCTCCGTGGAGCAAATTGGGAAGCTGATCGCCTTCTGCAAGCAGTGCAAGCCCGGCGTGCTCTGCATGGTGGACAACTGCTACGGCGAATTTGTGGAGATGCAGGAGCCCTCAGACCTGGGAGCAGACATGATCGTGGGGAGCCTCATTAAGAATCCCGGGGGCGGCCTGGCCCCCATCGGCGGCTATATCTGCGGCACCAGGGAATGCGTGGACCGCTGTGCCTACCGTCTCAGTGCCCCGGGCCTTGGGCAGGAGGTAGGCGCAAATCTGGGGCTGATGCCCGCCTTTTATCAGGGGCTGTTTCTCTCGCCCACGGTGGTGGCCTCGGCGGTGAAGAGCGCCGTATTTGCCGCCGCCTGCTATGAAAAGCTGGGCTTCCGGGTGGTGCCCGGCTCCGCCGAGAGTCGACACGACATCATCCAGGCCGTGGAGCTGGGCAGCAAGGAAGCCATGGTGGCCTTCTGCAAGGGTATCCAGTCCGCCGCCGCCGTGGACAGCTATGTGACCCCGGAGCCCTGGGCTATGCCCGGCTATGAGAGCGAGGTCATCATGGCCGCCGGCGCCTTTGTCCAGGGCAGCTCCATCGAGCTCTCCGCCGACGGGCCCATCCGTCCCCCCTACGCCGTGTATTTCCAGGGAGGCCTCACCTGGTACCACGGGAAGCTGGGCATCCTGCTGAGCATGCAGAAGCTGCTGGACGCCGGGCTCATCACGCTATAATGTTATAAGGAGTATTTTCATCTATGTGGTTTTGGTTTTCTGTGATCGCGCTTCTTTTTTGGAGCGGATCGGATCTGTTTTCTAAAATCGGCTGTCGGGATGCCGACGACAAGTACGCCCACCTGAAAATGGTCATGGCTGTGGGCGTGGTCATGGGTCTGCACGCAGCCTATGAAATCTTTATCGGCGGGACGGAAATTAATTTCTCTATCATCCTCACCTATCTGCCGGTGTCGCTGCTGTACATCCTCTCCATGACACTGGGGTATGTGGGCCTGCGGTATATCGAGCTGTCCATCTCCTCCCCCATCTGCAACTCCTCCGGCGCCATGGTGGCAGTCCTGAGCATCATCACCGGCGGGGCGGCCCTGCTGGCCCCGGCCCAGTATGCAGCCATGGCCCTGGTATGCGTGGGCGTGGTGGGCCTGGGCATCGTGGAGGCCCGGGAGGACGACGAGCTGCGCCTTGCCCGGCAGGAGGCGGGCAACTACAAGTACGCCAAATCTGCCCTGGCGCTGGTGCTGCCCATCCTCTACTGCGTGCTGGACGCCCTGGGCACCTTTGCCGACTCCAAGGTTTTGGAGACCCTCAACGAGGACAGCGCCAACTGCGCCTATGAGCTGACCTTCCTGGCGGCGGGCATTGTGTGCTTTGTGTATGTGGTCATCATCCGGAGACAGAAGCTGGTGCCCAAGCGGGAGGGGCCCAAGTACCTGGGCGCCCTGTGCGAAACCGCCGGTCAGTTCGCCTACATCTACGCCCTGGCGGACACGGAGCATGTGGCCCTGGCGGCCCCCATCATCTCCGCCTACTGCGTGCTGTCCGTGGTGTGGAGCCGGATCTTCCTGAAGGAAAAGCTCTCCTGGAAGCACTATCTCATGATCGCCCTGGTGGTGGCGGGCATTGTGATCTTGGGCATTTACGACGAATAAAACACACATAAAGCAGCAAGGAGCGGTCCCTC
>CABMQL010000031.1 GCA_902388735.1 uncultured Eubacteriales bacterium | reverse complement strand
TTATTTTACACTTCTTGCCGGACAAGCAATATCCTTTATTAGCAGCGGTATTTTGCAAATGGCCATTATCTTTTATTTGGTTGCGAAAACTAATTCTGCAATCATATTGACGGCGGCAACACTGATTGGATTTTTGCCGCAAGCCTGTTTAGGCCCGTTTGCAGGTGCTTTTGTTGACCGGCACAGCCGTAAAAGCGTAATGATTGGTGCGGATTTGATAATTGCCGCCGCTGGCGGTATTCTGGCGCTGGTGGCGTTTTACATGGAATTGCCCGTATGGTCTATTATGGTTGTCCTGTTAATCCGAAGTGCGGGAACTGCTTTTCATTCTCCAGCATTCAGCGCAGCAACACCTATGATTGTGCCAAAAGAGGAACTTACAAAATGCGCTGGTTACACGCAGACCATGCAAGCAGTAAGTGCGATTATCAGTCCAGCTGCCGCAGCGTTTTTATATGCTGTTTGGCCTCTTAATGCAATTATATTGTTAGATATTGTGGGTGCAATCCTTGCCTGTGTGACTGTTGCGATTTCGTCCATACCAACGCCTGAACTATGTCCAGAAACGAAAAGACAACAGTTTTTACAGGATATGAAAGAGGGGTATGTGGTATTAAAGCAAAACAGGGGCCTCTTTGCTCTGCTCTGGATTGGTGTAATTTATATGTTCTTTTATATGCCAATCAGTACGCTTTTTCCTCTCATCTGTATGTCATACTTCAAAGGAACACCGGCCCATGCCTCTGCCGCTGAAATTGCTTTTGCGGTTGGTATGCTGCTTGGCGGAGTCATTCTGAGCATTTGGGGCGGTTTTAAGAAACGGCGGTACACCATCGGTCTTTCCGTTCTCCTGATGGGCGTTAGCAATATGCTCTCCGGGCTTTTGCCGCCAGACGCATTTCTTGTCTTTGTTGTGTGCTGTACTGTTATGGGAATTTCCGCTCCATTTTACGGTGTGCAAAATGCGATTTTTCAAGAAACGGTCAAACCAGAATATCTGGGGAGAGTTTTTTCTCTACTGACAAGCGCCGCTTCCCTCGCCATGCCGTTTGGCCTTGTCATTTCCGGGCCTCTGGCGGAGCGGCTGGGAGTTGAGAAATGGTTTGTCATTTGCGGAATTGGCATTATCATCGTTGCGCTTGCCGTATTTTTACTACCCGGTTTGAGAGAGATTGACAATACGCAATAATCAACTGCACCTTTTTCTATTACTAAACAAAATGCCTGGATGGTGGTTCTGAAAAACCAGAACCGCCGTTCAGGCATTTTTTATCTTCGTCCTCTCTGCGGTTTTGGATTCTTCAGCAAGTCGGATTTTTCCGCAATCTTTTTCAGCCACTTCCGTTCTTCTACTGACAGCTTCCTAAAATTCAGCTTGAGCCGTTTGCAGATAAACGCCAAGTACGCTTGTTCCGTGTCGCTGTCCTGGCTGACGATTTCACCAGCAGTTTCCAGCATTTCTTTTAGCGGGTTATCCTCTGGGACGCTGAAAAAATCGTCCTTGTGTGTTTCCCGCAGAGCAAGGGCAATCCCGTTTATGTCCCGTTGTATCACATAGCGGCAAAACTCGTCCTCATCAATATGGGCGGTGATAAGCTGTCTTAACTGCGTATCACTCATGCCAGGATTATGCTTTTTTATAACAGTTGCGCTCATCGTGTCCACTATGGCGTTTGCACCCTGCGCCTGTTTCAGTGCCGTTCCGTTCACATAGATTTCAAGGTCAGCCATCAGCCGGGGGAAATCCGGGTGCGCCGCCAGCTCACACAGCAGGGTATTGTCTATCCTCCCGCTTTTCAGCAGGTCAATCATTTCATCACTCAAACGCAGGTCTGCAAGATCGGCGTTTGGGTGATTTTTCATTTCAGACAGCCCCAGCAGATAATCAGCGGTCACACCGTAAAACTTCGCCAGCCGGATAAGGGCATAGTGGCTGATGTCCTTGAAGTCTTCCGTTTCGTAACTGCCCAGCGCAGACTTGGAAAGCCCGGTCTGCTCCGCAAGCTGCCCCAGCGTCAAGCCACGCTCCACACGTAGGTCTTTTAATCGCTCTTGTATGGATAAAGACATATTCACCCTCCTTGCTAGCTCAACGAAAGAGAAGCCGTTATGCTATGTATTAAACAGGCAAACACAGGCGCACACGGACGCAAGCCGCGCTATTTCATCGAGAATGAGGGCGGCGAGACTGTGGCATTTTTTGATAGCTTAGATGTGGCGGGCGTAGTCCTGCGCTATCTGAGCGGCGCACCCATGCACAAAAAGGATGCAGAAGCGGCAAGAGCTGCTATGCAAGCCTTTGATAAAAGAAAAGAGGACTAAAAGCAATGAAACGATTGATCAGCTTTATTGTGGCGACTGTCATCATTGTGGCATTGGCTGGATGCACAAAGGAAAGCATAGAGTAGTTTGTACTATGACCGATTAAAAGCCCGTGTAAAGACGGCTGTAGCGGTCAAGGAAGCCCAAAAAGCGGACAGAATAGACATACTTGACTTGATTGCTCCATGCTATCGCCCGCTCCATGATGAGGTGATGACAGGCGCATATACAACCTTTCATTTACCCGGCGGGCGTGGAAGCTGTAAAAGCTCTTTTGTCAGTTTGGAGATGGTCAACGGCGTTATGAATGACCCCAAAGCAAACGGGATTGTATTCCGGCGTGTTGCTGGTACGATGCGGGAAAGTGTCTATTCTCAAATTGCATGGGCTATTGAGGAATTGGGCGTTTCCGCTCTGTGGCGGGGTAGTGTGTCACCGATGCAATTCACCTACAAACCCACGGGACAGCAAATATTATTCCGTGGTTTGGATGATTCTGCAAAGCTGAAATCTATCAAGCCCCGGCAAGGTTATTTCAAATTCATTTGGTTTGAAGAACTTTCCGAAATCCCCGGACAGAATACCGTCCGCAGCGTGCTACAGTCCGTTATGCGTGGCAACGGTGATTTTCGTGTATTTACATCGTTTAACCCGCCACTATCTACAAACAACTGGGCAAACAAGTACATACTCATTCCCGATGATCGGACAAAGGTTTTCCGTACTGATTATAGGATGATTCCCCCGGAATGGCTGGGCGAAGCATTCTTGCTTGAAGCGGAGCGGCTACAGCAGATCAATGAGCAAGCATATAGGCATGAGTATTTAGGCGAAGCTACAGGCAGCGGCGGCGAAGTTTTCCCGAATGTGGTAACACGAACTATCACGGATGAGGAAATAGAGCGGATGCAGTATGTCTATTGCGGGCTTGACTGGGGCTTTTCCGTTGACCCCTTTGCATTTATCCGGCTGAGCTATGACCGCAAAACAGATACTATCTATTTAATTGATGAACTATATCAAAAGAATTGCAGCAATGCCCGAATTGCCGAATTGATCAAGGAAAAAGGCTATCACATAAGCGGGAGAATCAGTCCAGGCGGCATAATGTATAGCCCTTATGCTGAGCAACAAACAATCTTTGCAGATGCCGCAGAACCGAAAAGCATTGCAGACTTGCGGGGAGCGGGACTAAAGATTTACCCTTGCAAGAAATACCCCGGCAGCGTGATATATGGTATCAGATGGCTACAAAATCGAAAGATTGTTATTGACCCCAAACGAACCCCGCACGCATGGAAAGAATTTACCGAATACGAATACTTGACCACAAAAGACGGTGAATTTCTTGCGGATGTGCCAGACGAAAACAATCACATTTTGGATGCGTGTCGGTACGCACTTGACCGATTGATCAATAACAAGGGCGTATCTGCCTAAGAAAGCGAGGTGTAAACAATGGCATATATGCGGATTCATTGCGGGGATTGTGGCATGGTCAAGGAAGTACACAAATATGTACCCGATGATACAGAGGTAAGATATTGCCCGCTCTGTGGTAGTGAGATTGACCGGGATATATGGGAAACAATGATAATTCCGGCGGTAGAACTGCTGAACAAGGCGAACAGGGCTTTTATTGCAAAGCACACAGAGGAAAACACAACCCCTATTTACATTGATGTAATTGCAGATCATTTCACACGGGATGACCTGCAGGACAATTAAAAAAATAATTTGAAATGAGGTAACAAAAATGAGCAAGTTCAATACTTATATTCGACAGATCAACGATATTGCAGCGGAAGCGTTTAAGGAATACACCGCCGCACAGGATGCCTACAAGAGCGCAGAAAGCAAGAAAAACGCATACCCTCGCAAGAATGGTTTAGGCGCTGAATATAACGCTAAAAGCGCAAGATATGAAGCTGACTTTGAGGAAGCCAAAGCAACCCTTGAAGCCTTTAAGCGCAACGGTTTTTACAATCACAGAAAGCGCATGGACGAGGTGCGTAATGCTTTTATTGCAGAGATCGGCAGCGCATTTGCTGCTGACCCGGCACAGCTTGACATGGCAACCCTTGAACTGATGAAAAGCGGCATTCTGAATGCAAGCGAATATTCCCGGCTTATGGATAAGGCTAGGCATAGAATTTCTCCTTTATAAAGGGAAGCCGTCCGGCAATCGCTGGGCGGTTTTCTCATGCCAAAATAAAGAAAAAAGGCGGCTTTCCGTGATTGGAAAACCGTCTTTCTATGTACTCAGATTTTTGCCTTTACCTTATCTAAGCGTTTTTGATAGCTTTCATGCTTAGCAATAAAAGGATAGGACAAAGCCAAAGCGTTAATATGGGCGGCATTTTCATAGTCACCGCTTTTTTCGTAAATGATTGCCAAGCGTTCAAATGAAGGAATGTGCAATGCTGTGTCGCCATGTTTAGCCCTATTTGCTCTATCAAAGTCGGGGTAAGAAGCAATGTCTTTCTTGCAGTATTCTATGCAGAGATTTAGCTTTTCTTGATTGTCCCTTTGTTTATAGAGCAAATCAATCCACAAATTATAACAGTAGTGACGCTCTATTGCGTTTTGGGCAGCACTCTCAGATAAAGTGGCGAGCTTTTCAGCTAACAAGTAATTCTTTGCTGAAACAAAATGAGCGGCGATACCTTGAATGTACATAGAGCTTTGCTCGTAAATGCTCTGCTTTCTTGCGTGTTGATTGAACTGATCGCCGGGCGTTACTGGAACATTCTTGATTAAAGACAATTCCTCTTTTGTAAATTCAACAGTATGAGATTGTTGCGGAATATCCTTTTTGAAAAGGTTGGATAGTATTCCCATATACAAACCCCCTTTTTAATAAACTATAGCAGAAAAGGGAGTAGAAAACTACCCCCTTTTTCTATGCGGTATTAAAGCCAAACCACGATGGCAAAGCCACCTTTGAAGAAATAAGGTTTGTTTAATACCCTTGTGGTGGAGGCGAGGGGAGTCGAACCCCTGTCCGAAAGCGCTTTAACAGGACTTTCTCCGGGCGCAGCTATGTTTCAGCATTCCCTCCTCGCGCAGACACATAACAGACTGCGCGATTCAGTAGAGTCATGATGCGTGGGCGGGGCAACTCTTACCCGCCGCACGGACGCCACATAAACGACGCCTTCCCCGGCCTGTGGCCTCTCCGGTTCAGACGGTCACAGCTTAAGCTGCGACGGCAACAGTATTAGTGTTGTCAGTTCATTTTTAATTGCCCGTTTTATGGTGGCCAGGCGCCACCGCCCGCTTATCCTGCCTCCACACCCCCGTCGAAACCGGTACGCCCCCGTATAGAATTGCCGAAAATCCTCATAGGATTTTCCGGCAGAGGGGTTGCAGCCTGCTGCGCGCATATATCTGCGCCCGCAGTCCTGCGGAGACATTTCTTCCCCGGGTGCCGGGAAAACTTCCCGGCACCCGGACAGAATACAAAAATTTTACCGTCCGTAGGGATCCGGCAGCTTCTCCGGCTCCGGATACTCCACGTCCTTGGTGTCCACGGTGACGGAGGCCATCACCTGGGGCTTCTTGGGCTTGTTGGTGATCATGTTCCGGGGAGCCGACGCAATGGCGTCCACCACGTCCATGCCCTCAATGACCATGCCGAAGGCGGCGTAGTCCCCGTCCAGATGGGGGCTGTCCTTGTGCATGATGAAGAACTGGCTCCCGGCGGAGTCCGGTGCCTGGGCCCGGGCCATGCTCAGAACGCCCCGGGAGTGGCGCAGGTCGTTGTTAAAGCCGTTGGACTTGAACTCGCCCTTGATGCAGTAGCCGGGGCCGCCCATGCCGGTGCCGTCGGGGCAGCCGCCCTGGATCATGAACCCGTAAATGCACCGGTGGAAGATGAGCCCATTATAAAATCCCTTTTTAATGAGAGAGATGAAGTTGTACACGCTCTGGGGCGCCACATCGGGATACAGCTCTGCCACGATCTTGCCGCCGTCTTCCATGGTAATGGTCACAATGGGATTGTTTTCCATGTTCCGTCTCCTTTATCTGTTTTTCTCGCGCATGGCCCGGTCCATCTCGCGCTTGGCGTCCCGCTTGGCCACGGCTTCCCGTTTGTCGTAGGTTTTCTTGCCCTTGCACAGACCCAGCTCAATTTTCACCCGGCTGTCCTTGAAATACACGGACAGGGGGATCAGCGCGTAGCCCTGCTGCTTCTGCAGGTCGTGCAGCTTGCGGATCTCCCGCTTGTGCAGCAGCAGCCGCTTGGGCCGGTCCGGATCCTTGTTGAAGATGTTGCCCTTGTCATAGGGGGAGATATGCACCCCGTAGGCAAAAACCTCTCCGTCCTTGGCCTGGCAATAGGAATCCTTCAGATTCAGCGTACCGGCCCGGATGCTCTTGACCTCCGTGCCGAACAGCTCCACCCCGGCCTCATAGCGATCCTCCACGAAATAGTCATGGAACGCCTTGCGGTTCTGGGCGGCGATCTTAATGCCTTTTTTCTCCATGGAGGACCTCCTTTCTCCGGATGGTACAGTATAGCACACTTTTTCCCCCATTGCAAGAGCGAAGGGCCCCTCTTTTGGTCGGAAAAGGTTGACACGTTCTCTGAACCGTGATAAAATCACATATACTAAATCAAGAATATACAGCCATGGCCTGTAACGACTTTTTTGGCCGGCCACCGCTGTCCGACCTTGCCGCGCAGGTTCATCCTGTGCGTTTTTTTATTGCAACCTTGGAGGAAGAAAACCATGATCCTTGTGCTGAAGAAAGATACCTCGCCCCGGCAGGAAGCCCAGCTCACCGCCTATCTGGCAGAACTGGGTCTGACCGCCGCCCGGCAGCTCTGCCAGGGCAAGCCTGTCCTGCTGCTCTCGGGGCAGGCGGACCGGGTGGATGCCGGTATCCTTTTGTCTCTGCCCATGGTGGAGAGCGTCCTGCCCCTGGCGGATCCTCTCCCCCTGGCCTCCCGCCGCCGGCACCCGGCGGATACGGTGGTGCAGGTGGGGGATGTCTCCATCGGCGGCGGGCACTTCTGCCTCATGGCCGGCCCCTGCACCGTGGAGTCGGAGGCGCAGCTCCTCTCTATCGCCCGCAGCGTCCAATCCGCCGGGGCGCAGATCCTCCGGGGCGGTGCCTATAAGCCCCGCACCTCCCCCTATGACTTCTCCGGCCTGGGGGAGGAGGGCCTGGCGCTGCTTCGCACCGCCCGCCGGGAAACGGGCCTGCCCGTGGTCTCCGAGATCATGAGCGCCGCCGACCTGCCCCTGTTCGCGGACGTGGATATCCTCCAGGTGGGCGCCCGGAATATGCAGAATTACGACCTCCTGCGCGCCCTGGGCCGCTGCCGCAAGCCGGTGCTTCTCAAGCGCGGTCCCGCCGCCACAGTGCAGGAGCTGCTCCTCAGCGCCGAGTATGTTCTCTCCGGCGGCAACGAAAACGTTATTCTCTGCGAGCGGGGCATCCGCACCTTCAGCAGCGGCACCCGCAGCACCCTGGATCTCTCCGCCGTTCCTCTGCTCCATGAGCTGACCCACCTGCCCGTCATCGTGGATCCCAGCCATGCCGTGGGCCGGGCCTCCTTGGTGCCGCCCATGGCCCTGGCCGCCGCCGCCTGCGGGTGTGACGGCCTGCTTATTGAGGTCCATAACGACCCCCTCCACGCCCTGTGCGACGGGGGCCAGGCCCTGCTGCCGGAGCAGTTTGCCCGTCTGAGCCGCCAGGTGGCGGCGGTGCGCAGGAGCGCGGAGCTATGAGGACTGTTTCCATCCGCGCCTCCCGGTCCTATGAGGTCCGCATCGGCAGCGGTCTGCTGCCTGACCTGGGGGCGCAGCTGCGGGACCTTTTTGCCGCCCCCCGGTCCGTTATGGTGGTGTCGGACGATACGGTGTCCGCCCTCTATGGCCCGGCGGCTGAGCGTTCCCTCCGGGACGCGGGCTTCCGCCCGGAGCGCTTTGTCTTCCCCCATGGGGAGCGCTCCAAAACCCTTTCGACCTATGCCGCCCTGCAGCAGGCTCTCCTGGCCGCCGGCTTCACCCGCAGCGACCTGATCGTCGCCCTGGGCGGCGGCGTGGCGGGGGATCTGGCGGGCTTTGCCGCCGCCACCTACCAGCGGGGCATCCCCTATGTGCAGGTGCCCACCACCCTCCTGGCGGCGGTGGATTCCTCCGTGGGCGGCAAGACCGCCGTGGACCTGCCCGGGGGCAAGAACCAGGTGGGCGCGTTTTATCAGCCCGCCCTGGTGCTGTGCGACCCGGGTCTGCTGCATTCGCTTCCCCCGCAGGAATACCAAAACGGCTGCGCCGAAATCGCCAAATACGCCATGCTCTCCGGCGAGCCCCTTTATTCCGCCCTGCTCTCGGAGCCGGTCTCCCGGCAGCCGGAGCCGGTCATCGCCGCCTGCGTGGAGATCAAGCGCGACCTGGTGCAGGCCGATGAATTGGATACCGGATGCCGCCGGCTTCTGAACTTCGGCCACACCGTAGGCCACGCCATTGAGAGCTGCTCGCACTATGCCGTCTCCCACGGCCCGGCGGTGGCCATAGGTATGGCCGTCCTCACCCGGGCTGCCTGCCGTCGGGGTCTCTGCACTTCGGAGACGTTTTCCGCCCTGGAGCGGCTTTTGGCCGCCTATGACCTCCCCACCCATACGGAATTTTCCGCCCAGGCCATTGCCCGGGCCGCCCTGTCCGACAAAAAGCGCCGGGGGGATGCCCTGTCCATCATCCTGCCGGCGGCCCCGGGCCGCTGCCGGGTGGAGACGATCCCGGCCCGGGACCTCGTTTCCTGGCTTCGGGACGGAGGTCTGTCATGAACCAAACCATTCTCCCCGGCCCCCGGGCGGGCCGGGTCACCGTTCCCGCCTCCAAGTCCTATGCCCATCGGTTTTTCATCGCCGCCGCTCTGGGCCGCACCCCGGTCACCATCCATTGCCGGGGCGTCTGCGAGGACATCCACGCCACCATCGCCTGCCTGCAGGCCCTGGGCGCCGGGATCCGGGAGACCGCGCCGGAGGTGTATGAGGTCACGCCCCTCTCCGTCCCGCCGAAAGGCCCCTGTGTTCTTCCCTGCCGGGAGAGCGGCGCTACCCTGCGTTTTCTCCTGCCCCTGGTGGGCGCTTTGGGCATAAATGCCGTGTTCCATCGGGAGGGCCGCCTTCCCCACCGGCCCTTGGAGCCGCTGCTGACAGAGCTGGCCCGCCACGGCATGATTGCCACGTCGGATGGCTGCGACCTCTACTGTAGGGGGCAGCTGCGGGCCGGGGACTACGTTCTCCCGGGGGACGTTTCCTCCCAGTTCGTCTCTGCCCTGCTGCTGGCCTTGCCCCTGCTGCCGGGTGACAGCACCTTGACCCTCACCTCCCCGCCGGAGTCCGCCCCCTATATCGCCATAACCCAGGAGGTTTTGGCCACAGCAGGCATCTCCCTGCGCCGGGTGGGCGACCGTTACCTGATCCCCGGCGGCCAGCGCTATCAGCTCCCCGCCGAACTCACCGTGGAGGGGGATTGGTCCTCCGCCGCCTTTTTCCTCTGCGCCGGTGCCCTGAGCCGGGAGGGGGTCGCCGTGGAGGGGCTGTCCCTGTCCACCCGCCAGGGCGACAGCGCCATCATTTCTCTGCTGCGGCAGATGGGCGCGGAGGTAGCCCTCACTCCCGGTTGCATCACCGTCCGGAAGGGGCGGCTCCGGGCCGCAGATATTGACGCCCGGCCCATTCCCGATCTCATCCCGCCTGTGTGCATCCTGGCCGCCGCGGCGGAAGGGGAGAGCCATATTCAAAACGCCCGCCGCCTGCGCTATAAGGAGTCCGACCGCCTGCGCGGCATCGCCTCCCTGCTGGTGTCTTTGGGCAGCTGCGTCTCCCTGTCGGGGGACGGCCTGGCCATACGGGGCGTATCCCCCCTGTGGGGCGGCACAGTCTCCCCCATGGGCGACCACCGCCTGGCCATGTCCGCCGCCCTGGCCGCCCTGGCAGCAGACGCACCCGTCACGGTTCTGAATGCCGACTGCGTGAGCAAGTCCTATCCCACCTTTTGGACGGACTTTCAGTCTTTGAAAGGAGAATCGCCATGTCCAGCACCATCGGAGACGCCCTCCGTCTGACCCTGTTCGGCCGATCCCACGGCCCGGTCATCGGCATGACCCTGGCGGGCATTCCCGCCGGAAAGGCCCTGTCCCCGGCGGTGCTGCAGGCGTTTTTGGACCGCCGCGCCCCGGGCCGCAGCCCCCTCTCCACGCCCCGGCGGGAGGCGGATATCCCCCGGTTTCTCTCGGGCCTGAGCGGCGGCGTCACCACCGGGGAGGACATCACCGCCGTCATTGAAAATACCGACGTCCGCTCCGCCGACTATGAAAGTCTTTCCACCGTGCCCCGGCCCGGCCACGCGGACTACACCGCCTATGTGAAGTATGGCCGCATCGAGCCCGGCGGCGGCGCGTTTTCCGGCCGGATGACGGCGGCGCTGTGCATAGCCGGGGGCATCTGCCTGCAGCTGCTGGCGCAGGAGGGCATTTCCATTCTCTCCCGCATCCGCTCCATCGGGCCTGTGGACGACCGGGGCCAGCTGCTCTCCTCTACGGCGGATAAGCCTTTCCCCGTGGTGGATGATGCCCGTGGTGAGGCTATGAGCCAGGCCATTTGGGAGGCAAAGGCCGCCGGCGACAGCCTGGGCGGCGTCATCGAGTGCCGGATCTTAGGCGTACCTGCCGGGGTAGGCGGCCCGCTTTTTGACGGGCTGGAGTCCCGGCTCAGCGCCGCCGTGTTCGGCATCCCCGCCGTGAAGGGCATTGAGTTCGGCAGCGGCTTTGCCGCCGCCCGGCTCCGGGGCAGCGAAAACAACGACCCCTTTGTTTTAGACGATAATGATAAAATTGTTACAAAAACCAATCATTGCGGCGGTATTTTAGGTGGAATCTCCACTGGAATGTGCATTGATTTCCGTGTGGCCATTAAGCCCACCCCCTCCATCGCCCTGCCCCAGCAAAGCGTGGACCTGGAAACAATACAGCCGGTGACCCTGCAAATTTCCGGCCGGCACGACCCGTGCATCGTGCCCCGGGCGGTGCCCTGCGTAGAGGCGGCGGCGGCCTTCGCCGTGTATGACGCTATGCTGTCTGACAGAAAGGAGACGGAACATGGATCTGACTGATCTGCGCCGGGAAATGGACGAAACAGACCGGGCGCTGCTGGCCCTTTTCGCCCGGCGGATGGCCCTGTCCGGAGCCATCGCCCGGGTGAAGCAGGAGGCGCACCTGCCGGTTCTCGATCCCCGGCGGGAGGAAGAAAAGCTGCGCCAGGCAGCCGATTCCGTGCCCCCGGAATTAGCCGAGGACGCCCGGGATCTTTACCGCCTGCTCATGGCCCAGAGCCGCGCTTACCAGGAGAAGCTCCTCTCCGGCGAGGTGGAGTGATGCGCTGCGGATTACTGGGGCAAACCCTTGCGCACAGCCATTCTCCGCTGCTGCACAGCCTGCTGGGGGACTATGCGTACACCCTGTTTGAAAAGGCCCCCGACCAGGTGGAGGACTTTCTGAAAAACGGCCCCTGGGAGGGGTTGAACGTGACCATCCCCTACAAAAAAACGGCCTACGCCCTCTGCGATTCTCTCTCCCCCATGGCCCGGGAAACCGGCAATGTAAACACCCTCCTGCGGCAGCGGGACGGCAGCATTTTCGGGGACAACACGGACGCCTTCGGCTTTCGGTATCTGCTGGAAAAAACAGGGGTCCCCGTGGCCGGGAAGCGGGCCCTGGTGCTGGGCACCGGCGGAGCCGCCGGCACCGTATGCACCGTTCTGCGGCAGATGGGCGCCGCCGTCACCGCTCTCTCCCGCACAGAGAAGACCGGTGATTTTTATGGGAAAAACAGTGGGATACTATATAGCACATACCGCCATATATCCCAGTATAAAGACGCACAAATTATAGTAAACGCCACCCCGGTGGGCATGTATCCCCACAACGGAGAGGCCCCCGTGGACCTGGAATTATTTCCCAACTTATGTCTCGCGGCGGATCTCATCTATAACCCCGCCCGGACGGCCCTGCTGCTCCAGGCGGAAAAGCTGGGCATCCCCTGCGCCGGGGGGCTGAGCATGCTGGCGGCCCAGGCCGCCGCCTCCGCCGCCCTGTTTTTGGGTGAGACTATGGATATTTCCAAAATTTCCCAGGCCGAAAGCGCCCTGCGGCGGCGGACGGAAAATCTAGTTCTCATCGGCATGCCCGGCAGCGGGAAGACCACCCTGGCCCGGCTGCTGGGAGCGGCCACAGGCCGGCCGGCCTGGGACTGCGACGAGGAGATCGTCCGGCGGACGGGGCTCTCCGTGGAGGAGATCTTTGACCGCTGGGGCGAGGAAAAATTCCGGGAGCTGGAAACAGAGGTCCTGGGGGACCTGGGCAGCCGCTGGGGCGGCATCCTGGCCACCGGCGGCGGCTGCGTGACCAGGCCGGAAAACCGGGACCTGCTGCGGCAGAACGGGAAAGTCATTTGGCTGCAGCGGGACATCGGGAGGCTCCAGGCCCCCGGCCGACCGCTGCTGCGCCGGAACGACCTGGCGGAGCTATACCGGCAGAGACACGCTCTCTACGAAAGCTTCAGCGACGGAACGATTCTGAACAATGGTGCCCCGGAGGATGCCCTCCGGCGGCTGAAGGAGTGCATAACATGAAAATTTTGGTGCTGAACGGCCCGAACATGAATCTGCTGGGCCTGCGGGAGCCGGAAATATACGGCCGGGAGACCTACGAGGACCTGGTGGCCCTGGCGGAGCAGACCTGCCGGGAGGCGGGGCTGGAATGCGTTTGCGTGCAGTCCAACCACGAGGGCGTGCTCATTGACGAAATTCAAAAGGCCCGGGGCGAGTGCGGCGGCATCGTCATCAACCCCGCCGGATATTCCCACACCAGCATCGCCATAGCCGATGCCCTGCGGGCGGTGGATCTCCCCGCCGTGGAGGTGCATATCTCCGACCCGGAAAAACGGGAGCCCTACCGCCACGTCTCCTACACCGGCATGGCCTGCCGCAGGATCATCAAGGGGAAGGGGCTGGCCGGCTACCGGGAGGCTATCCTTTATCTGAAGGAGCTGGCGGAGAAGTAGTTTTTCCTGTGGACGAACGGCCGCCGCAGTGGTATAATGCCTGTGCCGACATGGCAAAGGGGAAAGGAGGGCGTGGAGCCCCATGAATTATAAGATGGTTTTATTCACCATGGGACGGGTAGTGCTGCTGGAGGCGGCGCTGCTGGTGCTGCCCATGGCGGTTTCCCTGCTGTATGGGGAAAAGTGCGCCCTGAGCTTCGCACTGACCATTTTGGTGGCCCTGGCTGTGGGCTTCCTGCTGACGAAGCTGTGCCGGGGCGAGCACGGCAGCAGCTCCATCAAGGACGGATTTATGATCGTGGCTTTGACCTGGATCATGCTCTCCGCCATCGGCGCGCTGCCGTTTGTATTCTCCCGGGAGATCCCGCTCTATGTGGACGCGTTTTTTGAGACGGTCAGCGGCTTTACCACCACCGGAGCGACCATCCTGCCCGATGTGGAGGCCCTGAGCCGGGGGATGATTTTCTGGCGGAGCTTCACCCACTGGATCGGCGGCATGGGCATCCTGGTATTCGTGGTGATGCTGCTGAAAACCCCGGACCGGTCCATCAACATTCTCAAGGCGGAAATGCCCGGCCCCACCGTGGACAAGCTGGCCCCCAAATCCAGGGATACGGCCAGGATCCTGTATCTGCTGTACATGGCGCTGACCGTGCTGGAGGTTGTGTTCCTCCTCTGCGGCGGTATGAGCCTGTTTGACAGCGTGGTACACGCCCTGAGCACCGCCGGCACCGGCGGTTTCGGCGCGTACAACGCCAGCGCCGCCAACTTCAGCCCCTACATCCAGTGGGTGCTGACGGCGTTCATGTTCCTGTTCGGTGTGAACTTCAACCTCTACTATCTGCTCCTGCTCAGGCGCGGGGGCGAATTCCTGCGCAACACGGAATTCAAGGTGTATATAGGCATCGTCCTGGTGTCCGTGGCGGCCATTACCATCGACATCCTGCCCCTGTACCAGTCCTTCTCCGTTTCGCTGCGGCAGGCGGCGTTCCAGGTGACCTCCATCATGAGCACCACGGGCTTTATCACGGCGGACTTTACCGTGTGGTCCCCCCTGAGCAAGATGGTGCTGCTGATGCTGATGTTTGTGGGCGGCTGCGCCGGCAGCACCGCCGGCGGCCTGAAGGTCTCCCGGCTGGCTATTTTGTGCAAGATGATCCGGCGGGAGCTGCGCCACACCCTGCGGCCCCGGATGGTGGACGTTATCAAGGTGGACGGGCATCAGCTGAGCGAGCAGACCGCCCACAGCATCGTGGTGTATTTTGCCCTGTACATGCTGTGCATCGCGGGACTGCTGGTGGCGCTGTCCTTCTCCCCCTTTGACCTGGAGACGAACCTGTTCGCCTCCATCTCCTGCTTCAACAACGTGGGCCCCGGCTTCGGCATGGCGGGGCCGCTGGGAAACTACTCCCCGTATTCCCCGGTGATCAAGCTGTTTTTGTGCGCCGGGATGCTGCTGGGGCGGCTGGAAATCTACCCGATGATGCTGCTGTTTGTGCCGGCGGCGTGGCGGAAAAAGTAAGGGGCGGCAGCTTTACAGCCGGTGCGATACAAGGGCATTACGGATCGCAGATTCGGGCCGTCGGGGACGCCGGCCCCTACGGGTGCGCTGACAGCAGACGGCATGCATAGGCGGGGTATGGCCGGGTGGACAGATGCGTCCGCCCCTACGCATTGGTTGGTAAATCTGTGCGGATATGAAACGGGCGGGGTAGAACCCCGCCCCTACGCATATTGGGGAGAGGCCGCAGCGGGCGGCGGCACACACGGGTGCCGCCCTACAGTGTTTTTTGTGCCGCACGCGGTGACGGGGCGTGGCTGGAACAGCTTCAAAGTTTATTTACATTTTTTTAGGAGTATTTTAAGGAAAGACGGGCATACTGTAACCACGGTAAGGGAAACAGCTTACCTTGCCGGTCTCATCTTTTTCATTTCTCTTTCTCTTTTTCTTTTTTCAACGCAAACAGGCGGGACAATGTCCCGCCTGTTTGCGTTTTTGGGCTGGTTTTTCATATCGGTACGCCGTTCGGCATAGGATGAAATGTATCATTCTGTCTTGGGAGTGTTGCCGATGAAAGGAAACATGGAACAGCGGGCCTGCGACGAGGCCGTTTACATCATAGAGAGCCGGGGGACCGTCCGGGACGCCGCGCGGAAATTCGGCATCAGCAAGTCCACGGTACATAAGGACATTTCCCAGCGGCTGCCCCTGTTCAACCGCTCCCTTTACCTGCAGGTGAAGGCGGTTCTGGAGGAAAACAAGGCCCAGCGGCACATCCGGGGCGGGCTGGCCACCAGGAGAAAATACAAGGGATGCTGAGAGGAAAAAGCACATCCGCCAGGCCTATCAGGCCGGCGGATGTGCTTGTATTTTACTTGTGATACAGCTTCTTGACCTCGTATTTCGGCTCGCAGCTGACGTGGATGCCCAGGCGCTTATAGAGCTTCTCGTCCTCCTCGGAGAGGATGACGGAGAAGTGCGCCTCGCTGCCCCGGAGATCGTCCAGCTTCTTCAGCACCCGCTCCGCCAAAGGATTGGTGACGGCGGAAATGGACAGGGCGATAAGCACCTCGTCCGAGTGCAGGCGGGGATTATGGTGGCCCAGGTGCCGAAGCTTCATATCGCTGATGGGGGCGATGATGGAGGCGGGCAGCAGGTCCAGGTCCTTATCGATGCCC
Organism: uncultured Eubacteriales bacterium; assembly: GCA_902388735.1. Taxonomy (GTDB): domain Bacteria; phylum Bacillota; class Clostridia; order Oscillospirales; family Oscillospiraceae; genus Vescimonas. The sequence continues at coordinate 6,520 of CABMQL010000031.1, read as the reverse complement.
GCCAGGAGCTTGACGGCATTGAGGAGCATGGCCGCGGAGGGGCCCAGGAGAGAGGTGGTCTTGCCGGTGACCATGCGGCCATCGGGCAGGAGCATGGCCGCGGAGGGCGTGCCCGTCTCGGCGGCCTTATCCAAAGACGCCTGAACCGCCGGGCAGATGTCCGGGGTGACACCCGCCTGCTGCATGACGATCTCCAGCTTGCGGACCACGCTGTCATCGCACTTGCCCTTGACCCGGTCCACCAGGCCCGTATAGTAGCGGCGGAGGATCTCCATGCGGCTGGCCGCCTGGCAGGCGGCATCGTCCACAATGGCGAAGCCCGCCATATTCACGCCCATATCCGTGGGGGATTTATAGGGGGAGGTGCCCTGAATCTTCTCAAACATGGCGTTGAGCACGGGGAAGATCTCCACATCCCGGTTATAGTTCACGGTGGTCTTGCCGTAGGCCTCCAGATGGAAGGGGTCGATCATATTCACATCGTTGAGGTCGGCGGTGGCGGCCTCGTAGGCCAGGTTCACCGGGTGCTTCAGAGGCAGGTTCCAGATGGGGAAGGTCTCGTACTTGGCGTAGCCCGCCCGGACGCCCCGCTTATTCTCATGATAGAGCTGGCTCAGGCAGGTGGCCATTTTGCCGCTGCCGGGGCCCGGGGCCGTGACCACCACGATGGAGCGGCTGGTCTCAATATAGTCGTTCTTGCCCAGGCCGTCGTCGGAGACGATATGGGCCACGTCCGAGGGGTAGCCGGCGATGGGATAGTGCTTATAGCTCTTAACGCCCAGGGCGGTCAGGCGCTTGATGAAGGCATCGGCGGCGGGCTGGCCGGCATACTGGGTGATGACCACGGAGCCTACATAAAAGCCCAGGCCACGGAACACGTCCGTCAGGCGGAGGACATCGTCGTCATAGCTGATGCCCAGGTCGCCGCGCATCTTGCTCTTTTCAATATCCCCGGCACAGATGGCGATGACGATCTCCACATCATCCTTCATGGTGGCCAGCATGCGGATCTTGCTGTCGGGCTGGAAACCGGGCAGCACCCGAGAGGCATGGTAGTCGTCAAAAAGCTTGCCGCCGAACTCCAGATACAGCTTATCGCCGAACTGGCTGCGGCGCTCCTTGATGTGCTCGGCCTGCAGGGCCAAATACTTGTCGTTGTCAAATCCGATCTTCATGTGCAGTACCCCTTCTTTACGCGTCTCAATTTTCAAAACAACAGTGCAATTATACATCCCCGAGGGGCCGGAGAAAAGGGGGTTTTCCATTTTCCGGGAGCCAAATTTCGGGGGTAAAATTTGTGGAAAATTTGGCGGCGGGGCGGCTTGTTTTTCTTGACTTTTTGGGGTATACTGAAAAATACACCCCTATTTTTGCCGGCGAAAAATCTCCGTTTTCCGCCGGGGCTTTTATGAATCCACCATTTTCCGGGAGGCTTTTATGCGCTTTCATATTATGCACAAGAAGATCAACCAGACCGCGGAGGAGTACCGGGTCTTTTTTGAGACAGACAGCATCGACGAGGCCAAGGACTTTGCTATGCGCCTGGCCTTTGACGAGACGAACAATGTCTATGTGCGGGACACGAAGCGGGATGAGATCGTGCGGGATTTCGACGCGCTGGTGTACCGGGTCTGAAAACAAAAGTCAAAAGCAAAAAGCAAGGGCATCGCGGCTTTGCCGCGACGCCCTCTGTTTTGTATATTTTACAGGTAGCTGCGCATGTCCTCAGTGGCCATGGACTCATCCAGGCTCAGGGTGACGGTGAACTTGACGCAGTTCTCCTCGCTGAAGCGGTCCAGCCAGTGGAGGAACTCCTCCACCTCCGCCAGGTCGCTGCTGGCAGCGATCTTGGCCAGGTTGTCCACGAACACATGGGAAATATCGTAATTGCCGGCGTAAAGGCCGCTGATGAAGCCGCGCAGGCACTCAAAAGAATTCAAGCTGTACTCCTTGGCATTGACCAGACGAACGCTGGATTTAATGTCAAAGGTCATGTCCGCACCGGGCTCGATGCAGACCACACTGCCGTTCTCGGACTCCACGGCGCTGTGGATCAGGTCGATGAGCTGCTTTGTCTTGCCGGCACCGTTTGCGCCCATAATCAGTCTAACCATAAGAAATCACTCCTTTGTCTTTTTGCGGTTAACTTGCATTTAATATACCATACTTATTTCCAAATGGCAATGGAGAAAGCAAAATTCATCAATTCTTCACGATTGGTTTTCCAGCTTCTCCCGCAGGGCCGCGCCCAGGTCCTCATAACCGGGCTTGCCCAGGAGGGCGAACATGTTCTTCTTATACGCCTCCACGCCGGGCTGGTCAAAGGGGTTCACATCCAGCAGGTAGCCGGACAGGCCGCAGGCGTAGCAGAAGAAGTAGATCAGCTCCCCCAGGGTGAAGGCATTGCGCTCGCCGCAGCACACGCGGATATTGGGGACGCCCCCCTCCACATGGGCCAGGAGCGTGCCGTCCATGGCCTGCTGCTTCAGATCGCTCATGGTCTTGCCCGCCAGGAAGTTCAGCCCGTCACCGTTTTCCGCGTCATAGGGCACCGTCATCTCCCCGGAGCGGGGGGCAAAGCGCACTACGGTCTCAAACAGATTGCGGCGGCCCTCCTGGAGATACTGACCCATGGAGTGGAGGTCCGCGGTATACTCCACGCTGGCCGGGAACAGGCCCTTGCCCTCCTTACCCTCGGACTCACCGTACAGCTGCTTCCACCACTCGGCCATGAAGCGGAAGAAGGGGTCAAAGCAGGCCAGGACTTCGATCTCCATGCCCCGGTGCTGCAGCTCATACCGGGCGCCGGCATACTGCCAGGCGGGATTCTGCCCCATATCCGCCTGGGCGCAGACATCCATCATGGACGCCGCACCGGCCATGAGCTGCTCCACGTCAATGCCCGCTACGGCAATGGGCAGCAGGCCCACCGCCGTGAGGACGCTGTAGCGCCCGCCGATGTCATCGGGCACCACGAAGCTCTCGTATCCCTCGGCCGCGGCAAGGGATTTCAGGGCACCCTTCTGCCGGTCGGTGGTGGCGTAGATGCGCTTTGCGGCGGCCTCCCGGCCGTACTTCCTCTCCAGGAGCTGGCGGAAAAAGCGGAAGGCCACCGCCGGCTCCGTGGTGGTGCCGGACTTGGAGATGACGTTCACGGAGAAGTCCACCCCCTCCAACAGCTCCTCCACCTCCGCCAGCTGGTCGTTATCCAGGCCGTTGCCCACGAAGTAGATATTGGGCGTTGCCTTCTTTTTCAGGTTATAATTGGGGGAGCACAGGCACTCGATAACGCCCCGGGCCCCTAAGTAAGAGCCGCCGATGCCGATGACCACCAGGGCCTGGGAATCGGCCTGTATCTTCTGCGCCGCCGCCTGGATGCGCCCAAACTCCTCCCGGTCGTACTGCTCGGGCAGGCGCACCCAGCCGGTGAACTCGCCCCCGGCGCCGGTGCCGGCGCGCAGGTGGTCATGGGCCAGGCGCAGGCGGGGCGTCAGCGCCGCCTCATAGGGCAGGGGAATGAACTGCCGCATATTGTGAAGATCCACAGAGATCATAGAAAATGCCTCCTCTTTTGTTCTTTCCCCCTATGTTACATCCAACCGGTGGAAAATACAAGAGAAAACCGCCTGATTTCTTATCCGAAAACCGCGGTTCGGAGAAGGCGGGTGAACAGGTCCCCCCAGGTCATGCGCTCCACGGCCGCCGCCGCCGTCAGGGGGAGCTCCGCCAGGGTGGTATCCCCGCTCTGCACCGTGAGGGTGCCCACGGTCTGCCCTTTTTCCACAGGGGCCAGCAGATCCTCCTGCAGGGTCACTGTCCGGGTGAGGCTGCCCGCCTGGCCCTTGCCCACCAGGAGCTTGCTCTGGGAGAGCACGCCCTCCACGGAGGGGGTGCGGCCCAGCTTTACGGGGACCACCGGCTTTTCCTCCGGGGTGACATCCGCCAGGGCGTAGGTGGAGAAGCCGTAGTTCAGCATGGTCTTGGCATCCTCGAAGCGCTGCTGGCTGGTCTCGCCCCCCAGCACCACGGCGATGAGCTCCATGCCCTCCCGCTCCGCCGTGGCGGAGATGCAGTAGCCCGCGGCATCCGTGGAGCCGGTCTTCAGGCCCGTGGCCCCGTCATAAAAGCGGATGAGCTTATTGGTATTGGAGAGGCCAAACTCGCCGCCCCGGATGGTATCCATCCAGATGGTGGTGAAGCGGCGGATGTCCGGGTGGTGCAGGATCAGCTCACGGCTCATGAGGGCAATGTCCCAGGCACTGGTCACATGGCCCTCCGCCGGCAGACCCGTGGGGTTTACAAAGTGGGTATCCCCCATGCCCAGCTCCATGGCCCGGTTATTCATCTGCTGGACGAACAGCTCCGTGACCCCGGCCACCTGCTCCGCCAGGGCCACGGCAGCGTCGTTGCCGCTGGAGACGCAGACGGCCTTCAAAAGCTCCTCCACACTGATCTGCTCCCCCTCGGACAGGTATACCTGGCTGCCGCCCATGGAGGCGGCATTGGCACTGACGGTGACGATATCCTCATATTTCAGCTCTCCCCGGCCGATGGCCTCCATGACCAGCAGGAGCGTCATGACCTTGGTGACACTGGCAGGCTCCAGCTTTTCATGCTCGTTTTCGGCGTAGAGCACCTGGCCGGTCTCCTTTTCCATGAGCAGCGCGGCCTTGGCCTCCACCGGCAGCTCCACGGCATGGGCCGGCTGCGGCAGACACAGCAGCAGCGCCGAAAGCACCATCAGCAGCGCAAAAATCCTCTTTTTCATGACTCGCCCTCCCCACAAATTGCTGGGCTATCCTATGCGTCCGAAAGAAAAATCATGCCGGACGGCATTTTTCGGTTGCATTGGACGAAATTCTCTGCTATAATAGCTATCGCGATGCAGGGTTAGTACATCGGTAGTACATCGGCTTCCCAAGCCGAGGAGGCGGGTTCGATTCCCGTACCCTGCTCCAAAAAGAAAGACACCCATATGGGTGTCTTTCTTTTTGGATTTGGATATGCAGAAAGCCTTACCGGGCGGTGCGGTGCTTTTTCCACAGGGAGCGCAGCAGATGCCACAGGGGCAGCAGGTACAGAAAACAGGCCAGCAGCACGGCCCCGGACGGGGCGCCTACGGCATCCAGCGGCACCGCGCAGGCGATGGACCACGGGACCAGGGGCGCCACCACCACGGCGGAATCCTCCAGCGCCAGGGCCAGGGCAGAACGGTCCGGCTCCGTGTCCCCGGCCAGCTGCTGGGTCAGCATGATGGTCAGGGTCTGATTACAGGCGATGATGCCCGACACAACGGACGTGAGCAGGATGGCGAAAAAGGGCGTTGTATCATCCGCCAGGCGGCTGATATGGGTTTTAAGCTTCGTCAGCAGGCCGGTATTTTGGAAAATCCCCGCATAGGCGGAGGAGATGCAGACGATGACGGCCACCTTCAGCATGGAGACGATGCCGCCGCCGTTGAGCATCCGGGCTACGTCCTCCTGCCCGGCGGCAAAGCCCCAAAAAAGCAGGCGAGGCAGGTCCCGGAGGGCCGTATGCTGCACCAGCAGGCACACGGGCAGGGCCGAAAGGATGCTGGCAGCCATGGAGAGGCGCACCCGCACCTTGCACAGAGACAGCAGCAAAAGCACCGCGGCGGGAAGGATGGCATAGGGGGAGAGGACAAACTCCCGGGCGAAGACAGCGGAGAGGTCCGGGACGCTGCCGCCGGCACTGGTCAGGAGCCCCAGGACGGCGTAAATGCCGCCCGTCAGGAGGAACGGGACCAGGGACGAGCGCAGCATCCTCTTAATGTTGGCAAAGATGTCCGTCTCCGTCACGGCGGCCGTCAAAAGGGCGCTGGTGGAGACCGGAGAGCAGCGGTCTCCGAAATAGATCCCGGAGAGGATGGCGCCGCCCATAAGCAGCGGCGACACACCCAGGCTCATGCCCATGGTGCTGCATATGACGCCCATGGTCGCCGCCGTGCCGAAGGATGTACCCGTGAGCACGGAGATCAGGCAGTTCAGCAAAAACGCCATGAGCAGAAAAACCGCCGGGCGGACGGCACGGGCCGCAAAGCACACGATGACCGGGATCGTGCCGGCCTGGCGCCACAGGGCCGTCAGCATACCGATGAAAATAAACGTGAGCAGCACGTCCTTGGCCGTCTTGATACCGGAAACGGCAAAGCGGCTGACGCTGCGCAGAGAATAGCCCGCGCGAAGGCCATACAGCACAAATATCAGCAGCCCCGCCAGCATGGCATACACAATGGAGACATCCAGCAGGAGGCATATCAGCAGCGCCGCGCAGAACAGGAGAATCGACAGGTATTCCATAGAAATGCCCTCCCAGGCGATGGAAATTCTTCAGCCAGCATAGCAGAATCTGTCGATATTTGCAAGCTATTTATGCGGCAGAGAAGGCTATAGATATAAAGCAGGCGCCCCGGTGGGGCGCCTGCTTTAAAACTGCCGAAAAAGTTTTTCGGCAGCAGACTGAGCTGTATTTTTCCCCACGCACATGTCGCGGTGAAAAA
>CABMQL010000030.1 GCA_902388735.1 uncultured Eubacteriales bacterium | reverse complement strand
ATTTTTGCGCTCCGCGCAAAAATTATGCGCGCAGCAGACTGCAATCCCCTTGGCAGAAAATTCCGCAGGAATTTTCTGCCAGTCTAAAAGCGGAGGCCACCCGGCCTCCGCTTTGAAGTTGTTTTCTTATTTATCCGTCAGGTCCGCCGGCTTTTTCTTGCTCTCCATGGGGAAAACCGTCAGCTGGTTCCCGTCCGCCATGGCCAGGAATACCTCCTCCGGCGTCTGATAGCCCTGGCTTCGGATCTGCCGCATGAGCCAGGTCATGTCCTTGCCCACCCGCTGCAGATTGCCCGGCAGCGCCTCCCCGTCCAGGATCACCGGGGTCTGGAGCATTGTCTGATTCGGCTGTATGGATAGGTCCGCCGGGGTGGCAGGCCGCTGCATCTCCACCGGCAGGAAGGTCACCGTGCCGTTGTGCTCCAGCAGAGCCGTCTGGATCTGGCTCAGGTCAAAATAGCCCCCGATGCGGCAGTACATGAGGAATTCGCTCAGGTCCATCTTGGCTTTTTTCAGGTTCTCCCGGTAGAGGACCCCGCCATCCATAAGGATCAGCGGCTTGCCCGTCATCACCTGCCGGACCCGGAGGGATTTATTGGTCAGCAGTGAGATGCACACTGCCGCCACGGCGTACACCGCCATGGCCAGCAGGGAATTTTCCGGGCTGTCCAGCTCCGTGGCCATTTCCGCGGCGATGGAGCCGATGGTGATGCCGATGACATAGTCAAACAGATTCATCTGCGATACCTGCTTGTTGCCCATGAGCTTTGTCAGCAGAAACATAGCCGCCAGGGACGCCAGCGACGTCACGGCCACCCGCAGCAGATCCATAAAAATACCTCCCCAACCATACTTAATTTCAGTATGACCGGGGAGATCATTTTTTATCCAAAAAGCCTCGCAGAGTTTGCGCCCGCAGGCGCAAAAAATTGGGATCATTTTTCACCGCGACATGCGCGTGGGGACAAATACCGCTCAGGCTGCCAGTGTGGAATTTTGCCGCAAGCGGCAAAATTATGCGCGCAGCAGACTGCAAGCCTTTTGGCAGAAAATTCCGCAGGAATTTTCGCCAGTTGTTTTTATCCGTGCCGATCCTCATTTTCATTGGTGTGGATGTTGATGAACTGGGCCCGCAGCTTGGAGTAGAGAATGGTCTGGCTGCTGTACAGGCCGCAGTAGCCGGACAGCAGATAGCTGATGGCGCAGGCCATGGCAAAATACAGCAGGTCCCCGGTGCCGAACAGCTCAATGCTCAAAAACACCGACGCAATGGGGCAGTTCACCGCGCCGCAGAATACCGCCACCAGTCCGATGGCCGCACCGAAGCCCGCCGGCAGACCCAAAAAGCCCCCCAGCACACATCCGAAGCAGGCGCCCACGAAGAATGACGGCACCACCTCGCCGCCCTTGAAGCCGAACCCGATGGTCACGGCGGTGAACAGCAGCTTTAAAAGCCACGCCCAGGACCGCACCTGGCCGCTCACGGCCCGCTCCACCACTTCCATGCCGGCGCCGTTGTAGTCGCCGTTTCCCACCAGCAGCGTCAGCCCGATGACCAGCACGCCGCCCACAAAGGCACGCACAAAGGGGTTGGGCAGAAGCTTCGCCGCCAGGCGGCCTGTTTCCTGCAGGCCCCGGCAGAACAGGATGCTCACCACCGCGCAGCCGATGGCCAGCAGGATCACCAAAATCATAGTCCAGGCGTCCAGCCCCGGGTCCGCCACGGTGAATCTCGTGGGCGGCACGCCCATGAGCAGGCTCACCAAATAGCCAACCAATGCCGCCGTCAGGCACGGGAGCAGCCCCGCGTAGTAAAATACCCCCACGCTGATGACCTCCATAGCGAAGACCGTAGCCGTCAGGGGCGTTCCGAACAGGGCCGAGAACACCGCGCTCATGCCGCACAGGGTCGCCAGCGGCAAGTCCTTTTCCCCCAGGTGCAGCAGCCGCCCGGTGGTGTGCCCGATGCCGCCGCCGATCTGCAGGGCTGCACCCTCACGGCCGGCGCTGCCGCCGCCCAAATGGGTCAGCACCGTTGCGATAAAGATCACCGGCACCAGCAGCACCGGCACGTTTTTCCCGAAATGTACGGATTCGATGACGGCGTTGGTGTCCTTGCCCTCTACCCTCGTCACTCGATATAGCCCCGCGATAACAAGGCCCAGCACCGGCAGCAGGTACAGGATCCACGGGTGCTGGCCCCGGGTCTGGGTGGCGTAGTTCACGCCGATGTGGAACAGCGATCCGATCACGCCGCCGATGCCGCCGATGAGGCCCCCCACCGCCAGCCATTTCCCCAGGGCCGCGGGGTACATCCCCGTATGCGCCATGAATTTGCTCCATTTTTCCACCGTGTACCGCCGTCCTTTCCCGCAGATCCGCCAAAATTCTCCCTATTTTATATCATCTTTACTCCCCCCTGTCAATCGCCGCATCTCAGATTTTTTTTGCAGGAAAAATGGGCCTTGCCCGCAGGCAAGGCCCATCTTTTATCTGTCAAATGCCACCGTGTAGGCGCCCAGCACCTGCCCGCAGGGGATCTTCGCGGCGTTGGCCGGGGTCAGTTCCTCCCGGGGATACGCCGATCTGCACTCCGTGGGATAGGCGGGGAGCGTCTTCCCCTGGCTGACGCCGTGGGCATCCCCGGGCGCAAAGCTCCACCGGAAAGTACAGTCGCAGAATTCCTTATGGCTGTCTATCCTCTCGGTTTTCCTCAGCCGAAGGCCCTCCTCCAGGAAGAAGCAGCCGTCGTTGTCCTTTTCCGCCGGGCAGCCGCCCTGGATCCCCACGCCCGCAAAGGAAATTTCCAGGAAATCCGTCCGGAAGGTCACCGTTTTCCCCTGCCGGGCAAAGGGTACGTTCTCCCAGTGGCCCACGTTGAGCCAGCCCCTGTATTCCCCGTGTGCCACAGGGGTATTCAGCTCCACATATCCGCCGGCGCCGTCCCGGATCTCGGCATTGATCCGCAGCACCGGGCGCAGCGACACGAACCCATCGGGCAGAAGCGCACGGAGCCGGTCCTGCTCCGCTTCATAGGCCATGACATATTGCTGTACTTTCATTTTTCTCCCCGACCTTCCTTATTTTTCTTATCTTACCACACTCCCCCTTCCGCCGCAAGGGCCGGGCATATGCAAAGAACGGGCCCCGCCGCACTCCGACAGGGTCCGTTCCTTCTCCTGCGGGCCCGGGCGCCGGATAGCGCCCGCCCGCTCTGTTATTCCGCTTTTTCCTTTACGGCGATCCAGATCTCGCAGCGGTAGTTGGGGTCCGCGATATTGTCCGACCCGTACACCTCAAACTCCACGTTCTCCGCATACTCGTACTGGGTGCTCTGGGGGAAGAACTCCGTCACCACCCGGTGATAGGTCTCCACAAATGCCTCGGGCATCTTCCCCTTGCTGGTGAACACCGCATAGGTAGCGGCGGGGATGGTCACGATCTCCAGGTCATCGTCCACCTTCCGCCCATCGTATTCCACGCCGATGCCGTAGGGGAAGTGCTTCCCGTCCAGCTCCGAGGAAAAGCAGATACCCAGCAGGCCCTTCATCACCGGCTCCTTGGGCATGCAGGCGATGAGCCGGGCCATGGTGCCGTCCGCGCCGTATTCCTGCCACATGGCGGTGATGTCGGCGGTGGCGTTGGCAGACTGGGGCTTGCCCACCCGCTTTCTCTTGCACACCACCTGAAAAGCATCTCTCTTTTCGATTCTGTACTCCATTTTACTGCCTCCTGTTAAGGTTAATTTCACAGACAGGGGAGTAAAGATCTTGACTTGTCCGCTGTGCTTTGCCTCGCTGGGCGCAATGCCGTGGAACCGGGTAAAGGCCCGGGAAAAGCTCTCCGGCGTGTCATACCCATACTTCAGCGCCACGTCAATGACCCGCGCGCTGCCGCCGGCCAGCTCCTCTCCCGCCAGGGAGAGCCTGCGCATGCGGATGTAGTCACCCAGGGAAAAGCCGCACAGGATCCCGAACACTCGCTGAAAGTGAAACGGCGAGGAATACGCCTGCCGGGCCACCTCCTCCACATCGATCTCCTCCGTGATGTGCGCCTCCACATAGTCGATGGCCCTTTGCATGCCCTGGATCCAGTTCATTTTTTCTCACTCCCGATCTGTACTGTGACTGCAGTCTACCAAAAATCCCGGGCCGTTTCCTGACTTTGCGTGCGCCCTGGTGTTATGCCCTCTTTTTTCACTCTATCACACATTCCGCCCTGCCGCAAGGGCAAGCAGCCCAGGCAGGGCTCTCTCTTTTTGCAGAAATCTAAAAATTTTTTAGATAATCTGACAATTTGTTGTTTTTTATGGTTGATTCTCCCGACGGAATGTTCTATACTACATTTGTAAAAGCTGTATACCCTGACCACAACACATAAACAGGAGGTATTATCAAATGAAGTACAACCGGACTTTTAACTTTTCCGCCGGCCCCGCTATGATGCCGGAACCCGTTCTGGAGGAGATCCGCGACGAGATGATGAACTACCGCGGCAGCGGCATGTGCGTCATGGAAATGAGCCACCGCTCCAAGGTGTTCCAGCAGATCATTGACGAGGCCGAGGCCGATCTGCGCGACCTGATGAACATTCCCGACAACTATAAGGTCCTGTTCATCCAGGGCGGCGCCACCCTGCAGTTCGCCGCCATTCCCTGGAACCTGATGAAGAACGGCAAGGCCGTGTACATCGAGACCGGTGCCTGGTCCAAGAAGGCCATTGCCGAGGCCAAGAAGTACGGTGAGGTCATCGTGGCCGCCTCCTCCAAGGATAAGAACTACAGCTACATTCCCGACTGCTCCGACCTGGATATTCCCGAGGATACCGACTATGTCTACATCTGCGAGAATGAGACCATCCACGGCGTCACCTGGAATAAGCTGCCCAACACCAAGGGCCATGTGCTGGTGTCCGACCAGTCCTCCATGTTCCTGAGCAAGCCCTGCAACGTCTCTGACTACGGTCTGATCTATGCCGGCGTGCAGAAGAATGTGGGCCCCGCGGGCATGGTCATCGTCATCATCCGCGAGGACCTGATCCGCGACGATGTGGATCCCAAGATGCCCATCTACATGAAGTATAAGACCCACGCCGACAACGGCTCCATGTACAACACCCCCAACTGCTGGGATATCTACTGCTGCGGCAAGGTGTTCAAGTACCTCAAGAGCATCGGCGGCCTGGAGGAGATGCACAAGCGCAACATCGCCAAGGCCAAGGTCATCTATGACTTCCTGGATTCCTCCAAGATGTTCAACGGCACCGTGGAGCCCCAGTTCCGCAGCCTGATGAACATCCCCTTCGTCACCGAGTCCGCCGAGCTGGACGCCGAGGTGGTCGCCGCCACCAAGGCCGCCGGCTACGACAACCTCAAGGGCCACAAGTCCGTGGGCGGCCTCCGCGCCAGCGTGTATAACGCCATGCCCATCGAGGGCGCCCAGGCTCTGGTAGAGTTCCTGAAGAAGTTCGAGGCCGAGCACAAGTAATAACAGCAGGTATAGGGGCGGACACTCCATCCGCCCCTATACCCCCCCCAAAAAAACGCACCCGTAGGGACCGGTGACCCTGTTGCGGTGCCCAGAATTTCCGCGCTGCCTTACGGCGGACGCTTGAAATTTTGACCGCGGCCACTCGCTCGCCTCGCTTCTTCCGCCACTGGCGGCGCTCGGTTCGCTCTCCACATCGGCCCACCCGGACCTATACAGTCCCCCTTACGAATGCGTAGGGGCGGGGTTCTACCCCGCCCGCCGTCTATTGCAAAAGCTTTGCAGGGCGGGGCCCATGTGCCCCGCCGCACACCGCACGTCTTGTGTGTCATTGCGAACCGGTGATCCATGTCACTGGTTTGGCAACCCGCATCCCCATCAAAAAATATACTATAAGGAGATTATCACTATGCGTATTCTGGTTACCGACGGTATGGATAAGACCGCTATGGCGCAGCTGCGTGAAATGGGCCACGAGGTGGTCGAGCAGTTCTATGAGCCCGATCAGCTGGGCGCTGCCCTGAAGGATTTCGACGCTGTCGTCGTCCGCTCCAAGACCAAGGTCCGCGCCAACCACATCGACGAGGCCAAGACCGGCAAGCTGAAGCTCATCATCCGCGGCGGCGTGGGCGTTGACAACATCGACGTCAAGTATGCCGAGTCCTGTGGCATCACCGTGAAGAACACCCCCCGTGCCTCCTCCCAGTCCGTGGCCGAGCTGGCCATGGGTCATATGTTCTCCTGCGCCCGCTATCTCTCCATCGCCGGCCACACCATGCGTGAGGACAAGTGGGAGAAGAAGGCTTACGGCAAGGGCATCGAGCTGCAGGGCAAGACCCTGGGCATCGTGGGCTTCGGCCGCATCGGTCAGCACCTGGGTGTCATGGCCAAGGCCATCGGCATGAAGGTCGTCGCCTTTGATATTTTCCACATTCCCGGCATTGAGGAGCAGCTGGGCATCCCCTATGTGGAGATGGATGACCTGCTGGCCCAGTCCGACTTCGTTTCCGTCCACGCCCCCGCTGTGGATGGCGGCGCTCTGATCTCTGCCGAGAACATCGCCAAGATGAAGGACGGCGTGGTCATCATCAACACCTCCCGCGGCACCAACGTGGACGAGGACGCCCTGCTGGCCGCTCTGGAGTCCGGCAAGGTCCGCGCCGCCGGCCTGGACGTGTACGCTGACGAGCCCGCCACCAACAAGGCTCTGTACAGCCACCCCATGGTTTCCTGCACGCCGCACATCGGCGCCGCCACCGTGGAGGCACAGAAGCGCATTGGCTCCGAGATCGTGGAGATCATCAAGAACTTCTGATTCAAACCCTATCATTAAAAAACCAAGAGGATGCCGAAGCATCCTCTTGGTTCTTTCTCTTTTGCCCCCAATACTCCCCCCGTAGGGGGCGGACACCCCTGTCCGCCCGCCATCAACGCAAAATTCTCTCGCAGCGCGGGGCCCATGCCCCCCGCCGCACAACGCATTTCTTGCCCCCCGTCCGTAGGGGCCGATGCCCACATCGGCCCGCCCCCACGCACTTCATCTCATCCGTAGGGCGGGGTGCCCTCACCCCGCCGCCAACTGCCGCACCTCCCGCAAACTCCTGTTATTGCGAACCAGCGCCCGATGTCACTGGTTCGCAATCCGCCTCCCATGCCCACGCAAAAGAGCCGCCGCATCGGCCGATGCGGCGGCTCTCTTTATCTGTTTTGTTTTGCGCAGTCATGCGCGGCCGTCATCGGCCCTTCATCATGCGCACGGCCGCCTGCCGGGCCATAGCCCGGTGCAGCGCGATCTGCGCGCGTTTCATATCCCAGTCGCCGCCCTTGTCGGCCAGGCGTTCCCGGGCGCGGCGCTCCGCCGCTTCCGCCCGGGGCAGGTCGATATTCTCGGCCCGTTCCGCCGTGCGGACCAGCAGCGTCACCTCGTTGTGCACGATGTTCGCCACCCCAAGGTTCACGGCCACGAATTCCGTCGTGCCATCCTCCTTCCGGGCAGTGACAACGCCGTCCTCAATGGCACCCAGCATGGGGGCATGGTCCTTCAGCACGCCTACGCTGCCGCCGGAAAACGGCAGCTCCACATAGCTGACCATGTCGTCATACACGCTGCCGCCGGCGGTGGCGATCTCCAGATGGATCCCGTCTTTCATAGGCATCTCTTACATCTCCTTGCGCTTGGCAAGCACATCATCGATGGTCCCGCACATGAGGAACGCCTGCTCCGGAATATCGTCGCACTCGCCGCCCAGGATGATCTCAAAGCCCCGGATGGTCTCCTCCAGCGGCACATACTTGCCGGCCATGCCGGTAAAGTTCTCCGCCACATGGAACGGCTGGGACAAGAAGCGCTGGATGCGCCGGGCGCGATTCACCGTGGCCTTATCCTCCAGGCTCAGCTCGTCCATGCCCAGCACGGCGATGATGTCCTGCAGCTCCTTGTACTTCTGCAGCACGCTCTGCACGGCCCGGGCCGTGCTGTAGTGCCGGTGCCCCAGCACATCCGGCTCCAGGATCCGGGAGGTGGAAGCCAGGGGATCCACCGCCGGGTAAATGCCCAGCTCGGAAATGCCGCGATCCAGCACCGTGGTGGCGTCCAGATGGGCAAAGGCCGTGGCCGGAGCCGGGTCCGTCAGGTCGTCGGCAGGCACATAAATGGCCTGGACGGAGGTAACGGAGCCGTTGCGGGTGGAGGTGATGCGCTCCTGCAGAGTGCCCATTTCCGTGGCCAGGGTGGGCTGGTAACCCACGGCGGAGGGCATGCGCCCCAGCAGGGCCGAAACCTCGCTGCCCGCCTGGGTAAAGCGGAAAATGTTGTCGATAAACAGCAGCACGTCCTGGCCGCTGGTGTCGCGGAAGTTCTCCGCAATGGTCAGGCCCGACAGGGGCACCCGCAGACGCGCTCCGGGAGGCTCGTTCATTTGGCCGAACACCAGGGCCGTCTTGCTGATGACGCCGGACTCGGTCATCTCGTTCCACAGGTCGTTGCCCTCCCGGGAGCGCTCACCCACGCCGGCGAACACCGAGTAGCCGCCGTGCTCATAGGCCACGTTGCGGATCAGCTCCTGGATGAGCACCGTTTTGCCCACGCCGGCGCCGCCGAACAGGCCGATCTTGCCGCCCTTGGAATACGGGGCCAGCAGATCCACCACCTTGATGCCTGTTTCCAGGATCTCCGTGGAGGGCATCACGTCGGTAAAGGACGGGGCGCCCCGGTGGATGGGCATCCGCTCCGCTTTCACGGGGCCCTTGCCGTCGATGGGGTCGCCCACCACGTTGAACATGCGGCCCAGGGTGGCCTCGCCCACGGGCATGGTCACGGGAGAACCGGTGTCCACGGCGGTGCAGCCCCGGGAGACGCCGTCAGTGGAGAACAGGGACACGCACCGCACGGTGTCAGAGCCCAGCTGCTGCATGGCCTCCATGACCACCTTGCGGTCCTCCAGTTGGATCTCGATTGCATTGTAAATGTCAGGCAGATGTCCGGCAGGAAACTGCACATCTACCACGGGGCCTGTGACCCTTTTGACAATACCATGTTTCATAGTTGACTCCTATCACTTTTTTGCCTTTTTCAAGGCGTTGGCGCCGCCGACGATCTCGGCGATCTCGGTGGTGATGGCCGCCTGGCGCACCCGGTTGAGCTGCAGACTCAGGCTGCTGATGAGCTCGCCGGTGGCATCGGTGGCCGCGCTCATGGCGGCCATACGGGAGGCCTGCTCGCTGACCTTGGCCTCCAGCAAAACGGAAAAGACCATGTTGTTCAGGTACAGCTGCACCATATTTTCCAGCACGCTCCGGGCGTCGGGCTCAAAGATGTAGTCGTTGGCCGGCTCCTCCCGCTCCTCCGCGTCCAGCTGGGCGGGCAGCAGCTGCACCTGCCCGGGCACCTGCTGCAAGGCGGAGCGGAACTGCTGATACACCAGGTGGATCTCGTCCGCCTCGCCGCTCAGGTACATACGCTTGAGATAGTCCGCCACCGGCAGGGATTCCGCCATGCCGGGCGTATCGCTGATGGCGTCAAAGGTGTGCTGCACCGGCAGGCCCGACTGCTGGATGACATCCTTGCCCCAGCTGCCGCAGACCACCACCGTGCAGGGTCTCGTTTCCGCCTGCACCAGCTCCTGGGCATAGCGCAGCACCGCGTGGTTATACACGCCGCACAGGCCGCGGTTGCCCACGAACAGGACATAGCACACTCTTTTGATCTCACTCCGGGGAAGCAGGAATTGGTTCTCATATCCGGCGTTCTCCCCGGCCAGCAGTTCGCCGAGAATATGCCGGCTGCTCTCCGCGAAGCTGCGGATACCGCCCAGGCCCTTTTGGGTGCGCCGCAGCTTGGCTGAGGCCACCATCTTCATGGTCTTGGTGATCTGCTGGGTGTTTTTCACGCTTTTGATCCGTGCCCGGATCTCACGCATATTGGCCATTCCGCTCTCCCCCCTTTCTCAATTTAATCTCTCTCAAAAGGACTCCTTAAAGCGCTTCAGCGTGCCGCGCAGGTTCTCTAGCATATCGCCGGGGATCTTCTTGCCCTCGCAGATGATGTCCACCAGCTCCGGCATAGCCTGCTTCACATACTCCACCACTTCCCGCTCGAACCGGGGCATATCTGCCAGGTCCACATCGTCGGCGTAGCCCTCGTTGGCGGCAAAGATGGCAATGACCTGGTCCTCCACGGACAAGGCGGCAAACTGATTCTGTTTCAGCAGCTCCGTCATGTGCTGGCCGCGGCACAGGGTAGACTGGGTGGCCGCATCCAGCTCGGAGCCGAACTGGGCAAAGGACGCCAGCTCCCGGTACTGTGCCAGGTCCGTACGCAGGCGGCCCGCCACCTGCTTCATAGCCGGCATCTGCGCCGCGCCGCCCACACGGGACACGGACAGGCCCACGTTGATGGCCGGCCGGATGCCGGAATGGAACAGACCCGTCTCCAGGAAGATCTGGCCGTCGGTGATAGAGATAACGTTGGTGGGGATGTAGGCGGAAATATCGCCCGCCTGGGTCTCGATAATGGGCAGAGCCGTCATGCTGCCGCCGCCGGATGCCTCATCCAGTCGCGCCGCCCGCTCCAGCAGCCGGGAGTGCAGGTAGAACACGTCGCCGGGATAGGCCTCGCGTCCGGGGGGACGCTGCAGCAGCAGGGAAATTTCGCGGTAAGCCGCCGCCTGCTTGCTCAGGTCGTCGTATACGATGAGCACATCCCTGCCCTGATACATGAAATACTCGCCGATGGCTGCGCCGGCATAGGGCGCGATGTACAGCATGGGTGCCGGCTCCGAGGCGGAGGCGCACACCACGGTGGTGTAGTCCATGGCGCCCATCTCCGTCAGCTTGCGCACCACGTTGGCCACCGTGGATTCCTTCTGCCCGATGGCCACATAGATACACAGAACATCCTTGCCCTTTTGGTTGACAATAGCGTCCAGGGCGATGGCGGTCTTGCCGGTCTGGCGGTCGCCGATGATCAGCTCCCGCTGGCCCCGGCCAATGGGGACCAGGGCGTCGATGGCCTTGATGCCCGTCTGCAGGGGCACGGTGACGCCCTGCCGGTGCAGCACGCTGGGGGCAGGGCTCTCCACGGCCCGATAGCCATCGGGCGTAATGGGTCCCTTGCCGTCCACCGGGCGGCCCAGGGCGTCCACCACGCGGCCGCGCATTCCCTCGCCCACGGGCACTTCAATGATGTGGCCCGTGCGGCGCACCAGGTCGCCCTCCTGAATGCCGGCAAACTGGCCCAGCAGCACAACGCCCACGTTGTCCTGATCCAGGTCCATGACCATGCCCCGGAGGTCACCCTTGAATTCCAGCATTTCCCCGGCCATTACATCGGCCAGGCCGGACACGCGGCAGATACCGTCGGACACGCTGATAACCTGTCCCACCTGGTAAATATCCACGGACCCGTCGGCCGAAGACAGCAAACCGCTCACGCCGTCCAGCACAGACTGGCCGCTCTCGTCGCTGCTCTGCTCCGCCCGCTGTACCAGGCGCTCCAGGCAGCGGGCTGCGCTGCCGTCATATACGGTGTCGCCCACACGCAGACGCATGCCGGCGATCACGCTCTCATCCGTCTCGCTGTACAGGTCAATGATCTCCCCCCGGGGTGCATCCTCTCCTGCCGCCTCGCAGGCAGCGGCGAACACATCCGTCAGGGTCCGGCGCAGCTTTTCGGTCTGCTCCTCCGTCAGCGGCTCTGCGCCGGTGACGGTGACCGCCAGCTTCTTCCCTTCCGCCAAGGTCAGGATGTCGCTGGGCCGGGCTGTGACCATCTTCCCGGCCTTTTCAATGAACGCATCCGCCAGCGCCGCGCGCCGGGGTGCGTATTCTTCCTTCCGCAGGGTCTTGCCGGTCTCCTCCGCCACCTGGCGGATGACCTGGGCACCGACCTCCTCGTGCATGATGGCCCGGAGCTGCCGCTCCCGCTCCACAGCGCTCTGGCGCAGTACATTGGCTGCCTCCTGGCAGCTGCCGGCGGCGCAGATGCTGTTTTCCTCCACCTGGCGCTGCGTATCCTCCAGCAGCTGCTTTTCCTGCTGCCGGGCCTGTTCCTTGTCCCGGTCGACCTGGTCTGCCAGGGCAGCGGCGTTTTCCTCCGCCTTTTTCGCCTTGTCCAGCTCTCCGGCGATCTTTTCCTTGCGCTCTTTGAACATCCGGACGATCATCTTGCGGGTGATAAAGAACAGGGCGCCGAACAGGATCAGAAAGTTTGCGATCGCAAACAGAATATCTTTCAAATGCATTTCCGTTTCACCGCTCCTCTCCGCCGGCGTCGCCGCTCAAAAGCTGCCTCGTCAGGACGGAAACCAGCTGCGGCAGCTGCTCCTGGGCATCCGCGCACACCTGCCTGCGTTCCTGCTCGATGCGCTTGTTTGCCTCCTGCAGTGCTTCATTCGCCTCTTTCTGTGCGCTGTCCAGCACCCAGGCGCGTTCCTGATCATCGGTTTTCTTCCCTTCCGCGAGAAGCTGCTTGGCCTCCACGCTGCGCTCCTTCCAGCTCTCCCGGAGCGCGGCGTCGTTTTCGTCCTTTTTCCGCTGAGCATCCCGGCCCTTTTCAAGGCCCTGGTCAATGGCCGCCTGGCGCTGCTCCATAAACCGGATCAGCGGGTCAAACAGGAACTTTTTCAGCACAAACAGCAACGCGAAAAAGCAAACGATGGTCCAAATCACTTCTGACACATTAATGCTCAATGCGTGTGCCTCCTTACTTTTTCTCTCAGGGGGTCGATCAAATCTTGCCGATCAGCATAAAGGCAATGAGCAGGCCGTAAATGGTCAGGGCCTCCATCAGCGCCAGGGCGATGATCATGCTGGAACGGATGCTGCCGGCAGCCTCAGGCTGACGGGCCATGGCCTCCATGGCCTTGGATGCTGTAAGGCCCTGTCCGATAGCGGGGCCGATGGTGCTCAGAGCCACAGCCAAAGCGGCTGCCAGTGCGATAATTGCGGATGCCGTCATAATTCTTTCCTCCAAAGTTTCTCCAAAATTTATAAATAGTAAGTATCAGTTGTATCAGTGTTCCTCGCCCACAGCTTCCTCAATATAGATGGACAGCAGCATGGTGAACACCACCGCCTGGATCAGGCAGAACAGCAGGCTCATCACCTGCATGACAAGGGGCAGCAGCAGGGGGAAGATACCCTTGAGCTGCTCGGTGACCATTTCCTCTCCGTACATATTGCCGTACAGTCGCAGGGCCAGGGAAAACGGCCGCACCACCTGCTCGATGAGGTTCAGCGGCAGCATCAGGACAAAGGGGGAAATGAATGTCTTCAGATACCCCAGCACGCCCCGGCGCTTCACGCCCACGATGTGGGTGGTGAAGAAGGCGATGATCGCCAGGCCCGCCGTGGTGGACAGGTTGGCCGTAGGCACGGCGAAGCCGTGGCCCGCCCCGGGCAGAATGCCGGAGTAGTTGCTCACAACAATGAAAATGAAGAAGGTGGCCATCACAGGGAAGTACCGGCGGGCGTTATCGCGCCCCATGGTGCCGGTGAAATAATCCTGCAGCTTGCTCACCGCCATTTCCGCCGCGCTCTGAATGGGTCCGGGGACCATTTTCAGCCGCCGGGTAGCCAGCCATGACACCAGGCCCAGCACAGCGATGATGACCCACATGGTGACAACGGTTTTCGTCACCTCCAGGGGGCCGATGGAAAATAGAACATTACTGGTCGCTTCCATAGTTTGTTTCTCTCACCTCAATTCCTACCGTCGGTTGACTCGGGATTTTTCGTTGGGTCCTGCAATTGTTTTTTGCTCAGTCTCAGGTTCAGCAGTATCCCCACCAGCGACAGGCCCACAGCCGTGCCGATGATGGTGCCGTAAAACGGCAGGGGCAGCAGATTCCTGGTGAAATACACCGCCGCCAGGGCCGCGATGTTCACAAGCATCCGCAGCATACTGGCCGCCATCACGGCGTTGGCGCTGTTTTTTTGCAGGCCGCGCCGGGTGATCTGCATATTTCCGAAGGCTACCAGCGCCCCGAACACAAAGCCGATCCCGCCGGCCAGCAGGTACATTTCCACAGGCATTTTCTCCCTCCCGTCCGTTCCGCCCCTCCGGCAGCTGAACGCCGCCGGCCGCTGAACAGAAAATCGCAAAATTAGTATAGCATAGAACGCCTGGCATTTCAATTTGATTTTTCACATTTTATTAACATTTTTGCCCCTTTCCTTTTTCCTGCGTTTACATATCGGCAGATATACAGGCAAAGCAGGCGTACGCCGCAGCCCACAGCCGCAGCGCACGCCTGCTCTGTTCCATTTTATCGCTCAGCCCGCACGCTCCACGATGCGGCGGATCTGCTCCAGATCGGCGGCGAAGTGGATATTCTCCAGCCGCTCCGGCGTAGTCAGGCCCATGTCCAGCATGTGCCGCAGCTGCAGGCGCAGGTGGTCATAGTATCCGTTCAGGTTATACAGGATGCACGGCGCCTTGGTCAGCTTCAGCGCCGCCAGGGACATGATCTCGCTGATCTCCTCCAGGGTGCCTGTGCCGCCGGGAAACGCGATGAACACATCCCCCCGCCGGATCATCTCCGCCTTGCGCTGGGGGAAATCCGGCTTCACGATCAGCTCCGTCAGTCCCGTGTGCTGATACCCCGCCTCCATAAACATCTCCAGCTCCACGCCGGTCACCTCTCCCCCGGCGGAGAGCACGCTGTCCGCCAGCAGGCCCATGAGTCCCGTTTTGGAGCCGCCGTAAATGAGCCGGTCTCCGCTCTCTCCGATCCACCGGCCCAGCTCCGTTACCGCCGTTTTCATCGCCGGATCATTGCCCTCGCAGGAGCCCAGATATACCGTGATATTCATGCCCTTTCTCCTTTTTCATCTCCGCCGTCCTTTTTCCGGCGGCGTTCCTCTGTTTTCTGTATTATAGCACGTCCCACCGCAAAAGGCCACCCCATTCCGCCGCTCTCCTGCGCACATTTTTTCCCTTCCGCAAAAAATATGAATATTTAACATAGATATGGTGGTTTCTTCTGCAATTCAATGGTATACTGTTCCTGTCAAAAAGATAAGAGGAGGTCGTCCCATGAATATTGCACCCGAGAAGATGGATATTTTCAACGAGAAGAAGGGCTTCATCTGCGATATGGATGGCGTGATCTATCACGGAAACCGCATCCTGCCGGGGGTGGCGGAGTTCATCCAGTGGCTGCACGATGAGAAGAAGGAGTACCTGTTCCTGACCAATAACAGCGGCTATACGCCCTTGGAGCTGCGGCAGAAGCTGGCGCGCATGGGGCTGGATGTTTCGGAGGATCATTTCTATACCAGCGCCCTGGCCACGGCTGCCTTTCTGAAGGAGCAGGCCCCGGGCTGCTCCGTGTTTGCCATTGGCGAGGCAGGGCTGCTCAACGCCCTGTATGACGCGGGCATCACCATGAATGATGTGAACCCGGACTATGTGGTGGTGGGCGAGGGCCGGTCCTACTCCCTGGACACCCTGACCAAGGCCACCAACCTGGTCCTGGCGGGAGCCAAGCTCATCGGCGCCAATTCCGATGTCTCCGGTCCCATTGAAAACGGCATTGCCCCCGCCTGCCGCGCCCTGGTCGCGCCCATTGAGATGGCCACCGGCACCCAGGCCTATTTCTGCGGCAAGCCCAACCCGCTGATGATGCGCACGGGCCTGCGCATGCTGCACTGCCATTCCGCCGAGGCGGTGATGGTGGGTGACCGCATGGATACCGACGTAATCTCCGGCATGGAGAGCGGCATGACCACGGTACTGGTGCTCTCCGGCGTATCCACGCTGGAAACGCTCAAAACCTATGCCTATCGTCCCAGCATCGTTCTGAGCGGCGTGGGCGACATTCCCGCCATGGCCCAAAAAGCCCGGGAAGCCGCCAATGCCTGATCTCATCGCTTTTCGTCTCCTTCCCGTTATCAGTCGGCGGCTCCCCTGTTAGATAAGCGTTAGAAATCGGGCCGTTTTTCCGCCCACAGCAGAACAAGAACCGTCCCGAAACCGCAAGGGGTTCGGGACAGTTCACTTTTGGGAGATAAGCGGGTTCGAACCACTGAGGGCTCCGGCCGCTCTGCGGCCGCCCTCAGTGGATTCCGCTGACTGGGATTTAAACGCAAGAGGTCAGCGGTTCGTCCGTGCACCGTACAAAATAAAAACACCGGGGACTCTTCCTCGGTGTTTTCACTTGGTGGAGATAAGCGGGATCGAACCGCTGAGGGCTCCGGCCGCTCTGCGGCCGCCCTCAGCGGATTCCGCTGACCGGGATTTAATTGCAAGAGGTCAGCGGTTCGTCCGTGCACCGTACAAAATAAAAACACCGGGGACTTTTCCTCGGTGTTTTCACTTGGTGGAGATAAGCGGGATCGAACCGCTGACCTCTTGAATGCCATTTATAACACGGCTGTTTTTTATCGTTTAATAGCGTTTTGAAAAGTCCTTTATTTGCAACGGTTTTTCCGTTGCTTTTTGATTTTTAGGGGGTATCGTTTAATACCGTGAAATATGTTTGTTGACATATTCTGTTGACAAAAATGTTGACAATCAACCAAGCACCGCAGCCAAGCCGTCAGCAGCCTTTCGGAGGGTCTCTGGCGTTGTACCTGCGTAGAACTTGAGTGTGGTTTTTGCATCCTCATGCCCAAGAAAGTCCTGTGTATCCTTTATGGATGCCTCACCAGATGCCAACATCAAAGAGCCGCAAGTGTGGCGCAGATCATGGGGGGATACATCGGGGAGATTATGTGCTTTGACAAAACGAGAGAGCCAACGAGTTGGAGCCGTGGGGAACATGGGTTGATATATATCCGTTTCAAGTGCGAAGATGTACGCATGGGGGAGCAAAACTGCACCGCATTCCTCTGCCTGTGCCTGTTTCCATTCCCGGAGCAGTAACAGAGCCGGAGTGGACAGCGGCAGAGTACGGATGGAGTTTTTGCTTTTGGGTGTGCCAACGGTTACGCCTTGCCCAGGAACATAGCCAACGGAGCGATTGATGCTGATGGTGCATTTCTCAAAATCAATATCCGACCATTGCAGACCGACAACCTCACCACGGCGCAAACCCTCCAGAATTAGGATGGTCATCATGCACCGCCACCGCAAGGGAGCATTGTCCAGAGCCGCAAGGAAAACCTTTGCTTGTTCGGGGGTCAAGAAATCAACCTGCTTTGCCTCTGCCTTGATAGGCTTTACTTTCCGCATGGGGTCTTTTTCAATGAGATCATGCGTTTCTGCATACTTGAATAGGATTCTCAAAACATTCTGATAGTGCTTTAGGGTGGAGGTGGACAACCCCTCTGCCCGGAGGTCATTTAAGAACCGTTCAACATCCACACTCTTGATTGCAGCCAGATCACGGTTGCCAAATCGCTCCACGATGCGACCAGACATATTCTTGTAAAATTCCACCGTTGCCGCCTTGTGTTCACCGTTCAGCACATGATTTTTCCACCATATTTCCTCCACGAAATATCGGAAAGTGTTGCGCTTGACAGGGACACGCCCAGAGAGAATATCTTTCTCCCAGTTGTCCGCTTGCCGTTGCATTTCTGCCTCCAGTTTTTTGGGGGTGAGCTTTGCCTCCCTGTCGGAGAGTTTAACCGTCTTTGTGGCGAACTGCTGCTTGCCCAATTCGTCCCGACCTACACACGCACGGAAACGATAGGAAACAATAACGCCGTCTTTGTTTTTGTAGGGTGTAATACTTGCCATAGTTGCCGCCTCCTGTTTGATTCTGTACATAGTATATCATTGTTGATAGAGGAAATCAAGAGGTCAAACAAGAAAAAGTATAAAAAGTTATTAAAAGTTGTTGACAATGGCTTGTTATGACGGCGCAAAAGTTCAAACAAGAAACAAAAAGGTGGTTGACAAATCGAAATATATGAGTATAATAATAGTAGAATTCAAAATTGAATAGCACCGTACCGAGGGTGACCAACCACCGAATCAAAGGCTGTTTGTCTGGAGGCAAAGGATCAAACAGAAATGCCATTTTTGCAGTACATGGCGGCGATGCCTTTATATCGCCATAAAAAACTGGAGAGCCTATGTAAAAGGAAACCCGATGAGGGGAAGCCGTGAATGTGCTATCCCGATAGGCGGTTACTGGACAGGGTACGCAAGGATATGATGGAGAGGCAATCTATCTATTTTTGTGTGTCCTGTCGTTTTTTCGTTGTAGGGAGCGACACACAAAGAGTGTGCCGTTCCTTTTTTGTTTTCTAAATCTTATGTGAAAGGAAACGAAAAGAAATGTACAACGATGTAAACAGAACGCAAACCCCTCCCCGGATGCTGACCATTCGACAAGTGGCGCAGACGGGACTCTTGCCAGAGCATAGCCTCCGGCTGATGGCAAAGGCTGGACAGCTCCCCTCCATAACTGTTGGAGAAACCAAAAAGATTTTAATCAATTATGATCGATTGGTTGAACAGTTGCAGCAGCTTTGAGGGGGTGACGATGTGGCAATGAAAACAAAGTTAATCACCAGACCGAGCATTGCAGCCAAGTTGATGGCGGCAGGATTCAAGGGAAACCAAACTATCAACCCATGGTCACCAGATCGGACGGCATGGGTATTTGATGCAACTCCAGAGTTTATCGCCGTATTGGAGAAACTGGGCACCAGAAAAAAGGGCGGTGATTCCTCTGGCAAATGAGATTGACAATAAGATTGACTATATCTTAAAGCATTTAGGTGCTGATGGATATTTAGAGATAACCAAGAAAAATGGTTTTACAACTGATGAACTATACCAGTATTTGAAACGGTGTGAGGCAGAACACCTTGACCCAGAAACAGGCAGACAGTTGAGCGAAAAGGTAAGCGAGAACCGGGATGCTGTTTATATGCTACTGGATAAAGTGGAAAAGAAAATTGATGGAGTGCGGCAACAAGTGGTCTGCAATACGGCACAGAACTTTTTGACCATTCTCCGAAATGATGACCGATTCCAAAATGTCAGATATAACACCCTCCGAGGGTTGCCGGAGAAGATTATAAACGGCAAGGCTGTGCAATGGACAGATGCAGACGATGCGACATCGAGAACATTCATTGAAAGTTGCTACTCCATATCGAACCGCCAAAAATACGAGGATGCCTTTTGCGAATTTCAGCATGACCGGGAATATGACCCCATACAGGATCGCATAAATGCGGTTGAATGGGACGGTGTGGCAAGAGTGGAAACCATGCTGCATCGGTGGTTAGGCGCAGAGGATACCCCATACATTAGGGAATGCTCCCGGCTACTGTTTGCAGGTGGTATCAATCGAGCCTTTCGACCGGGGGGAAAATTTGACGATGTGGTTGTGTTCGTAGGCAAACAGGGCGGAGGTAAAAGCACCTTTTGCCAATGGCTTGCGATTGCTCCAGAGTTATATAGCAGTATCAAAACCATTTCCGGGCAAAAGGGTCTGGAGGGCATACAGGGCAAGTGGATAGTGGAAATTGAGGAACTGCTTGCAACAATGGCAAACGATTATTCAGGCACCAAGAGCGAGGAAAACACCAAGGCCTTTATCTCTACTGCATCCGATTTTTACAGAAAGCCTTATGACCGCAGACCCACGGACAGTCCCAGGCATTGCATATTCATTGGAACAACTAACCGAGAAACATTCTTGACGGATAAAACTGGCAACCGCCGTTGGTATCCTGTTCGGGTTGATGTTGATGGGCGGTGGTTGTATGAGCATGAGGAAGAATGCAAGGCGGATATTCTGCAAGCATGGGCGGAAATGAAACACGCCTTTGACAACAATTTACCACTTGCCAAACCTGTGGCAGATGGCGCATTGCTATCCACTATCAAAGAGGAACAAGCGGCGGCAGAGCAGGACGATTGGCGAGAGGGATTGATCGGGCAATATCTGGATGGCAAGGAAAAAGTTTGTTTAATCGAGGTGTGGCAAAGGGCATTGTATCCAGATCGCTCCCCATACTATCCCGAAATGTCGAGGCGTGATGCCTATGCACTATCCGCTATTATCTGCAACAAAATGGGATGGGTGCGAGGCAATGTGAGCGACTTTGGCGATTATGGCAGACAGAAAAGTTTTTACAAAGAACCTCCGAAGATAGACTTTGAACCCCTTTGATTGCAACCAAGTCTTGACGGTTGAATGTTGGTTGATACCGATGGTTGACCGAAAAAGTGTTGAAACACAATGTATTTTTGACCATTTCAACTAAACAACCAAACAACCAAGTATGTAAAAGATTATTTTAGAATTACAGAAAAATAAAAGTCTTGAATATGCGTGGTTGTTGGTTGTTGGTTGATTGGTTGACCAAACGAATAGAAAGGAATGATTTATTTTGACAGATGCAGCAAAAGAGGCACGCCGGGAATATATGCGTAAATGGAGAGAGGAAAACCGTCAATCCATCCGTGAGTATAACCGAAACTGGCGGAGAGCCAACCGGGATGCAATGAACCGATATGCAAAAGAGTGGAGGGATGCCAACCCTGACAAGGTGAAAGGCTACCGAGAATCGTACTGGGAGCGCAAGGCGGAACAGACCACTTTGGAAGGGGGTGCGGTTTGATGACGAGGACACCGCAAGAGGCATACCAGATGTTGATTGATATGCAATGCGAAAAAATCCGCCACCTTGAACAGGAAAAGGATCGGCAGCGGAAAGAAATCAACCACCTAAAGCGGCAGATTAAGGAAATGGAGAAAAAGCTGAATGCGAAAGCTGATTGATTTAATTCGGCGGTTATTTTTGAAAACTGCCACGAAAAGAGGGGGTGCGGATATTGGCGACGAAGAACAACGAGCAGATTCTTGCGGCACTTGTAGCCACGGGATCTGTCCGGGCGGCTGCAAAGGCTGTGGGCGTTTCAGAAACCACGATTCGGGCAAGGCTGAATGACCCCGATTTTCGCAAGGAATACGAAACCGCAAAAGGGGCGGTTTTGACAGAGGCTTGTGACAGTTTGGCGGCACGGCTGACCCATGCTGTCGAGGTGCTTGTTGATGTGCTGGACAATACAGAAAACGCCGCCACGGTGAGAGTATCAGCCGCAGACAGTTTGCTCCGGCATGGTCTGCGATACATCGAAATGGGCAACATTCTGCTCCGGCTTGATGCCCTTGAACAACGGACGAACAATGAGGGGTGACGCATGAAAGATTATACAAGCCGCCTGCAAGTGCTTGAAAAGCATTTTTGCATGAAGCCTATTCCTACCCTTGACCAATTCAAAAAGGCATGGACGGAGGCAGACCCTCTTTCCCGGCCTGTTTTGGCAGCATTGGCAGAAAGCGGAGATTTTGAAACCATGGACAAACCGTGGAGCCGGTATATGACCGCTGTGCGTGGGTACCTGCTCCAAATGGGAGAGATTGAACCCGATGCACAGAGCCTCCGGCAACTTGCCGCAGAGATGGAGGGGGATGCCGATGAAAGCTATTCTTGAACGCATACAAGCCATGGAGAGGCTTATGCCGTCAATGGTCACGGTTATATATCCCGATGGTACACAGACCGCTGTGGAGGCTTTGAGAGCCTTTGAGATAGCCGTAAATAACAACGATGTGACTTTTTCTGTCCCCGATAATAACGCAATGGAAACCCTCCTGCGAGCCGTGGCGGATGCCGTCGCAGATGATGAATAAAGGGAGTTGATAAAGATGGATGAATGGAAAGTTGACGAACACGGAAAACGATTCAGGGAAACGGCACCGGGACACCGTGAATATGAAATGACAATCACATTGTCCGGCGGCATTGAAATCCCTGTGTCCCAGTTGGACGAATACCACCGTCGCCAAAAAGAGGCGGAAGAAAAACGCCGTCAAGCCGCTTTGGAGGAAATGGAAAACAGACCTGCTCCCCGAAGCTGTCCTTTTATGGATGGATGCAATAATACTTGCCGTCGTGAAAAGTGCATGATATTTCTTGATAGTAGATGTAGTATTGCTGTCATTGCCGATGCTACCGGCGCAGAGATCGAAGAAGCACCGGCAAGGGATAAGAAATGCCCATTTTCAATTTATGGACATTGTGAAAACTGCGCCCTGTATTCTAAAGGTTGTGCCATTGTACGGATTGCAACCGCCACCAATAACAAATAATTTTGAAATGAGGTTTTGAAAGTATGAGTAAGTTTAGCAGTTATGCAAAGAGAATGAATGAGATTGCAAATGCCACCTTTGCCGAATACCGGGAAAAGAGTGATGCTGTCAAGTCCGCAGAAAGCAAGTACAGAGCATATCCCCGGCGAAGTGGTGCAGACCCCTCCTACATGGCCAAGAGTGCCAGGGCAGAGGCAGACCTTGCAGAGGCAAGGGCGCAGTTTGAGCATTGTCGCCGTCATCTGTTCGAGGAACAGCGGAGAGATATTGCCGTTATTCGTGCGGAGTTGGTGGAGGCTTTGAACAAAGAGTATGCCGCAGACCCCTCCAAAGTGGATATGCAGACTTTGGAACTGTTGCGTAGCGGTATCATGTCCGCCGATGAATATAGCCGTCTGATTGATGCAGCAGCCTCCAACGGCAATCATACAATGGTGAGGTTGATTGCAAAGAATGCCGCTGACATGGCAGAAAAGGCAACTGATGCCGATGTTGCCCGGAGTTATAGACTTGTTTCCCATAGGGGCAAGGGCAACGATGGCAACGAGTATCTGCAAGCCTTTGACTTTTTGGCTGACACCTTTAACCGCTGCGAGCGAAATTTTGCATTGTCCACCAAATGGGACGAACTGACCTCCCCTGTGGTTGAAAGTTTCTAACTATGGCGGTTAGTGACAAATTCATGAAACGGCAAGCATAGAATGCCAAGGCTGATGCCCTTGTATGCTTGAACTGCACAAAGTCAGAATGCAACGGATCGAGACCATCCCAAAATTTGTGTAAACCTCCGATGTGGTGTAGAATAGAAGCACCACATTGGAGGTTTTTATAATGGCTAGAAAGAATCGCACCCCCGAAGAAAACGCGCGTCGGGAAAAAATCAGAGAACTG
>CABMQL010000029.1 GCA_902388735.1 uncultured Eubacteriales bacterium | reverse complement strand
CAGGCGGGCGGCCGTTCCGGCCGCTCCGGTTTGGGCAGAGCCTGCTTCACGGATAGATTGATCTTTCCCTCCGGGGTGATGGCCAGGATCTTCACGGTGACCTCCTGGCCCGCCGCCAGGAAATCGTGTACGTCATTGACGAAGGTAGGCGCTACCTCCGAAATGTGTACCAGCCCGGATTTTCCTCCCGGCAGAGCAATAAATGCGCCGAACTTTGTGATGGTGGTCACCTTTCCGGTGACGATGTTCCCAACCGCCAACTCCATAAATGTGTGTATCTTCTCCTTTACGCAAAATGTGCCTTAATGGTTGACATCATAGAAGATCCGCTCGCCGTCCTCGGCCAGGCCCAGCTGATCCTTGGCCAGACCCTTGATGAACTCCTTGTCGTTGGCCTTGCCCAGGTCGGACTCCAGGGCGCTGTTCTCCTTTTTCTGCTGCTCCAGCTCCTGGCTCATGGTCTCCCGCTCCGACTTGGCGCTGTCCAGCTGGCCGTACACCCGGATCAGCTCCACGGATACCACCGCCAGCAGCACCAGCAGCACCAACAGGGTGATGGGTGTTCTGCGCTTTTTTCTTTTCGCCTGCTTCAAGCTTCTCCCTCCTCGTCCTGCGGCAGCGCGCCTTTCTTTCGGTATAGTTTTATTTTACAGAATTTTTTGAAAAAGGCAATGGCTTTTTTCGCCGAATTCCATACTTTTTTGCAAAAATGCAGGAGCACCCGCACCGGCTGCCATAAAAACCGCCCCGTCTGCGCCGCCGCGCCCAGCCAAAACCGCCAGATCGGCCGGAAAACCGGCGCCAGTACCCGCCAGGAGAAGATGGCCCCCAGGGCAGCACAGGGCAGCACATACAGCCGCAGCTCCCCTTGCCCGATGGCCAGGGCGAACCGCAGAAACGCCCATCCCACCGCCAGCACATACACCAGATCCGTCAGGTGCGTCACCGTCCGCCGCCGCCGGGCCATGCGCAGGGTGCGCAGCAGGTCGTACAGCAGCGCCGCCGCGCCCCCCATGGCAAAGGCCGCCGCGATGGTCTGCACCTGCAGCCGGATATAAAGCTCCATCCCTTACCCCAGCAGCCGCGAGAAGAAGGAACCCTTGCGCGCCGGCGCGTCCTCAAAGTTCAGCCCGTCAATGTGACCCTCCACCAGCAGCTCCCCGCCGTCCAGGGACAGCTTCCCGATGTGCAGGTCCTCCCCGCTCACCACCAGCACCCCCGCCACGGTGTGCATCACCACGCTCAGCTCGTCGAACCGCTCCACATCCTCCACGCCGGTCACCGTCAGGCGTTCCCGCCCCGTCAGCTCAATGCGCTGGCTCAGCTCCGCCGCCTGCTTGAGTTCATATGCCATAAAAAACAGACCTCCCATACACCGTTTTTCTCAGTGTATGGAAAGTCCCTCTCCATTATGACGGTTTGTCCGGCGAGATCTCCCGGTACATGGCGGCAGCGTCGGCCTTGCCGGCGTTTTCCTGCACGCTGAGCACCTCCACCTGCAGCTCCCGCTGTCCCAGCCGGATGCAGATGCGGTCGCCCACCTTCACGTCGTAGCTGGCCCGCTGCGCCCGTCCGTTCACCGACACCCGCTCGTTGTCGCAGGCCTCATTGGCCACGGTGCGGCGCTTGATGAGCCGGGACACCTTCAGATATTTATCCAGTCGCATACGTTTCTCCTCCGAAAAAAGCGGTGCCGGTGCAAAGGCACCGGCACCGGGGATCTATGCAGAAATTACTCCGCCACAGCGTCCTTCAGAGCCTTGCCGGCCTTGAAAGTGGGGTTCTTGCTGGCAGCGATCTCCATGGTCTCGCCGGTGCGGGGATTGCGGCCCATGTGCGCAGCCTTCTTCTTCACTTCGAAGGAGCCAAAGCCCACGATCTGCACCTTGTCCTCGGCCTTCAGGGCCTCGGTGATGGCGGCGATGGTAGCGGCAACGGCAGCCTCGCTGTCCTTCTTGGACAGGCCGCTCTTCTCTGCAACGGCAGCGATCAGTTCAGTTTTGTTCATGTTGAATTCCTCCCATATTTTTATCCTTTGTGATCATGCTATATTCCAAACGAATCCTCGTTTCAGAATCATTTTGCCCGGTTCCACAGCTGGGTCATTTCCTCCAGGGACATGTCCTCCATGGCCCGTCCCTGCTGCCTTGCGCCGTCTTCCACGGCCCGGAACCGGTGAATAAATTTTTCGCAGGTGCCGGCCACAGCCTCCTCCGGGTCGATCCCGGCGAAGCGGCCCACCTTCACGGCGGCAAACAGCACGTCGCCCAGCTCGTCCTCCACGCCCCGGCCCGTTTCCACGGCCTGGCGCAGCTCCCGGACTTCCTCCTCCAGCTTTAAAAGCGCTCCGGAGATGTCCGGCCAGTCAAAGCCCGCGTCCGCCGCCTTTTTCTGCAGCTTTTCCGCCCGCCACAGACCCGGCAGGCTCCGGGCCACGGCCTCCATAGCCTCACCCGTGGTCTTTTGTCCCTTTTCCGCCCGCTTCAGCTGATCCCAGCTTATCAGCACGGATTCGGGGCTGTCCTCGTGGGCGCTGCCAAACACATGGGGATGGCGGTACAGGAGTTTCTTCACCACCCCGTCCACCACGTCGTCCATGGTGAACCGGCCCCGGTCCTTTTCGATGTCCGCGTGGAACACCACCTGCATCATCACGTCGCCCAACTCCTCCTGCAGCAGCCCGGCGTCGTCCAGGTCGATGGCCTCGGCGGCCTCATACGCCTCCTCCAGCAGGCCCCGGCGGATGGATGCATGGGTCTGCACCTTGTCCCAGGGGCAGCCCTCCGGGGAGCGGAGCAGCCGGATGATCTCCAGCAGGTCCTCGTAGCCATAGCGCGGCTTCCTCGTAAAATTTACCATAGTTTCCCCTTTATTGCAATAGGAATTCGTATTTTTCATGACTTATATAGAAATTTTGCCAGTTTTTCACCCTTTGGCAGCTGCAAAATCTCCTCCCGGCGCAGCACCTCCAGTGCCAGCACCAGCACGGCGTATACCGCCGCCGCTGCCAGGATAGCCAGCAGCGTGGCCGCCCCCGCACCCATGTGCCGGGACAGGAAGCCGTACCCGCACCAGGCGGTGGCCGCCATGGCGGCGGTGGATACCAGCAGCTTTCCCGCCGCGCCTCCCAGGCGCAGCCGCCCGGGCACCGTCCCGGCAATGGCCGCCAGGTTCAGCCCCGCGATGACCGCGTAGCACAGCAGCGTCCCAATAGGCGCGCCGTGGATGGAGATGGCCGGGTCCGTCACCAGCAGGTAGTTGGCGGCGATCTTCACGCCCCCGCCTATCAGCAGCGTCACCACCGGGATGCGCTCCTTGCCGTAGGCCTGCAATATCCCCGCCGTGGCGATCATCAGGCACACGAATACCGACGCCAGCCCCAATATGCGCAGGTGATAGGCCGCCGCCTCCGCCGTCTGCGGCACCGCCGGATACAGCAGGTGCAGGATGGGCCCTGCCAGCACCGACATGCCCACCCCCACCGGCATCGCCAGCACCATGGCCAGCTTCAGGGCGGAGGCAGCATTCCTGGCCGCCGTCTCCCCTCGGCCCGCGGCCATAGCCCCACTGATGGACGGCACCAGGCTGATGCTCAGTGGGTACATAAAGGAGGCCGGCAGGGCAAACAGAGTCATGCCGAAGGTGTATTCCCCGTAGAGGGACGCAGCGGCGGATTCCGACAAGCCCAGGGAGCTTTGCAGCGTCCCCAATACCAAGGCCTGATCCAGCAGGGTAATAAGGCTCATGCCCACGGAGCCCAGGGTCACCGGGATGCCGATCCCCAGCACCTGGCGCAGGATCTCCCGGCGGCTGTCCGGGATGTCCGTGCCCTTTTGGCCCCGGTGGGTGCGCAGCAGCCACACCGCCAGCACCAGCAGGCTCACCGCCGCCCCGGCAGTGACGCCGGAGATGGCGCCGGCGGCGCACACATTGGGTGCCGCGGCCCGCCGGGTCAGCAGCCAGGCCGCCGTCAGGCCCACCAGCAGCTTGCCGGCAGACTCGATGATCTGGCTCACCGCCGTGGGGCGCATATCCCCCCGGCCCTGGGTGTAGCCCCGGATGGCCGAGAGCATGCACACGCAGAGCACCGCCGGGGCCAGCACCCGGATGGCCGGGGCTGCCTGGCCGTCGTTCAGCAGCTCCGACAAAGGCTCTGCAAACAGCAGCATCACGCCGCAGCATACCACCCCCAGCAGGAAAAACACACCCGCCGTCACCCGGAAGATGCGCTTTCTCTGGTTCACCCGGCCCATAGCCTCCGCCCGGGATACCAGGCGGGAAAGGGCCAGGGGCAGCCCCGCCGTGGATACGATAAGCAGAAGGCTGTATATGTTGTAGGCCACATAGAAGTGGGCCATGCCGTCCTTATCCAGCAGGTTTCCCAGGGGGATCTTATACACGGCGCCGATGACCTTGGTCACGGCCACCGCCAGTGTCAGGACGGCAGCGCCCTCCATAAAGTTTTGCTTTCGCTGGGACAAAGCCATCCCTCCTCCCGGCCCTTGCGGATCATTTTTTCATCGAGCGGTAAAAGGCGGCAAATTCCTCCAAATTCTTTTGGATCTTCTCCGGGCGGGTAATGTACTCATTGGGGTACTTGGCGTGGAATACCCGCTCAATGCGCCCCGCCGCCGGGTCCACCATCTTGGTGGAGCCTCCGGCGCCCAGGGAGAGGATGCTGTGCAGCTCCTCCATGATGTAGATATTATACAATCCCTCCGCGCCGCTTATGCACCAGCCGATGTTTTCAAAGCTGCCGGACATGTACTTCTGCCGGTAGAGATAGTAGGGGTGGAAGTTGGCCCCCCGCAGGGCGGAAATGGAATAATCCAGCATCTGCCCCACCTCCTCCGCCGTGGGGATCTTCTGTCCCTCCAGCAGGATGCGGCTGCCCTTTTTCAGGGCCAGGGTGTGCACCGTTATGTTGTCCGCCCCGAAGGACAGGCACTTATCCAGGGTCCGCCGGAAGCCCTCGGGGGTATCTGCGGGCAGGCCCGCGATGAGGTCCATGTTCACATGCCGAAAGCCCATGGACATAGCCAGGTCCATGGTTTTTTCAATGTCCGCCGCCGTGTGCCGCCGGCCGATGGCCTGTAAGACGCTGTCCTCCAGGGACTGGGGATTCACGCTGATGCGGTCGCAGCCGTGGTCCAGCAGCACCCGGAGCTTCTCCCGGTCGATGGTGTCGGGCCGCCCGGCCTCGATGCAGTATTCCGCGCAGCGAGACAGGTCAAAGCTCTGATTCAGATGGGTCAGGAGCCTGTCCATTTGCCCGGCGGAGAGAGTGGTGGGCGTGCCGCCGCCCATGTAAAAGCTCTTTACGTTCAGCCCCAGGTCCTTTACCATCTGCGCCGCCTGGGTGATCTCCCCCAGCAGCACCTCCAGATACGGCTCCATAAGGCCGAAGCTCTTTTCCACCGCCTGGGATACAAAGCTGCAGTAGGCGCACCGGGTGGGGCAGAAGGGAATGCCGATGTAGAGGGAGATGTCCTCAGGCTTTAAGTCC
Organism: uncultured Eubacteriales bacterium; assembly: GCA_902388735.1. GTDB lineage: Bacteria > Bacillota > Clostridia > Oscillospirales > Oscillospiraceae > Vescimonas. The sequence goes on along the minus strand of CABMQL010000029.1, from coordinate 17,874 downwards.
GCCTTGGCCTTCAGCCCCGCCTGGGCCGCCTCGATGCACAGCTCCCGCCGGGCCTCGGAAACGGAATAGGTGTCCCGCAGCAGATGATCCACCTGCCGGGGCGTCATCCCCTTTTCCAGGTAGCCCGCCGCCAGCTTGGCCGGGCGGATGCCCGTGAGGGCGCCCCAGGTGGGAGTCACCCCCGTGACCTTTTGGGCCGCCTTGAAAAAGCTCAGCTTCACCGCCCGCTGGCGCAGGCGCTCTTTTTCATACTCGTCCGCCTTGGGATCGATGATAACACGGGCTATGCCCTTTCCCCTGGTTCCGTTATAGCATATCTGTGTCACAGATGTAGTATATTTGCTGCCGCAGGACAGAGAGACGGCGGCCCAATTCTCCTCCCGGGCCGCCGGGTCATACACCGGGCGCTCCTGGGGAAAAAAGGCAAGCAAACTCTGCTCCACGGCGTACCGGGCATCGTGGCCCTTAAAAATCAGTTTCATCCTCTCAGCCCCTGTTTCATGTACGGATTCATCCGCCGCTCAAAGTCCAGGTCGGTGGGCCGGTCGTGGCCGGGGTAGACCTTGTACTGCCCGGGCAGCTCCGCCAGGCGCTTGAGCGAGCGCAGAATGTCCTCATAGCTGCCGCCGGCAAAGTCCGTGCGGCCGCAGCTGCCGTAAAACAGCGTGTCGCCGGAGAAGATCACGTTCTCCACCACCAGGCACACAGAGCCCCGGGAGTGGCCCGGCGTCTCCAGCACCCGGATGGTCAGGCCGCCCAGAGTCAGGCAGTCCCCCTCCTTATAATAGCGCTGGTTTTTCTCCGTGAGCCGGGGAAACAGCAGGTCAAAGCCGCCGGATACCCGGTCGGTGACGTCCTTTTCGTGGATGTAAACCGGCAGCTCCGGCCACTTTTCCAGCAGGCCGGCTACGCCGGTATAGTGGTCGAAATGGCCGTGGGTCAGCAGGATCATAGTGGGGGTGCAGCCGGTCTGCTCCACCGCCCGGATCACCCGCTCCGGCTCATCTCCGGGGTCGATGACGGCGCAGAGCTTCGCCTGCTCCTCCTGAAGGATATAGCAGTTGGTGCCGATGGGGCCGACGGTCAGGGAATCGATTTTCATTGTGTTCCTCCTTACAGCAGATCCGTGTCCACAATGAGGGTCACGGGGCCGTCGTTGACAGACTCCACCTCCATGGAGGCGCCGAACTCGCCGGTCTCCACATGGAAGCCCTTGTCCCGGCAGAGGGCGACGAACTTTTCATAGAGGGGCACGGCGATCTCCGGCCGGGCAGCGGCCAGGAATTCCGGGCGGCGGCCCTTTTTGCAGTTGCCGTACAGGGTGAACTGGGACACCACCAGCACCTGGCCCCCCACGTCCGCCAGGCTGCGGTTCATCTTCTCGTTTTCATCCTCGAAAATGCGCAGGCCCATGAGCTTGTCCGCCAGCTTCACGGCCTGGGCCTCAGTATCCTCATGGGTGACGCCCAGGAGGATGAGAAACCCCGGGCCGATCTTTCCGATGACTTTTCCGTCCACGGTGACGGAGGCGCTTTTCACGCGGGTCAGTACAGCACGCATAGTGATTTTCTCCTTTGGATTTTTTGTGAAAATTTGGTGCGTAGGCGGTGGGGTGAGGGCACCCCGCTCTACGGATGACAAGAGGTGCCGCGAAGCGGGCGGGGCAGAGCCCCGCCCCTACAGATAAATTGGGGCTATACAATGGGCGGACAGAGGCGTCCGCCCCTACAGAGGGCACAGGAAGTGCAGCGCAAGCCCGGGCGGGCCGATGTAGGCATCGGCCCCTACGAAACACTTTGTGGGGCAGGCTGCAAAACCAGTTGGCAGAAAAATTGAAGATTTTTCGCCAGTTATTTTCCCGCCGGGCGGGTGACGCGCATGACGCCGGACACCTGTTCCAGGCGGCGGCGCACGGTGGAAAGCTGCACACTATCGGACACCCCCACCTCGATGGTGATGAGGGCGAAGCCGTCACTGGTGCTGCGGGCAGACATATTGGTCACCCTCGTCTTGGTGGCGGATAGGGCGGTGGAAATATCCATGATGAGGTTCAGCCGGTCCTTGGCCACCACCTCCAGGGTGGTGCGGTAATCCTCCCGGGTATTCGTATCCCAGGAAACCTTGATCCAGCGGCCCTCCTCCTCGGGCTTTCTTCGGGCGGGGTCGGCATTGGGACAGTCCGCCCGGTGGACGGACACGCCATAGCCCCGGGTGATGAAGCCCACAATATCGTCCCCAGGAACGGGGGTGCAGCACTTGGCAAACTTTACCAGGCAGTTGCTCAGCCCCTCCACCACGATGCCCTGCTCGCTCTTGGTGCGCTTGGGCACGGCGGGGCGGGTCTTATCCGGCTCGTCCTTAATGGGTACCTCGGCGGCCCGCTCCTCCTGGTGCATCTTCAGGATGCGCTGGATGTCCTCCCGCAGGCGGCCGATGAGCTTCAGCGACGTGACACCGCCGTAGCCGATGGCGGCATACATATCGTCCAGGCTCTTATAGGCCAGGCGCTTGAGGATATTGGGCAGATTGTCCTCGGCCATCAGCTCCTTCAGGCTCACGCCGGTGCGCTTGAGCTCCGTTTCAAAGGAGGAGCGGCCCCGGACGATGTTCTCATCCCGGCACTCCCGCTTGAACCACTGGCGGATCTTACTGCGGGCCTCGCTGGAGCGGGCGATCTTCATCCAGTCCCGGCTGGGGCCATGGGCGGACTTGGAGGTTACGATCTCCACGATGTCGCCGTTTTTCAGCTTGGAATCGAACTGGGCAATATGGCCGTTGACCTTGGCGGCCACCATATGGTTGCCTATGGCGGAATGGATGCTGTAGGCGAAGTCGATGGGGGTGGCCCCGGCGGGAAGATTGATGACATCCCCCTGGGGGGTGAAGACGAACACCTCGTCGGCGAACATATCCACCTTGAGAGAGTGGATGAAATCCTCGGCATCGGCGCCGTCCTGATTTTCCAGCAGCCGGCGCACCCACTCGTAGTCATGCTCGTCCCCGGCGCCCTGGCCGTTCTGCTTATACTTCCAGTGGGCGGCGATACCGTATTCGGCGATCTCGTGCATCTGCTGGGTGCGGATCTGCACCTCGAAGGGGATGCCGTTATCCCCCACCACGGTGGTGTGGAGGGACTGGTACATATTGGGCTTAGGGGTGCCGATATAGTCCTTGAACCGGCCCAGGACCGGTTTATACAGGTCGTGGATGATGCCCAGGACGTTATAGCACTCGGACACGGTGTTCACGATGACCCGGAAGGCAAACAGGTCGAACACATCGTCCAGGGATTTATTCTGGGTATACATCTTGCGGTAGATGCTGTAGGGGTGCTTCATGCGGCCGGAGACGGTACCCCGGATGCCCGCCTGCTGCAGGCGCTTGGTGATCTGGTCATGGATGGAGGCCATGAAGCCGTCATACTCCGAGGCCTTTTCGTCCAGGGCCTCGATGATCTCCTGGTAGCCGATGGGGTCCAGGTACTTCAGGCTCAGATCCTCCAGCTCCCACTTCATCTTCTGCATGCCCAGGCGATGGGCAATGGGGGCATAGATCTCCATGGTCTCCAGGGATTTCTGCTTCTGCTTTTCCGGGGTCTGATACTCCATGGTGCGCATGTTGTGGAGCCGGTCGGCCATCTTGATGAGGATGACCCGGATGTCCTTGCTCATGGCCAGGAGCATCTTGCGCAGATTCTCCATCTGCTCCTCCGCCTTGGAGGCGGCCCGCACTCTGGTCAGCTTGCTGACCCCCTCCACAATATCGGCGATGGTGGGGGAAAAGGTCCGGGCGATGTCCTCATGGGTGGCGTCGGTATCCTCAATGGTATCGTGGAGCAGGGCGGCGGCAATGGACTCGGAATCCAGATGCAGCTCCTCCGCCACGATCTGCGCCACCGCCAGGGGATGGGTGATGAAGGGGGAGCCATCCTTGCGGTTCTGGCCGCGATGATGCGCCTCGGCATAGACGAAGGCCGAGTGGATCAGGTCAAAATTGGCCCCGGGATTATACTGGCGGACGGTGTCCTCCAGGCGCTGGTATTTTTCCTGTACATTCACGGCGGTTCGCCTCACTTTCCTTTGATATAGCCCTGCAGAGCCACCCAGTAGGGCGACTGCTCCAGGTCCACCTTGCCGTCTACGGCGCACAGCCGCAGGCGGATGTCCTCCTCATGGATCGCCCGGCTCAGCAGGCCCCGCTCGCTGAACAGCTCCAGGCAGAAGCAGGCCCGCAGGAAGGGATCCGTGCCGGGAATGGCGGCGGAGAGCTGCCGCAGGAAGGGCAGATAGTGCCGCTGCGACCCCGACGGGTCTATCTGCTGCCGCAGGCAGCGCCAGGCGGCCGCGCACTGCTGCCGGGAGGGCAGAATGCGCAGCGCCTCCTTCGCCGTGAGCTCCTCCCCCGCCTCCAGGCGGCGCAGGAGCTGCAGGGACTCCTCCTCCCGGGCGGAGCTCTGCAGGGACGGGCGCAGGTCTACCACCTGCAGCTGCACCGTGCGGCTGCCGCGGAACTCATTGATCTGCAGGTAAAACGCTACATCCACCCGCTCCCCCGCCTGACAGGGGCACTGCTGGGTGGTGACGGAAAAGAAGATGCCCTCCAGCTGCACGGAACCCTTGGAAAAGCGCAGCTTCAGGTGGCGGTTCTGCCCCACGCCCTGGGCCCGGTCCAGCGTGACGCCCAGCAGGCAGAACAGGGGGCGGCTATTGCCGCTGCCATAAGGCTCCAGCCGGCGCAGCTGCTCCACCTCCCACAATGTCACCACCTCCGGCCGGCGCAGCACCACGTCCACATCCAGGGCCGAGACCACCGGGCGGCCGTTTAAAAACCGCAGAACGCATTGGTTCATCCGCCGGCGGAAGGCGGGGATATTTTCTTCTTCAATGGTAAAGCCCGCGGCCAGCTCGTGGCCGCCGAAGCCTAATAGCAGGTCGCTGCACTCCTCCAGGGCGGCAAAAAGGTTGAAGCCGCCCCAGCTGCGGCAGGAGCCCTTTCCCGTGTGGCCGGAAATATGGATCATAAAGCTGGGGCAGGCGTATTTCTCGCTGAGGCGGGAGGCCACGATGCCCACTACGCCCTGGTGCCACTCATGGTCGGCCAGGACCAGGGCGTGCTTCTCCTCCGGCGGCATCTGCTCGATCATGGCGATGGCCTGGGCATAGATCTCCTGCTCCACGGCCTGGCGCTGGCGGTTCAGCTGGCACAGCTCCCGGGCCAGCTCACGGGCCTGGGCGGGATCCTCGCAGAGCATCAGCTCCGCGGCCCGGTCCGCCTCCCCCATGCGCCCGGCGGCATTGATGCGGGGCGCCAGGACGTAGCCGATCTGCACGGAGGTGACCTCCTTCTGATCCAGGCCCGTTTCCTCCAGCAGGGCCTGCAGGCCGATGAAGTCCCCGTCCATGATATGGGCCAGGCCCCGGGCCACGATGGTGCGGTTCTCCCCCACCATGCGCATGACATCCGCCACGGTGCCCACGGCGGCCAGGGGACAATATCGGGTCAAAAGCTCCTCGGCCCGGCTCTCCCCGCCCAGGGCCAGCACCAGCTTCAGCGCTACGCCGCAGCCGGCCAGGTGTTTGAAGGGATAGGGGCAGTCCGGCCGGTGGGGGTCCACCACCGCCGCGGCACGGGGCAGCTCCTCTTTACACTCATGATGGTCCGTTACCACCACATCCATACCGATGGAGGCGGCAAAATCCACCTCCTCCACGCCGGTGATGCCGCAGTCCACGGTGACCACCAAATCAACGCCCCGGTCCCGAAGGGTGCGCATGGCGTCCACGGAGAGGCCATAGCCGTCCTCGATGCGGCGGGGGATATAGTGGCTGACCCGGGCGCCGCTGCGGCGCAGATGATCCACCAGGATGGCGGTGGCGGTAATGCCGTCCACGTCATAGTCGCCGAATACGGCGATGTGCTCCCCGCGCTCCAGGGCGCGGCGGATGCGCGATGCGGCCCGGTCCATGTCCTTCATCAGGAAGGGAGAGAGGGTGAGGGTATCCTCAATGCGCAGGAAATCCCCGGCGGCGGGGCCGTCCGTAATGCCGTGGGCGGCCAGGACCGACGACAGCAGAGCCGGGTAGCCGGCCTCCTCCAGCGCGGCCGCCGAGGGGGCGGCGGCAGGAAGGTTCCATTTTTCAAATTTCACGCCCGGCTCACCTCCTTACACGGCAGACAGGGCAGACTGGGGTAGTATAATAGAAAGATATTATAGCAAATTCACGCCAAAAGGTAAAGATAAATCTTGGATTTCACGGGAAAAGCGGGCCGATCCCCGGAAAAAGGGTCGGCCCGCCGGCAGTTACAGACGCACGGTGGCTTTCTTGGTTTTGCCCAGGCACACGGTGCCGGTGATGGTAAGCGAGGTGAGGCGGGCGCCGCCGTCCGTTTGTGTGACCACCTGGATGACGCCGCCGGGCTGGCGCAGGGACACGCACTGATCCGCCCCCCGCACCTGTGTCAGCCACGCGCCGATGGACGCCGAGCCGCTGCCGCAGCCCCGCTCCCACACGCAGGAGTCCGTGGGGCGCACATACACCAGGGGCGTGAAGGCCGTCTGGCTCTCGTCCAGCAGGAGGAGGCCCATGGCCTCCCCGGGGAGCAGCTCGCTCCAGGCCCGGAGGGTCTCCTCCGCCTGATCCCGGCGGATCATATCCGCCGGAACGATGACATGGCAGATGCCCGGCAGGAACACCACCGGCAGGCTCTGCATCACCCCGCACACCGGGAGAGAAAGAGTCTCCACACGCTCGGGCAGAGGCATGGAAACGGTGCCGATGAAGCAGCCGTCAATATGCGTGACGCGGCAAGGCACCGGCTCCGGCGCGCCGGAGACCGGCAGGGCCAGGGCGCACTCCGCCCCCACGGGAAGATCCCGGTGCAGCCAGGCGGCCATGGACATGGTGGCGTTGCCGCAGAACTCGCCGCCCATCATCTGGAGCCGGGGCTCTCCCGCAGCCAGGCCCTCGGCAAAGCCTACCTGCTCGGCATCCTGCTCCCGCTGCAAAAGCTCCGCCGCCACCCGGGGCTGCACGTCCCGGGGCACAGGCGTGGTGACCAAGAGTGTGATATTTTTCGTGGGGTCGATGACCGTGTAGCGCAGTTCCATAGTGCCGCCTCCCGGATGATTTTTCTCTATTATACCCGCCGGGAAAGCAAAATGCAATTCCTGTTGCCCTCCGGAAGATAAAATGGTATACTATATGATAAGTTAACATCTCCCACCATACGGAAGAAAGGATGACCCGCTATGAAACTGAGCTTTTTCGGCGCTGACCAGTGCGTAACCGGCAGCTGCCACTGTCTAGAAGTGAACGGCAAGAAGATCCTCATCGACTGCGGCCTGCAGCAGGGCCGGGACGAGGTGGATAACGCCAGCCTGCCGTTTCATGCCGGCGATATTGATTATGTCCTGGTGACCCACGCCCACATCGACCACTCCGGCCGCATCCCCATGCTGATAAAGCAGGGGTTCCAGGGGCGCATCCTCACCACCCGGCTCACCGCCCAGCTGCTGGACATTATGCTCCAGGACTCGGCCCACATCCAGGAGTCTGACGCGGAGTACAAAAACCGCAAGAACCTCCGGGCCGGCCGGCCGGTGGTGGAGCCCCTTTACACCGTGGAGGACGCCCTGCGGGTGAAGGAATTCGTCACCACCTGCGAATACGGCGAAAAGGTGGACCTGTGCGAGGGCGTGCAGGTGGAGTGCATCGACGCGGGCCATCTGCTGGGCTCCGCCAGCATGAAGCTGACCGTTACGGAAAACGGAGAAACCCGCACCATCGTCTTCTCCGGTGACATCGGCAACGTGGATCAGCCCATTATCCGGGACCCGCAGTTTTTCCACCAGGCCGACTTCGTGGTCATGGAGAGCACCTACGGAAACCGCAACCACACGGAGGTGTGGAGCTACACCGACGAGCTGGCCCAGATCATTGACGAGACCCTGGGTAAGGGCGGCAACGTGGTCATTCCCTCCTTCGCCGTGGGCCGCACCCAGGAGCTGCTGTACTTCATCCGGCAGATCAAGGACGAGAACCTGGTGAAGTCTGTGCCCAACTTTGACGTGTATGTGGACAGCCCCCTGTCCAAGGCCGCCACCACCATCTTCTGTGGCGACCTGCGGGGCTATCTGGACGAGGAGGCCCTGGCCCTGGTGAAGGACGGCACCCATATGTTCAACTTCCCCGGGCTGCACCTGGCGGAGACGGTGGACGAGTCCAAGAATCTGAACCTGGACCCCTCCCCCAAGGTCATCATCTCCGCCTCGGGCATGTGCGACGCGGGCCGCATCCGCCACCACCTGAAGCACAACCTGTGGCGGCCGGAGAGCGCCGTTGTATTTGTGGGCTTCCAGTCCCCCGGCACCCTGGGCCGGCACCTGCTGGAGGGGGCCGAGAGCGTGAAGATGTTCGGCGAGGAGATCGCCGTGCGGGCCAAGATCGTGAACTTCCAGGGACTCAGCTCCCACGCCGACCGGGATCATCTGCTGAACTGGATCGACCAGTACCAGCCCGCCAAGCCCACCCATGTATTCGTGGTACACGGCGACCGGGAGGTGGCCCCCGCCTTTGCCGCCGACGTGGCCGCCCGGGGCTTTGCCGCTCACGCACCCCAATACACCGAGGTCTATGACCTGCTGGAGAACCGCATCGTGGAGCAGGGCTACCTGCCCGAGCCCAAGAAGAAGGCCTTCGAGGGCGCGCCCCGCATCTCCTCCGCCTACAAGCGGCTGGTGGAGCTGGGCGACGCGCTTATGGCCCTCATCCGCCGCAGCCAGGGGCGGGACAACAAGACCCTGGCCGACTTCGCAGACAGCCTGCGGAAGATTTTGGAAAAGTTCAAGTTCTGATTTTATTGCTGGGAGCCACGGAATCACCGTGGCTCCCCTGCTGAAAGGATAAACGCCATGACATCCCCGGTGAAAAATCAAGTTTACACCGCCGAAATTCTGGGCTACTCCACCGAGGGCCTGGGCATCGCCCGCATCGGCGGGCAGGTGGTGTTCGTCCACGACGCCATAGCGGGCGAGGTGTGCGACATCCTCATTATGAAAGTGCTGAAAAACGCCGCCTTCGGCAAGGCGGTGGCATGGAAAACCGTCTCCCCCCACCGCCGGGAGCCGGACTGCCCCTACTACCGCCAGTGCGGCGGCTGCGCCTTCCGCCACATGGACTACGCCGAGGAGCTGCGGGCCAAGGGCCAGCGGGTGCAGGACGCCCTGGCCCGCCTGGGCGGCAGCAGCGTGACTGTGGAGGAGGTTTTGGGAGCGGCGGAGCCGCTGCACTACCGCAACAAGAGCCAATACCCAGTGTCCGCAGACGGTAAGGTGGGCTTTTACCGGGCCCGGACCCACCAGGTGACGGACCTTTCCGCGTGCCTGATCCAAAAGCCCCAGGCAGACGCGGCAGCCGGGGCTCTGCGCCGCTACATGGCGGCGCAGCATGTGCCGGGGTATGACGAGAAAACCGGCCAGGGGCTGGTGCGGCACCTGTATGTGCGCACCAACGCCAAGGGGCAGTCCCTCATCTGCGTGGTGGTAAACGGTGAACGGCTCCCCGGGGAGGAGGCGCTGGTGGAGGCCATGCGTCAGGCGGTGCGGTCGGCCGTGGGCGTGGTGCTGAACGTCAACACCCGGCGCAGCAATGTGATCCTGGGCGACCGATACCGGACGCTATGGGGAGAGGACACCCTGACGGACACCCTGTGCGGGCACAGCTTCCGGCTGTCCATCCCCGCCTTTTATCAGGTGAACCGGGACCAGGCGGAGGTGCTGTACTGCAAGGCGGTGGAATACGCGGGGCTCACGGGAACGGAGCTGGTGCTGGACCTGTACTGCGGGGCCGGGACCATCACCCTGACCATGGCGGACCGGGCGAAAAAAGTCATCGGCGCGGAGATCGTCGCCCCGGCGGTGGAAAACGCCCGGGAGAACGCCGCGGCAAATGGCATAGAGAACGTGGAATTTTTCTGCGGCGACGCCGGGGACATTGCGGCCAGGCTGGCGGAGGAAAGGCTGCGCCCGGAGGTCATCTGCGTGGATCCCCCCCGGAAGGGCCTGGCCCCGGAGGTCATCGACGCCATGGTGCAGATGGGGCCGGAGCGCATCGTGTACGTCTCCTGCGACCCGGCCACCCTGGGTCGGGACGTGAAGCTGCTGGCCCAGCGGGGCTATGCCGCCCGGCGGGCCGCGGCGGTGGATCTGTTCCCGGGGACAGCCCATGTTGAGAGCGTAGTTCTGTTGACTAAGGTACACAAGAAAAAGTGTGAAAATGCTTGAAAAATAAGGCTTTTCCGAGGAATAGTGGCAGCTGATTATTTGGAATTTATTTCTTTGCACTACTCCTTAAAACGAAGGCAGAATACAAGGTTGACCGTACAGAAATACTGAATGTAGGTTGACCATACGGAAATGTTAACTGATAGTTGCTCATTAGAATTTTATGAGAGCCTAGAGGAATCTTGGCTCTCTTGTTTGATTATACCAAGGAGATGAAGGCACTACTATGTTGAGAATAACCACGAAGCAATCATTCCAAGACAGCTGTTCATGCAGGTCCAGGAAGAACTGCAAAGAAGGGCTCATTTAAGAACAGAAAACGGGAAGACGAAAAGAGTCTACAGCAGCAAATATGCATTATCGAGCATCATATACTGTGGTAAATGTGGAGATCTTTTCAGAAGAGTGGCTTGGAAGGCCAGAGGTGCATCATACAACAAATGGAGATGTGCCAGTCGAATTGAGAAGGGTCCGAAAGAAGGCTGTGATGCCGATGCCATCAGTGAAACAGAGATTCAGAACGCAGTGGTGAGAGCCATCAATAAGACCCTTGGTGGACGAGAGCAGTTCTTGGTACAGTTGCAGCATAACATTGAAGATGTACTGAACTGTGACTCTGCGGCAACACTTGAATACATCGACAGAAGAATGGCAGAGCTACAGGAAAAGCTGGTGCTTTGCGTAAATAAGAATGCCGAGTACGATGTTATTGCAAATGAGATTGATGCTTTAAGGGAAAAGAAGGCAGCAGTTGTAACCAAGGATGCCGAGCAGGAAATGTTAAAAAAGCGAATCGAAGAGATGCGACAGTTCCTGCAGACACAGTCAAGCCGAGTGACTGAATACGATGAACAAATGGTAAGAAGACTCATTGAAAAGATTACAGTCTTTGATAACAAGCTTATCTTTGAATTCAAATCCGGCATGACTATTGAACTCAAAAGATAATTGAATAGGAACTATTACATCAACACCTTGCAGAAATGCAGGGTGCTTTTTTAGTTCATAGAAAATTTACAGAGTGAAACCATGTCTGGATTGAATTTATCAACCAAATGGTTTATAATGTGGTAAGTGAGGTGCGTTTTAGACATGGAGGATAACGATGAAAACATCCGATATGATTAAAGAATTATGTAATAAAAAGAATATAAGCATAGCTGAACTTGCTAGACGGATAGGTCAGACTCCACAGAACTTTGGTAAGAAACTGAAACGAGATACAGTTACTCTTGAGGAGTTGAAACAGATAGCTGATGTAATGGAAGTTACATTTGAGCAATCCTTTATTCTGCCTGACGGTGAGCAGATTAAAACAAGTAACGGAAATAATGTTTAGGAGGAGATTTTAATGGAATATACACCAGTAGAGAAGGATGTTCTCTCATTAATGCAAAGAACAGATTTCAAAAATCTTTCAAAAAACGATGTGATAAGTTTTGCATCAAAATTAGGAGAATTACGCCCGGAAGTTGCAAAAGAGGTTTTAGCACAATTCCCAGAGTTTGTAGGATTGATGAAGTCAACCTTAACTGAATATAAGGGAATGCTTGATTCGATTGTTGAGAGCGATGACGATAGTATCAAGGAATATTATGCCGTTGCAAATAAAGAAATGGATAGTGCTGCAGATAGCAGAAAACAGTTTTATGACTTTGTTAAGCAGGTGCAAGCCGATTGTAGCAAACTGTTAGACAATCCAAATCTTTCACCAGAGATGATTATGGAAATACTCAATAGAGAATCTGAGCTAGTTAAGATGGCTAACGAGAAAGATAGTGAGATTAGAGAACAGGAAAAGGAAATCGAGGATAAGGTAAATAAAAAAGATACCGAAAAAAGAGAATTCAACTGGAAACTTGTGGGTGGGATCAGTATGGCTGTTTTAACCGTAGCAGGAATCAGTGCAAGTGTTCTTGGAGGTAAATTTGATTTTAAGTTACCAAAGAAAAGCTGATTGGTGGTGACTATATGGACTTGTTTTTAAATGATATTCTTCATTTGTCACAGGAAGAAATAAACAATAGCAAAATAGAATTTAATATGCAAGCTGGTAGTGGTGGCCAACCATTTCTTGATAGATGGCTAAAACACACAGAAGAAGAAAAAGCAACTGGTACTTGTAAGGACTGCTCTTATTGGGGTTGGTATGGAAAGCAGAGAAACTTCTATCCTGGACAATGGGTTTTTAGTTTCGCAAGAATGCCGGAAGATGAATGGCTGTTGATTTCCGCAGCAGAGATTGTGGATGTTCCCGCTGATGAGTGGGCAACGGTAAATGTGTTGGAGAGATTTGTGCCGTTGTTTGGAAGACTGATTATTAAATGCAAGAAAGGTAACACTTTTTCAAGGTATGTATTCAACCTCAGTAAGTATCTTGAACAGGCGAGTGTAAAAGAAATATTGTCGTGCCTATACAGTGGCGAAAACTTTGAAGGCTATGACAGGGTGCATCTTCCTTATCATCGTTTGGCTGATATTTTCAACGGAAGAATACTGCCTACATATTATGAAGCATTGAAGAAAATAACGGGGGTTTACTGCCTGACAGACACTCACACTGGAAAACTATATATAGGTTCTGCCACAGGTGAAGAAGGTGTTGCTCAAAGATGGGGTAACTACCTTGATTCCAAACATGGTGGAAACAAGAAATTGATTGCTTTGTATGAACAAAAGGGTTCCGAGTATTTTGAAAAGTATTTTACTAAGACTTCCCATACCTAAAATGGGCTTCGCACCTTGAAAATTCAATACTTCAGCTAACAAAATAGCGATTTATGCCACCACAGCCTCTGGATGGAGTGCATTACGCAGATATTTCGGTAGTCTTGCTTCGAAATCAGCAGTAAAAGCTGTCAATTGCTCATCGCTGAGCTTTAAGATTTCCTGAAAGCTTGCCATTAAGGCATCCATCAGGATGCCAAGTGATCTGCTAAAAGTAATGTCTGCCATTTCATCAACAAGGAAGAAGAACAACTCGCCAAGAGTTCTCTGATCTTCATTTTGACGCTGCTCCATTGCAAGTAACATATATCTGGTAAATACAATGGCCACGTGGGCCGTCAGTGCATCATAGGATAAACTATGGCATTCTCCAATCAGATTCAGCATAGATTTGCAGGTTTTGAAGAAAACCTCAATCTGCCAGCGCTTTCCATAAATACGGATAATCTCTTCTTCGGAAAGGGTCGTATCTGTACAGATAAAAGCAAGCCAGTCCTTGCGATTCGCTTTGTTCCTTACGCAAACGATTTTCGCTGGAATAGGATTCTCCTTTCCTACCATAACGTCAACAGAAAGCAGATACTTTGATCTGCCACGGCGTTTTTTGTTCCGGGAATAGATCTCTTTGATATTCAACTGCTCACCACAGTATGAATATTTGATACGGCTGCTTTTCTTAATCATAGCAATCACATCCATATCTTTTGAATGGATGGCTGTGATCTGTGCCGGGTTGGAAAACCAGGAATCAAAAAGGACATAATCAGCTTTCAGTCCTGCACTGATGGCAGTATCCAACAGGGTCATCATTGCTTCTAGCGCTTTTGTCTGAGCAAGCTTGCGTCTTTTCCCTGCAATGGTTCTGTTATCAAAGTCCTTTACTGGACCGATGATATTTGTATCTTTTGCAGATGCTAACAGGCAGCTGTTTACCGGAATCAGTGTATTTCCATCACTCCAGCTTAAGGTAAGCATCCGAAAACCTTTTTTGAAATGCATATCGGTGTGGTCGAAAACCTTTGATGCCAGTTCTGTTTTCTTGCAGCTGGTACGATTAAAAAGGCTGTCATCAATGATGAAAACATTTTTCCTGTTATCATCCGTTAGATCTTTGAGATCATTATTTACGATATCAGCAGCAAGAAGAGAAGTAAAACGGAGCCAGTTTGTTTTTACCGAATTAAGGAAACGATAAAAAGTGTTCTTTGAAAAATCTTCCTTAAAAGAGCCAGTCCGTTGCTGCATATACATACTCCTTCCGACAAAAATGTTGCTGAGTTTGTAACGAAGCAGAGAAACAGGTGAAACACCTTTTTCTTTCATCCCATTACATCTGGCAAGAAGATTGCCAACATGATGTTTGGAAAAAAATCTCTGAACACAGTCAATTAAGTCGTTCTCATCGAAATGGTTTTGTGGTATACTGGACATGGCATAAATCTCCTTTGTAAAAATGGTTTCTAGTCAATTCCATTATACCAAACGGAACAGGTTTATGCCTTTTTTATTGGCTGAAATATTGAATTTTCAAGGTTCAACACACCGTATCGGTGTGGGAAGTTTTAGTTATTAAAACATTAACAAAGGAGAATATAATGGATTTACCTATTGCGCTTAAAACTGCATCAGAAAAATTAGTTGTTGGATATAAACAAGCACAGTTAAAAAAAATAGCTCAAGATTTAAGTGATAGATACAGAAATGAAAGCGGTGCTGGAAAGGTATTGTTGTCTAAAGATATTGAAGCTGCAGTATATGCACTCGTTCGTATGCCAGCAACATATGGTGCTGTTTCAGATGCACTGAGTTATTCTTTAGAATATTTTAACGGAGAAATAAAAACTCTTTTAGATGTTGGTGCGGGAAGTGGAGCTGCCACATGGGCGGCACAGGCTCAATTGCCGTTGGAACGAATCACTTGTATTGAACGAGAAGGTGCTATGAGAAGAGTTGGTGAAGCATTGATGAAAGAAGGCGAGCCTGTTCTCTCTTCAGCTAGATGGATTAGTTCAGACTTGACATCTTCGAAGATAACAACATCTGCGGATATTGTGATTTCATCATATGTTATGAATGAGATGGCGAAAAAGGATCGCCAATTTGTTCTTGATAATCTTTGGGCTGCGACAAATGAGATGCTCTTGATTGTTGAGCCTGGCACGCCAGCTGGTTTTTCAGTTTTAAAAGATACTCGCGACTATCTATTATCAAAAGGTGCACATATAGTAGCACCTTGCCCGCATGAAAATGAATGTCGTTTAGCAGAAGATGATTGGTGTCATTTTACTTGTAGAGTTCAGAGAAGTAAAACACACAAAATGCTGAAAGATGCAGATGTTCCATATGAAGATGAAAAATACTCCTATATGGCATTTGTAAAAAACGAGTGCAATCGTGCAACCGCCAGAATATTACGACATCCATATATTGAAAAAGGACAAATAGGCTTGGAAATCTGTAGCAGAAAAGACAATCGAAGTGTCCAGGTTAAGAAAAAGGATGGAAAATTATTTAAAGTTGCAAGAAAAGCAAAACATGGAGACAGTATTGAGATTGAATAAAAGGTGCAAGAAAATGGATTGGGCGTTTTTTAAAAAGGATTTGCAATATATCTTTTTGAATCAGATAGTAAGTTCAATTCCTTCATGGACTATTAGAAATTTTTTTTATAAATGCAGCGGGATGAAAATTGGACCTAAGGCAAGAATTGGAATAAATACTGTAATAATAAGTCCAAAAGGTATAACAATAGGATGTAGAAGTGTTATCAATGATCATTGTGTACTTGATGGTAGCGGGGGGATTACAATCAAAAATGATGTTTCCATTTCTGCATTTACCAAAATATATTCATGCACACACAAGACAGATTCTGATTTTTTTGAATATATAACGAACCCTATAATTATAAAAAACAATGTATGGATAGCAGCTAATGCTATGATATTAGATGGATCTATTCTGAACGAGTTTTCAGTAATTGGAGCAAACAGTTGTTTTACATTGCTTGAGTATTTTGGTTTATCGTATGATCCGATAAAAATACTGGAACGTGAGCAATACTGGAAAAAATGCTTGGATACCATCAGAAACGGATACAACGATAATTAAGGATTGGAGGTGTACCACAGTGCCAGACATGAAACAGATACATGATTTTGCTGTCAAATGGTGCGATAAATTTCGTGATCAGAACATTAATTACATAGATTTGGTTGACCACTTTATGGCTGATGATTGTGCTGCTCTTGGTTTTGAGATGGACTGTGGCCACGCTTTTTCTGAGAGATATGGACAGGCAGCAAATAACCATGAGGCTCTGAACAGAATCATTGATGATGTCACAGACATCCCCCTGCTTGGATCTGCAATTTATTCTCAATGGAGATATTTCAACCATTGGGCATATGACGCAGCAGAAATATTGGAACCCCAAAACCGAGCGTGGTTTATTCTGGCATTAAGCCGATTGGCACTGCTTTCCGGGGAGAATCCATTTATTTTCCAAGGCACACTGAAAAAGATTCGTATTGTATCAAATAATATCTGTTACGGTCCTATGCCGGATCCTGATGACGAAGTGGAACAACACCTTACCATCAATGATGAAGGTCGCGTTTGGTTTTCTGGATATAACTTTGGTCACAGTGGAGAAAGATACGAAAAAGCACGAAGTAAGAATTTTAAAATTGAAAAAGTTGCTACTGACAGATTACTCTGTGCAATTGCAACTTATTTTGGGAACGAATACGATGAAATTTTTGCTACAGATATTGGCAATTGGGAGATGGAACTAACAAATACCGAGGGAACAGTGTATAAATTCCGTGGTTCGCTTTGTGCTGATTTTGACTATGAGGGCATCGATTTATCTGACCTTGTACGTGATACTGTTGGTATGGATGATTTGTATGTCTTTGATGGAAATTGTAAACCGGATGTGATAAACAGAATCGCATTGGACTATCACAGAGTCACAAAAATTAAACCTAAGGAAGTGCCGGAAGGAGCAACTTGGGAATTTGTTACATGGGATTACACAGAGCATCTAATTATTGACAGAGAAACAGAAACCCTTGAACACATCCAAAATATAGGGTCTGGCTGTAAGGTTTCCCGTAAGTATGAAATTGAAGGAGGAATTGAAAGTCTGCTTGAAAATTTCAATGCAGAGGATTTGTTTTCACACATTGAAGGGAATCCCGACGATGTGATAGATACTCCGAATGAAACAAAGGATTATAAAATTACCATCGATTACAAAAAGAGTCCACAGCGTGTTATCGAAGGCAGCTATGATAAAAATGGTCTGCCGGAGGATTTTGCGGATTTTGCAGAAACGGTATTTGAGTTTATAAGATTTTATGGATTGGGGGAGGTTCTCGATCCATCGGTTTACGGCAAGGCAAAACGCCGCAAATCGGAATACATTTTCTGCAGCGTTACCTTTGATGATGGATACAAGAGTTATTATTATCTGACGGACGATGACAGCATCGAAGTCGGTGATTTTGTGCTTGTTCCGGCTGGAAAGGATAATCATGAGGCTGTTGTAGAGGTAGTGAACATCGAATACTTCAGTGAAGAAAATGTGCCACTGCCTATCGAGAAAACAAAGAGAATCATCCGTAAGTGTACGGATGAGGACTTTGACCCGCCTGTTGAATAGGCGAAACTTTGAATTTTACGGTCAGTAAGGAATGAGTAAAGTTATATGATTGTATTATAAGCGATTTGTTAAAATTTTTGTAACCACTTGTATTTGCCTACAATTTATGGTATAATGTTTTAGAATTTAGAAAGAGGTGGAAAGATGATTAACTTTTCTTGCAAATAAAATCAAAATATGCGGTAGTGCTATACTT
>CABMQL010000028.1 GCA_902388735.1 uncultured Eubacteriales bacterium | reverse complement strand
GGAATCAAATGCAAATCAAACGCCGATGCGGCAGCGGCGGCGGCGGCCCAGCTGGAGCAGCTGCGCCGCCAGGAGGCCCAGGAGGTGGCCGGGGCGGCCCAGGCCCAGGCGGAGCTGTCAGCCATCACCGCCGGATCGGATGAGATCGC
The DNA here is from genome assembly GCA_902388735.1 of uncultured Eubacteriales bacterium. GTDB lineage: Bacteria > Bacillota > Clostridia > Oscillospirales > Oscillospiraceae > Vescimonas. The sequence continues at coordinate 24,783 of CABMQL010000028.1, read as the reverse complement.
CCAGCGCGCGGCGGAGCTGACGGAGGAGCTGACCCAAAGTGAGGAGAAGCTGGCCCAGACCCACCGGGAGGCCGCACAGAACGAAAAGGAGCTGCTGTCCGCCCGGGAGGAGGAACAGGCCGCATCCAATGTCATCGGCGGCCACAGCCTGAAAATGGAGGGCCGCCAGCGCCGGGCCAAGGAGAGCCTGGAGCAGAAAAATCAGCTCTCCCTGCAGGAGAAGACCCTCTCTGACCGCATCCGCCTGCTCAGCGAGATGGAGAAGGAGTATGAGGGCTTTTCCAAGGCGGTGAAGATCGTCATGCGGGCCGCCGAGGCCCGGACGCTCTCGGGCATACACGGCCCCGTGGGCAACCTCATCCACACCGATAAGGACTGCAGCGTGGCCATTGAGATCGCCCTGGGCGGCGCCCTGCAGCATATTGTGGTGGACACGAAAAACGACGGTAAAAACGCCATCGGCCTACTGAAGCAGCGGGACGGCGGCCGGGCTACCTTCCTGCCCCTGGATACCATCCGGGGCCGGAGCCTGCGGGAAAACGGGCTGGAAAACGAGTACGGCTTTGTGGGCGTCGCCTCGGAGCTGGTGCGCTGCGAGGGGCGCTATGGCAGCGTCATCGAGAACCTGCTGGGCACCACCGTGGTGGTGGAGGACCTGGACTGCGGCATCCAAATGGCCAAGCGCCATGACAACCGCTTCCGCATCGTCACTCTGGACGGCCAGGTCATCAACGCCGGCGGCTCTATGACCGGCGGCAGCGTCAGCCGCAACGCAGGTATCCTGTCCCGGTCCGGGGAACTGGAGCAGCTGCACAAGAAGCTGAAGAAGATCCAGTCCCAGCTCCAGGACGCCGCCCTCCTGGCCGAGAGCGCCAACCGGGAGCTGCAGAAGGCCCAGTACGAGCTGGAGGTGGCCAAGGATCAGCAGCGCCAGGCCAATGACCAGGTGCTGACCCTGGAGGGCCGCAAAAATCACTTTGACATGCTCATAGAGAGCCTGGAGCAGCAGCGGGAGAGCCTGCGCATCCAGCGGGAGAACCTGCAAAAGCGCAGCACCGACGACGCCGGGCGGATGGACACCATCCGCCGGACCATCGCGGACTATGAGGATCGGGTGAAAGCCACCCGGGAGGAGATAGACCGGCTGCAGCGCCGGCAGGAGACCGCCCAGCAGGGCCTGGGCGAAATGACGGACCGGCTGACGGAGAAAAAGGCCCGGCAGGCAGCGCTTTCCGCCGAGGGCGAGAGCGCCCGGCGCAGCATGGAGGATCTGTCCCGGCTGCGGGAGAGCCTGGAGGGCGAGCATACCGACCGGGAGAGCCTGCGCGCCCAAATGGAGCAGGCCATGGCCCAGGCCCGGGCCGAGGAGCAGCGGCAGATGCAGGCGGCCCAGGAGCTGCGCGGCGGCATCGAGGAGCAGCGGCAGGCGCTGCAGAAGCTCTCGGAGGAGAAGATGGCCCTGGAGACCCAGCGCAGCCAGACGGATCGGCTCAGCCGCACCTGCAACGACACCCTCCTCAACTGCGAGCGGGAGGTGGCACGCCTAGAGGGCAAATTAAACGGCAGCGCTTTGGAAGAAAAGCAGATCCTGGATAAGCTGTGGGAGCGGTACGAGCTGAGCCACAGCGACGCCCAGGCCCTGCGCATCGAGCTGGAGAGCGTGCCCAAGGCCACCCGGCGCATCGGCGAGCTGAATCGGGAGATCAAGGGCCTGGGGCCCATCAACATCGGCGCCATTGAGGAGTTTGACCGGGTGAACACCCGCTATACCTACCTCTCCGACCAGCGCAACGACGTGGAAAAGGCCAAGGAGGAGCTGCTGGGCATCATTGAGGAGATCACCAAGCAGATGACGGAGATCTTTGCCGCCCAGTTTGAGATACTCAAGCAGAGCTTCCAGGAGACCTTCCTGGAGCTGTTCGGCGGCGGCCGGGCTACCCTGGAGCTGGAGGACGAGAACGACATCCTCCGCTGCGGCATTGAGATCAAGGCCCAGCCCCCGGGCAAGCAGCTGAAGACCCTGTCGCTGCTCTCCGGCGGCGAAAAGGCCTTTGTGGCCATTGCCCTGTATTTTGCCATTTTGAAGGTGCATCCCACGCCGTTCTGCGTCATGGACGAGATCGAGGCGGCGCTGGACGAGTCCAACGTGGTGCGCTACGCCCGCTACATGCGGCGCATCGCAGGCAAGACCCAGTTCATCGTCATCACCCACCGCCGCGGCACTATGGAGGAGGCGGACGTGCTCTACGGCATTACCATGCAGGAGCGGGGCGTTTCCACGGTGCTCACGGCCAACCTCAATGAGCTGAGCAAGGAAATGAAGATCAAGTGAGGGGACCCCGCCCTACGGAGCGCCCAAGAAGTGCGTAGGGGAGGGGCTCTGCCCCTCCCGTGGGCGGGGAAATCGGCGAAGCGCCGCCAGTGGCGGAAGAAGCGAGCCGGTTTCGAGGAAGTGCCCCGATTGGCGGGCACGACAGTGCCTGGGAATCGGTTGGCACGACGGTGGGCAGGAGAACCCCGCCCCTACGGATGGCAAGAAGTCTGTGCAAGTCCGGGCGGGGCGTCGAGGACGCCGCCCCCTACGGATGCGGTGCGTGACTGGGCGGGCGACCGCGAGGGTCGCCCCTACGGAAAATCATTGTGTAGGGCGGCGTGCCCTCACGCCGCCGCGATGGCGCAGGGGTTATCAGCCCTTATAAAGCGGTATACATTTATAATTTAGAACAGGAGGCAGCGTATGGGTATATTCAGCAAGCTCAAGCAGGCCTGGTTCGGCGATGTGAACTGGGAAAAACTGGATGATGAATTTTTTGACAATTTGGAGGAATCCCTGATCCTGGCGGATGTGGGGGTGAATATCGCTGCCGAGTCGGTGAACTCTCTGCGCAACGCCGTGTTCAGCTACGATATGAAGGACCCGGAGCAGGTGAAGGCGGAGCTGCGGAAAATTCTGCTGCAGAAGCTCTCCGTGGGCGAGGCCGCCCTGGACACCGCCAAGAGCCCCACGGTGATCCTGGTCATCGGCGTCAACGGCGTGGGCAAGACCACCTCCATCGGCAAGCTGGCCAACCGCCTGAAAGGGGAGGGCAAGAAGGTCCTGCTCTGCGCGGCGGATACCTTCCGGGCTGCTGCCGCCGACCAGCTGGAGATCTGGGCCAAGCGGGCGGATGTGCCCATCGTGCGCCAGCACGAGGGGGCCGACCCCGGAGCGGTGCTCTTTGACGCGCTGCAGGCGGCCAAGGCCCGGAATATAGATGTGGTCCTGTGCGACACCGCCGGGCGGCTGCACAACAAGCAGAACCTGATGAACGAGCTGGCCAAGCTCCGCAAGATCATCGACCGGGAGCTGCCGGAGGCGGGCAAGGAGACGCTGCTGGTGCTGGATGCTACCACCGGCCAAAACGGACTCATCCAGGCCCGGAGCTTCAAGGAGACGGCGGGCCTCACGGGCATCGTGCTCACCAAGCTGGACGGCACCGCCAAGGGCGGCATCGTCATCGCCATCGCAAGGGAACTGGGCGTGCCGGTGAAGTTTGTAGGCGTGGGCGAGGGCATCGACGATCTGAAGCCCTTTGACCCGGAGGAATTTGTAAACGATCTGTTTTAACAGGGGGAGAGACTATGACCAGAGCAGACGGACGGGCCTTTGACCAGCTTCGCCCCGTGGAGCTGACAAAGGATTATATAAAATTTGCCGAGGGCAGCGTACTGATCCGCTGCGGCGACACGGTGGTCCTGTGCAACGCCTCGGTGGAGGAGAAAACGCCGCCCCATGTGGCGGAGGGCCACGGCTGGGTGACGGCGGAATACTCCATGCTGCCTCGGGCCAACCGGGAGCGCTCCCGCCGGGATATTGACAAGCTGAAGCTTTCCGGCCGCAGCGCGGAGATCCAGCGGCTCATCGGCCGCAGCCTCCGCTCGGCGGTGGATATGGCGGCTTTGGGGGAGCGGACCATCACCATAGACTGCGATGTCCTGCAGGGGGACGGCGGCACCCGCACCGCCTCCGTTACCGGCGGCTTTGTGGCCCTGGCCCTGGCCTGCCGCAAGCTGCTGGCCGAGGGCAAGGTGACGAAAGATCCCATTATCCACCAGGTGGCGGCGGTGAGCGCGGGCATCATTGACGAGGTGCCCATGCTGGACCTGCCCTACAGCGAGGACAGCCGGGCCCAGGTGGACCTGAACTGCGTTATGAACGAAAAAGGCGAGCTCATTGAGATCCAGGGCACCGGCGAGGGCCGAAGCTTTACCCTCTCGGAGCAGCAGGAGCTGGTGCGTCTGTGTGCCAAGGGCATCCGGGAGCTGATGGGAAAGCAACGGGAGATTTTGGAGCGATAAAGGAGACGGCACGATGAAATTTGTATTGGCATCCCACAACAAGGGGAAACTGGATGAAATGCAGAAAATCTTAGGGGAGCTGGGCGTGGAGGTGGTCCTCCAGTCGGACCTGGGCCTTTCCCTGGAGCCGGAGGAAAACGGCGAGACCTTCACGGATAACGCCCGTATCAAGGCCAGGGCCGTCATGGAGGCCAGCGGCCTGCCGGCCATTGCTGACGACAGCGGCCTGTGCGTGGACGCCCTGAACGGCGCCCCGGGGGTCTACTCCGCCCGATACGGCGGGCTGGATGACGACGCGGCCCGCTACCGTCTGCTGCTGCAGAATATGCGGGGGTCCATGACCCGGACGGCCCACTTCCACACCTCGGTGGTGTGCCTGTTTCCCGACGGTACGGAGCTGACGGCGGAGGGCGAATGCCCGGGCACCATCGCCTACGCCCCCATGGGCGACGGCGGCTTCGGCTACGACCCGGTGTTCTTTGTGCCGAGCCTGCGCAAGACCTTTGCCCAGCTGACAGCCGAGGAGAAAAACGCCATCAGCCACCGGGGCAACGCTCTGCGGGCCTTTGCGGTAAAATTAAAAGAATATTTGGAGAAAAACTGATATGGAACTGACAAGCAAGCAGCGTGCCCAGCTGCGGGGCCTGGCCTCCACCCTGGACACCATCATTCATATAGGCAAGGACGGCATCAGCGACAACCTGGTGAAGCAGGCGGACGATGCCCTGGAGGCCCGGGAGCTCATCAAGGGCAAGGTGCTGGAGAACTCCATGCTCACCGCCCGGGAAGCTGCCGAGGAGCTGAAGACGGCCACCCGCAGCGAGGTGGTGCAGGTCATCGGGAACAAGTTCGTCCTGTACCGCATGCAGCGCGATAAAACCAAGCGCAAGATCGAGCTGGTGAAGGCGCCCCGCCGGAGTGTGTGACCATGCGGATCGGAATTTACGGCGGCACCTTCAATCCCATCCATCGGGGGCATCTGACGGCGGCCGCAGCGGCGGCCAAGCAGCTTTGCCTGGACAAGCTCCTGTTGGTGCCGGATGCCATCCCGCCCCACAAGCCCCTGCCTGCGGGCAGTGCCGATGCAGCGGATCGGCTGGAAATGGTACAGCTGTGTACCGGGGAGCTGCCGGTTCCGGCAGAGGTGACGGACCTGGAGCTGCGGCGGCAGGGGGCCAGCTACACCTGCGACACCCTGTGGGCGCTGCGGGAGCAGTACCCGGAAGACGAGCTGTTTTTCCTCATGGGGTCGGACATGTTTCTTTCCTTTGAGACCTGGCACCGGCCGGAGGAGATCTGCCGCCTGGCCACCCTGGCGGTGTTCAGCCGCAGGACGGCGGACGAGGCGGCGGCCTTTGCCCGGCAGAAGGAAAAGCTGGAGAAGGCATTTTCAGCACGGGTGAGCGTGGTGATGAACCCGGAGGTCATCGAGGTGTCCTCCACGCAGCTGCGGGAGGAGCTGGCCCGGGGACGGGGCCGGGCGTATCTCACCGAGCCGGTATACGGGTATATTCTGCGCAAGGGGCTGTATGGCACGGCGACGGATCTGAAGCATCTGACGCCGGAGGAGCTGCGGCCCATTGCCCTGAGCTATTTAAAGCCCAAGCGTATGCCCCATGTGCTGGGCACGGAGCAGGAGGCGGCCTTCCTGGCGGAAAAATACGGCGCGGATGTGACGGCGGCCAGGATCGCGGCCCTGCTCCACGACTGCACCAAGAAGCTGGATCTTCCCCAGCAGCTGTCCCTGTGCCGACACTACGCTATCCCGCTGGACGAGATGGAGCGGAACTATCTAAAGCTGCTCCATTCCAAGACCGGCGCGGCGGTGGCCCGGGACCGCTTCGGCGTTTCGGACGAAATTTATAACGCCATTTTCTACCACACCACCGGCAAGGCGGACATGACCCTGCTGGAGAAGATTATCTATCTGGCGGACTATATTGAGCCCAGCCGCAGCTTTCCCGGGGTGGAGGAGCTGCGCACGGCGGTGCATGAGGACCTGGACCGGGGCCTGTGCCGGGCCCTGGCGGATTCCATCGTGGAGCTGCAGGGCTACGGCAGCCCGGTGCATCCCAATACGCAGGAGGCTCTAAGCTATATACAACGAGAGATCGGAGGAACGATAGAATGAATAAAACACCCAGAGAACTGGCGCTGCTGGCAGCCCGGGCACTGTCGGAGAAGAAGGGCCGGGAGATCCAGGTGCTGGAGATCGCGGACCTGACCACCTTGGCGGATTATTTTGTGCTGTGTACCGGCTCGTCCAACACACAGATCAACGCCTTGGTGGACAACGTGGAAAAGGTACTCACGGAGCAGGCCGGCGAGGAGCCCCTGCACCGGGAGGGTTATCGGGGCGGCACCTGGGTGCTGCTGGACTACGGCTGCATCGCTGTGCATGTGTTCAGCGGCGAGGCCCGGGTGTTTTACGGCCTGGAGCGCCTGTGGAGGGACGGCAAGAGCGTGGACCTGACCGGCGTTATCACCGATGGAGACTGAGTTTCGGCCTATTTTTGACTTTGCGCGCCGCCACGAGGCCACGGCAGACCGCATGGCCACGGTGGCGGTGCTGCGGCCCGCGGGCTGCACGCATCTTTCCCTGAAGCTGCACCGGGCGCAGGAGCAGCAGGCGGCGGACAAAAAATATACGCAGCTGCTGGTAAAAACGGCCCTGTGGCTCCAGGGCGGCTGCGCGCTGGCGACAGAGGACGAATCGGTTTTCCGCTGGCTGCAAAAGGCCTATGGCCCGGGCGGCGGGAGAGCCTTTGACCGGGACTTTATGTCCGGCATCTATGGGACGCCTTTCCGGGTGGAGCTGCGGCCGGATCTGCCGGCGGCGCAGGAGACCGCGCACCCCGTATCCGCCGGCGCGGCGGGCTGCCGCATCGGCATCGACCTGGGCGGCAGCGACCGCAAGGCCGCGGCGGTGATAGACGGGGAGACCGTTTACACGGAGGAAGTCCTCTGGCAGCCCAAAACGGCCGTGGATCTGCGCTATCACTATGAGGGTATCACCGCGGCCCTGCGCTCGGCCAAGGAGCGCCTGCCCCGGGTGGATGCCGTGGGCATTTCCACCGCCGGGGTGGTCATAGACGGGGAAATTCGCCGGTCCAGCCTGTTTATGGGTGTGCCGGCCGGGGAGTTTGACCGCTGCGGCCGGGATCTTCTGCGCCGGGCGGTGCGGGAGGTCTGCGGGGACGTTCCCTGCGCCGTGTGCAACGACGGCGATGTGGCGGCCCTGGCCGGGGCCGTGAGCCTGGGGCGGCGGAAGCTCCTGGGCATCGCCATGGGTACCAGCCAGGCAGGCGGCTATGTGGACGGCGGCGGAAACATCACCGGCTGGCTCAATGAGCTGGCGTTTCTGCCGGTGGATCTGCATCCCGCCGCCCCGGTGGATCCCTGGTCCGGGGACCGGGGTGTGGGAGAGCGGTATTTCTCCCAGGAGGGCGTGATTCGACTGACTGCCCAAAAGGGTCTTGCCCCGGAAGGGGACACCCCGGCGCAGAAGCTGCGCTGGATCCAGGATCGGGCCGGGGCCGGCGACGGCCGGGCTTTGGCGGCTTTTTCCGCCCTGGGCCGCATGCTGGGGCAGACCCTGCCCTGGTATCGGCGGCTGCTGGGGTGCGAGAATGTGCTGCTTTTGGGCCGGGTCATCAGCGGCGCCGGCGGCGAATGCCTGGCGAATGCCTGCCGGGAGGAGCTTGCAAAGGCCGGAGAGAAGCTGGAGGTTTTCCTGCCGGAGGAGTCTTTCCGCCGGGTGGGGCAGGCCGCAGCCGCGGCGATGCTGGAGACTGCCGCTGAATAAAATGTATGCCGGGGGTGGGACTTTTTTGTCCCGCCCTCCGGTGCTGTTTCGGCAGCAAAAAAGCAGGCCTGCGGGCCTGCTTTTTACCGGCTTATGCAAGATTCAATCCGTGTGTACGTCCATCTGCGGGTAGGGAATGGTGAAGCCCTTTTCCGCAAACCGGTGGCGGATCAGCCACAGCACCCGGCGGCGCACGGCGCTGTGAATGGTGGGCGGCGCCACGATGCGCAGCAGATACTCCACCGAGGAGTCCCCCAAATTGGACAGGCCCAGCATGCTGCAGTCCTCCACGCCCTCCAGGCCCTTGGCCTCCTCCGCCAGGGTGTTGAGAAACGCTTCCACGGCCGTGGGATCGTCCTCATAGGAGGTGGGGACGGTGATAAACAGCTCACTGCTGACCTTTGCGGCCTCAAAGATATTCCGGTTGGAAACGGTGACGATGTTGTTCGTGGCCAGCTCCCGGATCTTGGTGGAGCGCAGGGAAAACTGCACCACCTCGCCGGTGAGCTCGCCATACTTGACCACATCCCCCACGGCAAAGTACTCTCCCGTGAGGATGTTGGTGCCCATGATGACATCCTTCAGCATGTCCTGCAGCGCCAGGCCTACGATGGCGCCGATGATGCCCAGGCCGGCCACCAAAGAGGAGACGTTCACCCCGTGGACCTGCAGAACCAAAATCAGCGCCAGCAGCACCAGCAGCCCCCGCACGGAGTTCAGCGCCAGGGCCAGGTAGGTCTGGCGGCGGCCGGACAGGGCGCTGGCGGCGGTGATCTTCTCCGTGAAGCGGTGGATCAGGTGCCGCAGCAGCAGCCAGCACACCAGGGCCGCGGCCACGATGCAGACGCTGAAAATGAACTTGTAGGAGCCAAAATAGGCCAGGATCTGCTCCATGCCGCACCTCCCGGAGATTTTCCATCAGTATAGCACAGGCAGCGCGCCTTTTCAACGCGTATTTTGCCGCGGAAAAGGACGAAAAAAGCGCAGAAAAGAAAAAATGGGGTTTACTTTGCGCCGCGGGGCGGTATATAATACTGGGGCAAAATCACCCGATACCGGGGAGGTATAGAAATGTCTGAGAGAAAAGCGGAGGTGCTGATGGCGTCAGTCATCATTGCCCGCAGCACCTCTTTTGTGTTTAATAAAATAGGCCTGGGCACTATGAGCGCCTTCAATATGCTGGCGGTGCGGTTTTTGCTGGCATTTATCCTGCTGTTTGCCCTGTTCGGCAAAAAGGTGGTGCAAAAGCTGGACCGCCGCACGGTTTTAGGCGGGGTCCTGGTGGGCTTCATCTTTTTCGGCGTGATGAGCTGCGAGATGCTGGCGCTGCGGACGGTGAACTCCGGCACGGTGTCCCTGCTGGAAAACCTGGCCATTATCATCGTGCCGCTGCTGGAGTCGGCCATTCACCGCACCCGGCCCAAGGCCATGAGTCTGCTGTGCGCCGCCATTGCCGTCTGCGGTGTGGCGCTGCTGACAGGCGGAGGCGGAGGCTTTCACCTGGGCATCGGAGAGTGCATCGCGCTGCTGTCGGCGTTTTTGTACGCCGTGGGCATCATTGCCATTGACCGCACCAGCCACAAGGCGGATGGCTTTGCCCTGGGTGTGCTGGAGGTGGGCTTTTTGGGCCTGTATGCCCTCATCGCCTCCTTCCTGTTTGAGGTGCCCCGGCTGCCCCAGACCGGCGGCGAATGGGGCATCATCGCCGCCCTGGCGGTGGTGTGTACCGGGTTTGGCTACACCCTGCAGCCGGTGGCCCAGAGCCGCATCGACGCGGGCCGCGCCAGCCTGTTCTGCGCCCTGAGCCCGGCCTTTGCCACCATTTTCGGGGCTGTCCTGCTTCACGAGCGGGTGGAGCCCCTGGGCTATGTGGGCATCGTGCTGATACTGGGCAGCATCCTGCTGCCGCACCTGCCGGGGCTGCGCAGAAAGCCCCGGGCCCGGGCCGTGCTGTTTGACATGGACGGCACGCTCCTGGACACTCTGGAGGATATGCGCGACTCCGTGAACCATGTGCTCACGGCCCACGGCTACCCGCCCCGGACGCTGGAGGAGGTGCGCGCTTTCGTGGGAAACGGCGCGGGAAAGCTCATGCGCCGGGCCCTGCCGGAAACGGTGGGGGCGGAGGAATTTGCCGCCCTGCTGGCGGAGTATAAGGCCTGGTATCAGGCCCACAACTGCATCAAGACCTGCCCCTATCCCGGCATCCCGGAGATGCTGAAAAAGCTGCAGAAATCCGGCGTGCGGGTGGCCATCGTTTCCAACAAGCCCGACCCCACCACCAAGGCCCTGGCCGAAAGGTTCTTCCCCGGGGTGCCGGCCTTCGGCCAGCGGGACGACCTGCCGCCCAAGCCCGCGCCGGACCTGGTGCTTCGTGCCCTGGAGGAGCTGGGTTGCCCCCGGGAGAGCGCCATCTATGTAGGCGACAGCGAGGTGGACATTCAGACCGCGCGGAACTGCGCCATGAGCTTTATCGGCGTGAGCTGGGGCTTCCGGGGCCGGGAGAGTCTGCTGGCCATAGCGCCCCAGGCCATCGTGGTGGACAAGGCGGAGGAAATCCTGCGGGAGAAAAATTTGCAAATTGTCCGTTGACAAGCCGGGAAAAGGTGCTTATAATATGCTGTAATCAAGAAAATGCGTTGACGGAGAAGAGATCTGACCCCTGCCGCCAAAGAGAGGGATGCCCCGGCTGAAAGCGTCCCGCGGTGAAGACGGATCGGTACCACTCCCGAGCTGTCCGTGAGGAGCGGAACGGGGCCTCCCGTTACAGAGGACACGAGCGACGGATCATTTCCGTAAGCAGGGTGGAACCGTGGAGTAAAAGTTTTTACCTCACCCCTGAATTTTGTCAGGGGTGAGGTTTTTTGTCACCCCAAGAAAGGAGAACATGACCATGAGCGAAGAAAACATCTATACCTTTGAAAACAAGGACTATCGCAGAACCTATTGGCACACCTGCTCCCACGTGCTGGCCCAGGCCGTCAAGCGCCTGTACCCGGAGGTAAAGCTGGCCATCGGCCCGTCCATCGAGGGCGGCTTTTACTACGACTTTGACGCCCCCTTTAACTTCACCCAGGAGCATTTGGATGCCCTGGAGGCGGAGATGCGCAAGATCTGCAAGGAGAAGCTGAAGCTGGAGCGCTTTGAGTTGCCCCGGGCCGAGGCCATCGCCTATATGCAGGAGAAGGACGAGCCCTACAAGGTGGAGCTCATCAACGACCTGCCCGCCGATGCCCACATCTCTTTTTATAAGCAGGGCGAGTTCGTGGATCTGTGCGCAGGCCCCCATCTAGACTCCACCGGCCGCATCAAGGGCAACGCCATCAAGCTGACCCAGTGCTGCGGCGCTTACTGGCGGGGCGACAGCAACCGCAAGATGCTCCAGCGTATCTACGCCGTGGCCTTCCCCAAGAAGGAGGAGTTGGACGAGTACCTGAAGCAGCGGGAGGAGGCTCTCAAGCGCGACCACAATAAGCTGGGCCGCGACCTGGAGTATTTCACCACCGTGGACTACATCGGCCAGGGTCTGCCCATTCTGCTGCCCAAGGGCGCCCGGGTCATCCAGCTGCTGCAGCGCTGGGTGGAGGACACCGAGCAGAAGCGGGGCTACCTGCTGACCAAGACCCCCCTTATGGCCAAGCGCGAGCTGTATAAGATCTCCGGCCACTGGGATCACTATCTGGACGGCATGTTCGTCCTGGGCGATCCCCACGACGAGACCAAGGAGTGCTTCGCCCTGCGGCCCATGACCTGCCCCTTCCAGTATCAGGTGTACCTGAACCGCCAGCGGTCCTACCGCGACCTGCCCATGCGCCTGGGCGAGACCTCCACTCTGTTCCGCAATGAGGATTCCGGCGAGATGCACGGCCTCATCCGTGTCCGCCAGTTCACCATTTCCGAGGGCCACCTGATCCTGCGGCCCGATCAGCTGGAGGAGGAGTTCAAGGGCTGCCTGGAGCTGGCCAAGTACTGCCTGGGCACTGTTGGCCTGCTGGATAAGTGCACCTTCCGCTTCTCCCAGTGGGATCCCGCCAACCCCAACAATAAGTACGAGGGCACCAAGGAGCAGTGGGACGAGGCCCAGCGCGTTATGGGTCAGATCCTGGACGACCTGGACGTAAAGTACGAGATCGGCATCGACGAGGCCGCCTTCTACGGCCCCAAGCTGGACATTCAGTATAAGAACGTCTTCGGCAAGGAGGACACCCTGGTCACCATCCAGATCGATATGCTCCTGGCCCAGCGCTTCGGCATGTATTATATCGATGAAAACGGCGAGAAGGCTCTGCCGTACATCATCCACCGCACCTCCCTGGGCTGCTACGAGCGCACCCTGGCCTACCTCATCGAGGAGTATGCCGGCGCTCTGCCCACCTGGATGGCTCCCGAGCAGGTGCGCTTCCTGCCTGTCACCGACCGCGCCGCCGACTACTGCGCCGACGCCGCCAAGGCCCTGGAGGCACAGGGCTTCCGGGTGGAGGTGGACTACCGCAACGAGAAGATCGGCAAGAAGATCCGCGATGCGCAGATGGAAAAGGTGCCCTACATGGTGGTGGTGGGCGACCGGGACATGGAAAACGGCACCGTGTCTCCCCGGCACCGCGCCGACGGCGACCTGGGCGCCATGTCTATGGATGACTTCACCGCCCTCCTCCACGATGTGGTGGACAGCAAGGCCAAGAAGTAAAAAATCCTATCATAAACACTCCGGCGCCCCTCTTTTGAGAGGGACGCCGGGATTTTTGTGAGAAAAATGGAAAGGGAAAACCCCCCGTAGGGGCCGATGCCTACATCGGCCCGGTTGTACCGCACTCCCTGTAAGAACTATGTCATTGCGAGGGTGCAGCGTGCCCGTGGCAATCCGTGCTCTCTCCAACGAGTCCTTCCTACAAAAAACAGGAGACGGCGTCTGCCGTCTCCTGTATGTTTCTGCAAATCGATTCTATGTCTTAGTAGCTGCCCAGGTCGGCGGACTTGTCGCCCTGGGGGTCGACGCCGAACTTGTAGTCATTGCCGGGGAGGATGGCGTTGAGGATCACGCCGCACAGAGCCGCGATGGCCAGGCCCGTGAGAGTGATGTCCGCGCCGCCCACGGTGAAGGTGATGCCGCCGGTGGAGCTGAAGCCCAGGCCGCTGACGAAGATCACTGCCGCGATGATGAGGTTCCGGGACTTGGTCAGGTCTACCTTATTCTCCACCACGTTGCGCACGCCCACGGCGGAGATCATACCGTACAGCACGAAGCTGACGCCGCCCACGATGGCCGTGGGGATGGAGTTGACCAGGGCGTCAAACTTGGGGGAGAAGGAGAGGATGATGGCGTACACGGCTGCCAGCCGGATGACCCGGGGATCGTAGACCTTGCTCAGGGCCAGGACGCCGGTGTTTTCGCCGTAGGTGGTGTTGGCGGGGCCGCCGAACATACCGGCTACCGCCGTGGCCAGGCCGTCGCCCAGGAGGGTGCGGTGCAGGCCGGGATCGGCGATGAAGTTCTTGCCGGTGGTGGAGGAGATGGCGGAGATGTCGCCGATGTGCTCCATCATGGCGGCGATGGCGATGGGAGCCATGACCAGGATGGAGGTCAGGTCAAACTTGGCGATGACGAACTGCTGCAGGCCCACAAAGTCGGCCTTGCCCACCTCGGTAAAGTCCACCTGGCCGGCGATGAGGGCTACAATGTAGCTGCCCACCACACCCAGCAGGATGGGGATGATCTTCACCATGCCCTTGCCCCAGATGTTGGCCACGATGATGATGGCGATGGCTACCAGGGCCAGCCACCAGCAGGTGGAGGCGTTGGAGATGGCGGTGCCGGAGAGGTTCAGACCGATGAGGATGATGATGGGGCCGGTGACGATGGGGGGGAAGAAGCGCATGACCTTCTGAGCGCCCACCAGCTTGAACAGCAGGGCCAGCACCAGGTACAGCGCGCCGGCGATGACGATACCGCCCAGGGCGTAGGGCAGCTTTTCCTCGCCGCTCATGGTGGCGAACTTGCCCACATCCAGCTTGGCCACCGCCTCAAAGCCGCCCAGGAAGGCGAAGGAGGAGCCCAGGAAGGCGGGCACCTTAAACTTGGTGCACACATGGAACAGCAGCGTGCCCAGGCCCGCGAACAGGAGCGTTGTCTGGATGGAGAGCGGCAGGCCGTAGTTCTGCACCAGGATGGGCACCAGCACCGTGGCGCCGAACATGGCGAACAGGTGCTGCAGGCCCAGCAGCAGCATCCGGGGCACCCCCAGGGTCCGGGCGTCGTAGACGGGGTCGTTGCCCAAATTGTGTTTCTTGTTCATTTTGAACTCCTCCTTTGTTATATTTACATTTTAATTGAAAACGGGCAAAAAAATTGACCGGTAAAAATACCGGTCAAAAAGGAAATATAGAAATGAAAACAGTGGCGGCAACAGTCGGGCATTTCTTTTTGGCAGTGGAAAAAGTCATGTCGTTGCCTCCCTTCAAATTTCATCTCGCCTATTATACGGCGGGGAGGCTCCAAAGGCAATTAGAAGTAAAACCAATTATTTTTGGAGACGGCTCATCGATTTTTGTCAAAAACCACCGAAAGGCGGGGAAACAGTATCGCCGCCACGGCGATTTTCAGGGCGTCCCCCGGGAGGAACAGGAGCATGCCGTCCCGCAGCAGCCGCCCGAAGCTCCAGCCCTTGCCCAGGTAGCCGTTGAGGATCAGCGCCATATATGGCAGCCCCACGGCGTAGAGCACCGCCAGGCCCGCCGCGCAGGCTAAAATAATGCGCAGGGGCTTACGGCTTTTCTTTGTAATAAGGCCCATGACCCATGCCGAGGGGATGAGCCCCAGCAGAAATCCGAAGGTGGGCTGGAGCACATAACCGAAGCCTCCGCCCAGCGTAAAAATGGGCAGCCCCACCAGGCCCAGCAGCACATACACCCCCTGGCTGACTGCGCCCCACATGGGCCCCAGCAGGCACCCGGCCATGGCCGTGAAGAAAAATTGCAGGGTGATGGAGGACACGCCCAAGGGGATCTTGATGAAAGCGCCGATGGCCGTCAGGGCCGCCAGCAGGGCCGTGCGGGCCAGCATTTTCGTTTTTTGACTCATAGTTGTAAACCTCTATGGGTAGAATTTAAGTTTACAATACAGGAAAAACGAAAGCTTGTCAATCCTTTAATACAAATTTGGTTTACAATTTCAAATAGCGGTGGTAAACTCTGTTTGTCAAAAAAGATGTCATTGCGAGAGCAGCTTGTAAACTGGTCGTGGCAATCCGTGTTCCCCTTGCACCCCGCCCCTTGTCATACACGCGGCGGGGTGAGGGCACTCCGCCCTACAGAGGGTATCGATATTGTTGTAGGGGCGGACGACCCTGTCCGCCCGGAGTGCGGAAATATACATTTTGTGAAGCGGAGGAAACAAACATGAGCCGGCAGCGCGTATGCGCCGCCTTGCAGGCGGCAGAGGGAGAATACCGATCCGGGGAGGAATTGAGCCGGGACATCGGCATCAGCCGGGCCGCCGTGTGGAAGGCGGTGGAGGCTCTGCGCCGCCAGGGCTATGACATCGAGGCCCGCACGGGCAAGGGCTACCGGCTGCTGCAGAGCCCGGACCTGCTGCGGCAGGATACGCTGGCGCATTATCTGACAGAGCAGCGGGAAAACTGGCAGGTGCTGGAGAGCGTGGACTCCACCAACTCCGCCTGCCGCCGCCTGGCCCTGGAGGGCGCTCCCGACGGCACAGTGGTGCTGGCGGACTGCCAGACGGCGGGCCGGGGCCGCCGGGGCCGCAGCTTTCAGTCCCCGGCGGGCAAGGGTCTGTTTTTCTCCATCCTGTGGCGGCCCGACTGCGCCCCGGAGCGGCTTTTGCCCCTGACGGCGCTCAGCGCTGTGGCCGCCTGCCGGGCCATCCGCCGGGTGACGGGCGCGGAGGTACAGATCAAGTGGCCCAACGACCTGGTGCTTTCCGGCCGGAAGCTCGCGGGCATCCTTACAGAGATGGCCCTGGAGGGGGAGAGCGGCCATGTGTCCCATGTGGTGGTGGGCATCGGCATCAATGTCCACCAGCGGCCGGAGGACTTCGGCGGCGAGGTGGCGGACATCGCCACATCTTTGGACCTGGCCCTGGGAAAGAATATATGCCGGGCGCAGCTGGCGGCGGCCCTGCTGGAGGAGATGGACCTCCTGCGCCGGGAGGTGCTGTTTGCCCCGGAAAAGTGGCTGGCGGATTACCGCGCGGCCTGCCTGAGCATCGGCCGCACGGTGCAGCTGATCCGGGGCGAGAGCCGGGAGCGGGTGCAGGCCCTGGCTGTGGACGAGCAGTACGGCCTGGTGGTGCGCCATCAGGACGGGACCGAGGAAACGGTGCGCAGCGGCGAGGTGTCGGTGCGCGGATTATACGGATATACGGAGTGATGAAACATGATGAAGAAACTATGGACACTGTTTTGGACCTTTGCCAAGGTGGGCGTCATGACCTTTGGCGGGGGCTACGCCATGCTGCCCATCCTGCAGCGCGAGGTGGTGGAGAAAAAGGGCTGGGCCACCGATGAGGAGCTGACGGATTATTTTGCCATCGGTCAGTGTACCCCCGGCGTCATCGCCGTGAACACCGCCACCTTTGTGGGGCAGAAACACGCCGGGATCGCCGGCGGCATTGTAGCTACCTTAGGCGTGGTGTTCCCGTCCCTGGTGATTATTTCCGCCCTGGCGAAGGTCATCACGGCCTATGCACATCTTGCTTGGGTGCAGCATGCCTTCGCGGGCATCCGGGTGTGCGTGTGTGTGCTGATCTTCAACGCTGTGCTGAAGTTGGTGAAGGGCGCCATGAAGGATGCCTGGTGCTGGGGCATCTTTGGGGTGATCCTGGTTTTGTCCCTGGTGATAGATGTGTCGCCTATCCTCTATGTGGTGGCGGCAGGCCTGGCGGGCGTGGTGCTCCAGGCTGTGAAAGGGAGGGAGAAGAAATGACCTATCTGCTGCTGTTTTATGAGTATTTTAAGACCGGCCTGTTTGCCATCGGCGGCGGCATGGCCACCCTGCCCTTCCTCTATGATATTTCTGCCCGGCACCCGGACTGGTTCACCACCGCCCAGATCGCCGATATGCTGGCGGTGTCTGAGTCCACGCCCGGCCCCATCGGTGTGAATATGGCCACCTATGTGGGCTTCCAGGTGGGAGGCGTTCTGGGGGCGGTCATTGCCACCATCGGTCTTATAACGCCGTCCATCATCGTCATTCTCATTATTGCTGCCTTCCTGCGCAGCTTCCGTGACAGCCGCATCGTCCAGAGCGTGTTTTATGGTCTGCGCCCGGCCTCGGCGGCCATGGTGGCGGCGGCGGGCCTCAGCGTGGCGGCGGTGGCCTTGCTCAACAGCGGTGCCGCGGGCCTGGCCCTGGTCAATTGGAAGGCCATGGCTTTGGCGGCGGTGCTGCTGGTGCTCACCCGGTGGGTAAAGCCCACCAAGGGGCTGCACCCCATTCTGTTCATCCTGGCTTCGGCCGTGGTGGGTGTGGTATTTTCCTTCTGAAACAAAAACAAATGGCTGACCAGGGTCAGCCATTTGTTTTTTGATTCCTGTTTGTATGATTTGGCCCAAAATATACGGAACGCTATCACGTTACCGCCCGAAGGCCCAGGCGGCGGCCACGGCAATGACCTCCCGGGCCCAGTAGCCGGGGCCCAAAAGCCAGTAGGACCGGCAGCCCAGGGACTGGGCCTCCAGGCCGCTGCTGCGGGCGTATATGGCCGCCCGGAGCTGATGAAAATTGTCGCTGGCCACGGCCACCTCTGTGGGCAGGCCGTTTGATTGGATGATGTCCGCGGCATAGGTGATGTTCTGCCGGGTGTTCAGGGACTTTTCCTCCAAATAGATCCGTCCCGGGTCGATGCCCCGGCGCACCAGCTCGTCCCGGATGCACCGGGCCTCGGTGATGATCTCGTCGTCGGCCATGCCGCCGCAGGCCACGCATACGGCCCCGGGGTTGGCAATGAGATAATCATAGGCACTGTCGATGCGGGCGGCCAGCATCTTGCTGGGCTGCAGGCCCCGGACCTCACACCCCAGCACCAGCACCGTGCAGGGTTCCCCGGCCTCGGGCCGGTTTGCCGCCTGGCGCACCATCAGCCCCAGGATCACAGCCACGCACAGCAGGCCCGCGGCAAAAAGCGCCAGCAGGCTGCGCCACAGGACGCGGCCCTTACCGGTGAGCAGTTCCTTGAGCTTCCGGGGGCGCAGGAGCATCCACGCCAGGATGCCCAGCACCGCCGCCGGGAAAAACATCCCGATATGGTGGGCGCCGATGACCAGGGGCAGCAGGAAGAACACCGCCAGGGCTACGCACAGCCCCGCCAAAAAGTACCGAAGGACCTTGCCGCCGCTCATGTCGCAGCCTCCGGCGGATTTTCGGCAATGTGCCCGGCAATGCGCTGCATGATGAGATCCAGGGCCACCAGGTTGTGCCCACCCTCCAGCACCACGATGTCGGCATACTTTCTCGTGGGCTCCACAAACTGCTCATGCATGGGCTTGACGGTGGTGAGATACTGCTGCACAATGGACTGCATGGAGCGGCCTCGCTCCTCCACATCCCGCAGAGCCCGGCGCAGGATGCGCACATCGGCGTCCGTCTCCACAAAGATGCGGATGTCCATCAGCTCCCGCAGCCGGGGATCGTGGAAAATGAGGATGCCCTCCACGATGATCACCGGGGCGGGCCGGATGAGCACCGTTTCATCGGTGCGGTTGTGGTCGGCATAGGAGTATACGGGGCAGCGGATAGCGCGGCCGGCCTTCAGCTCCTTCAGCTGCTGGACCATCAGGTCTGTATCGAAGGCATCGGGGTGGTCATAGTTCTGCTGGCAGCGCACCTCAAAGGGGACGTCCTGACGCTTGTAGTAGTTATCGTGATGCACCACACTGATGGCCGAGCCGAAGTGGGCGGCCAGGTGGTCTGTCAGGGTGGTTTTGCCGCTGCCGGTGCCCCCGGCGATGCCGATGATCATGGTATTCATAGGCGATGGTCCTCCGGTTTTATACATTTTATTCTATTATAGAAAATTGCGCAGGCAAAAGCAAGGAACAATGTAAAAAAAGGATGAATTTCCATGTTTTTCAGTTGACGCAGAGAGGGAAACCGTATAATATAATTATGTAAATCTAAGGGAGGATCAGCAATGCGCCTTTTGAAATGCCCGAAATGCGGAGAGATGTTCTCCGATACATATAAAACCTGCCCCTTCTGCCAGGAGGATGAAGAACGCCACAGCAACAAGCCCGTGAAAAATGCCGGGCGCCGCACCGGCGGCGGCCGGGCCAAGCCCAAGGTGGGCGGCGGCGTGGTGGTCGTGTGCCTGGTGCTGGTGCTGGGCCTGGCGGCCTACACCATATTCGGCAGTCAGATCGCCGCGTTTTTTACCGGCGGGAAGGATGCCTCCAACCCCGAGCCCACTGTGCTGACCATGAATAAAACCAGTGTGGAGCTCACCGTGGGCAGCAGCTTTGCGCTGACGGCGACCGGCGCGGACAAGGTGTCCTTCTCCAGCAGCGATGAGAATATAGCCACCGTGACGGCGGACGGCACCGTGCAGGCCGTGGGCACCGGCAGCGCTGTGATAACGGCTTCGGCGGCGGACACCACGGCCACCTGCCGCGTCACGGTGACGGCGGCGGTGGATCAGCCGGATCCCGTTGCGCCGGATACCCCCGACACGCCGGATGTGCCTGACACGCCTGACACGCCGAGCACGTCTGCCGGGAAGGATCTTTCCCTGAAGGCTTTTGGCTCAGAAGTGACAGTGCAGTTTTCCTTCAATGTCGGGGATACGGTTCCTCTGGAGGTGGATGGGACAGATGCCACGGTCACCTGGAGTTCTTCTGACAGCCAAATTGCCACCGTGGATGCCTCGGGTGTGGTAACGGCGGTTTCCTCCGGAAAGACTACAATTACCGCTGCTGTGGATGGGCAGACTCTTACTATTGAGGCCTTGGTTTGGTAACGATCATAAAACGCCCTGCTTTGGCAGGGCGTTTTTACCACAAACTACGGGAGGAATGGTTTTGAACCGCAGGGAGCTTTTGGATAAACTCTCCGCCTCGGCGGAGGAGCGGGTGCTGCTGGGCCGCCTATGGGACGGCTGGGAGCGCTGCCGCAGCCGGAATGTGCCGGAGACGAGCGGATTTCTCTCTCCCCATGAGCAGGCCTTGGCCGGGCAGCTGATGCAGGCCCTGGGCGATCGGGAGGGGTTTGCCTTTTGGGGCGGCTGCGAGGGGGCCCAGCGCCGACAGCTGCACTTTTTGCCGGATTGGATGAATGGGCCGGACGAAACGGCGGTGCGGTGCCTGCGATGCCGGTTCTATGAGACGGACCACCCCACCCATCGGGATTTTTTGGGCAGTCTCATGGGCCTGGGCCTGACGCGGGAGAAGGTGGGGGATATTCTGGTGTCGCCCCACTGGGCGGATGTGCTGGTGGGCAGCAGCGTGGCGGACTTCCTCCTGCGGGAATGGAAGCAGGCGGGCCGGGTGCCTCTGCGCGTGGCGGAGATCGGGCTGGAGGAGATTGCCGTGCCGGAGCAGCCGGTGAAGCTGATTCGGGACACCGTGGCCTCCCTGCGGCTGGACAGCGTGGCCGCCGCGGGCTTTTCCATCAGCCGCAGCGCAGCGGCGGAGCTGATCCGCAGCGGCAAGGCGGAGGTAAACTGGATGCCCTGCACCAAGCCGGATCTGCCGGTGGAGCAGGGGGATGTGCTGACGGTCCGGGGCCTGGGCAAGTGCTGCCTGGCAGAAGTGGGCGGACAGAGCCGCAAGGGCCGCACGGGCATTACGATGAAACGATTTGTATAAGGAGCGATTCTATGGAACAGAAGAAAATAGACCGGATCAACGAGCTGGCCCGCAAGGCCAAGACTCCCCAGGGCCTGACCCCGGAGGAGACCGAGGAGCGGGCCGCCCTGCGGCAGGAGTACCTGAATAGCATCATGGGCAATCTCCGCCGTGAGCTGGATAACACCTGGATCGTGGACGAGCACGGCAACAAGCGCAAGCTCACCCCGGGGAAGAAGGAAATGTCGTAAAAAACGGAGGAGCCCTATGGCTCCTCCGTTTTTTGCATGTTGGGTCAGATGGGCTTGGCGCTGTCCACCACAATGGCCCGGGCCCGGGCCAGGCGCAGGTCGTGGGTCAGGCGCTCTATGGGCAGGTTCTGCTTCAGCTGCTCCGGGGTCATGCCGTAGAGGGCGGACATCTGGGTGTATTTCTCCTCCAGCTCCGCGTCGGTGAAGCGGATGTCCTCCAGCCGGGCGATCTCCGTCATGGCCAGCTCAAACTCCACGGAGGCCCGGGCGCTGGCTTCCGCCTGGCGGCGCAGGTCGTCCCGGGTGATGCCGGCCATTTCCAGGTAGGCGTCCATGGTGGCGCCCTGCTGCATCAGCTGCTGCTCTAAGTCGTGCATAAGCCCATCCAGCTGGCAGGTGACCATCCGCTCCGGGATCTCCACCTCCATGCCCTCGATGACCTGCTGCACCAGGGCGTCGGCATAGGCATCGGCGGCCTCCTGCTGCTTAGCACGAACGGCCTGCTCCATAATGCTCCGGCGCAGGGCGGAGGCATCTTCGAACCCCTGGGCCTTGGCAAATTCGTCACCCATGACGGGCTTTACCCGGCGGGTGATCTTGTGGACCTTGATGTGGAACACCGCGTCCTTGCCCGCCAGCTCCGGGGTATACTGGGTGGGGAAGGTGACGGGGATGTCCCGCTCGTCGCCCACGGCCATGCCGGCTACCTGCTCCTCAAACCCGGGGATAAAGTAGCCGCTGCCCAGCAGCAGGGGGTATTCCTCGGCCTTGCCCCCCTCAAAGGGCACGCCGTTTACAAAGCCCTCAAAGTCCAGCACCACCTCGTCGCCCATGGCGGCCTTTTCCGGGTGCTCCTCGGTGAGGTGGCTCTGCAGATACTCCTCAATGGCGGCGGTGACATCGTCATCGGACAGCTCCACCTGGGGCCGGGGGGCGGAGAGCCCCTTGTACTGGCCCAGCTTCACCTCCGGATAGAGGTCGATCAGGGCGGTGAATACATAGCCCTCCGGGCCGATGGCCTCCACGCTCAGCTCCGGCGCGCCGGCCACGCTGATGTCCTCCTGGCGCACGGCCTCCACCAGGGCCACGGGGAAGGTGCTGTTCACCGCGTCCTGATAGAACACGTCTGCCCCGTGCTTTCCCTCCATCTCCTGCCGGGTGGGCAGGGAGCCGTCCTCTTTTTTAAACAGAGACTTGCTCTGCTCATAAGCGTCCTCCAGGGCCTTTTCCCAGGCGTCCTGCTCCACCTGGATGGTCAGCACCACCTGGCGGTTTTCTTTATCCTCTCGTTTCAGCAGCATACTGCGTCCTCCTCAAAATTTGACATATAGCAACAGTATAATATAACTTGCACCTGCTGCGCAAGGGCTGTGGGTGGAGAAATTGTTAAAAAATAGTGACAATTGCATCTACCCTATGGCGTCCGGCAGAAAATATGGTATAATAGCCGGGACACTAAGCGAGGATAGTTGGAGGATATTCATGCAAAAAATTAAGCAATTCATCAAGACCCATCCCCACATGTGGTGGGGCCTGTACCTGCCGGTATATCTGCTCATGTACTTCACCGTGGAGCATGTGGTCACAGACAATTACTGGGCCACCCAAACCGCTATTGACAACTATATCCCCTTCTGCGAGTATTTCGTCATCCCCTATGACAGCTGGAGCATCCTGCTGTTCGTGCTGGGCGTGTTTTTCATTGTGAAGGATCCGGAGAGCTTCCGGCGGTACATGTGGTTCATCGCCATTGCCTACACCACCGCCACCCTATTCTGCTTTATCGTGCCCAACGGCCAGGATCTGCGCCCGGCGGTGCTGCCCCGGGAGAATCTCTGCACCTGGATCCTGCAGATGACCTGGGCTGCCGATAACAACGCCAATGTGTTCCCCAGCGTCCATGTGCTGGGCGTGGTGGCGGCCATCTCCGCCATGTGGCACTCGCCGAAGCTGAAGCGGGTCTGGCAGATCATCGGCACCGTGTGGTTTACCATCATTGCGGCATCCACGCTGCTGGTGAAGCAGCACGCCTTCATCGACCTGGTGGCAGGCCTGGTGTGGGGCGGCGTGGTGTATGTCATCGTGTATGTCCTCATCGGCCATAAGAGAGATAAAAAGGGCCTGCGCTGCGGCGCGGAGACGGCAGAAAGGGAGGCAGACTATGACCATTCCACAGACACCGGTATTTGACGGGATCTCGGCGGAGGAGTGCCGGCGCATCTACGAGTGCTTCGGTGTGCAGGAGCGGTGCTTCAAGCCCGAGGAGCTGATCTACGACTTTGATTCCGGCCGCCGCACCATCGGCGTGCTGGCCACGGGCTCAGCCATTGTGGAGCGGGTGGACCAGCGGGGAGACCGCACCATTTTAGAGCATCTGCAGCCCGGGGGCGTATTCGGAGAGATGCTCATGTTCCGCAACGTGCTGGGCGACAGCGTGGATGTGACATGCGAAAAGCCCTGCTGCGTGTGGTTTTTTCCGGAGGAAAAGCTGGAGAACCGGTGCGAAAAAAACTGCGGCCACCACAACCGCATGATCGAGAACATGTTCCACCTTATCAGCGAAAAGGCGTCGGCCCTGTCCGAGCGGGTGGAGGTTCTCAGCCGCCGCAGCATCCGGGATAAGCTGCTGTGCTATTTTTCCCTGCAGCAGGCCAAAAACGGCGGCAGCTTCACCCTGCCCTTTTCCCTCAGCGCCCTGGCGGACTACATATCCACCGACCGCAGCGCCATGATGCGGGAGCTGAAGAAAATGCGCGACGGCGGCGAGGTGCGGATCGAAGGCCGAAAGGTGACGATTCCCGCGGGAGATGTGGTACGGAACAATTGACGGGACGGAAATTTAATGTTAAAATAAGCTTTGGAACAAACTTCCGGCAAGCAAGACAGCATTTTCCCAAAAGAACTCAATGAGGAAGGAAGATAACGTATGTATCGCATTGTTACGAAAACAGCCTTGAAGCCGACCGTGATCCTGTACGAGATCGAGGCTCCCATGGTGGCCAAGAAGGCCCAGCCGGGCCAGTTCATCATCCTGCGCGTGGATGAAAACGGCGAGCGCATCCCCATCACCATCCATGACTATGATCGGGAGAAGGGCACCGTCACCATCATCGTGCAGACCGTGGGCGCCACCACGGAAAAGCTCAGCCACAAGGAGCAGGGCGACTGCCTGCACGACTTTGTCGGCCCCCTGGGCAAGCCCACCGAGACCGAGGGCAAGAAGAAGGTCTGCGTGGTGGGCGGCGGCGTCGGCTGCGCCATCGCATATCCCGTGCTGAAGAAGTTCCACGACTGCGGGGCCGAGGTCCACGCCGTGGTGGGCTTTAAGAGCAAGGACGTTGTGATCCTGGAGGATAAGTTCAAGGCCGTTTCCTCCGTCCTGAAGGTCTGCACCGACGACGGCTCCTATGGCCAGAAGGGCCTGGTCACCGAGGCGTTGAAGGAGCTGCTGGACGCGGGCAACGTGTATGATGAGATCTTCGCCATCGGCCCCATGGTCATGATGAAGTTCGTCTGCAAGACCACCGCGCCCTACGGCATGCCCACCACCGTGTCCATGAGCCCCATCATGATCGCTTTCTGCAGTGCTGCATGC
>CABMQL010000027.1 GCA_902388735.1 uncultured Eubacteriales bacterium | reverse complement strand
GCCTCCACCGGCACCGACGCCCACACCGTGGGCATCGACGCCATCATGAACCGCAAGGGCTTCGCCGGCCACTATGGCCTGGAGCGCTATGAAATGATCGAGGCTTACAACCTGGGTTCCCAGGTCCCCAATGAGGACTTCATCAAGAAGGCCCTGGAGCTGCATGCCGACGTGCTGCTGGTCTCCCAGACCGTTACCCAGAAGGATGTTCATATCCAGAACCTCACCAACCTCATCGAGTTGCTGGAGGCCGAGGGCCTGCGTGATAAGTTCGTGGTCTGCTGCGGCGGCCCCCGAATCACCCACGAGCTGGCCAAGGAGCTGGGCTACGATGCCGGCTTCGGCGCCGGTAAGTACGCAGATGACGTGGCGTCCTTCGCTGTGACCGAAATGGTCAAGCGCGGCATGAAATAAGATGCATGAATTCAGACGGCCATGAGAGAATCCTTTCATGGCCGTCTGGCCTGTGCGAAAAAAGGAGAAGCAAAATGGAAAAGGCGAGGATACATATTTACTGCGGCGACGGCAAGGGAAAGACCACGGCGGCCATTGGCCTGAGTGTGCGCTCCTGCGGCCGGGGCTGGCCGGTGGTGCTGAGCCAGTTTTTGAAGGGCTCTACCAGCGGCGAGCTGAATGTACTCCGCAGTTTGCCCAACTACCACTATGTCGAGGCACCTACGACCACCTGCAAGTTCGTCTTTCAGATGAACGAGGAGGAGAAAACGGAGTATGGCCAGCAGGTGCGCCAGCACTTTGCCGACACGGTGGAGGCGGTGAAAAAGTATCACGCCAAGCTCCTGGTCATGGATGAGGTGCTGGACGCGGTGGCCATGGGCATGCTCAGCGATGAGGCTCTGGCCGACTTTTTGAGGAACCGTCCGGAGGATCTGGAGGTGGTCATGACCGGCCGCGCCCCCACTCCCTGCACCGATCCCCTGGCCGACTATATCACCCGCATGCAGAAGGTCCGCCACCCCTTCGACAAGGGACTCAATGCCCGCCAGGGTGTGGAATTCTGAGGGCGGAACGCAGGAAGAATATACCGCTTTACCTTGCATTTGCGGCCCGACCATGTTATAATGAGATAGTCAAAAAAATAACCCATTGTTTAGACCCTTAAATTAATAAGGAGGAATAGAAATGGCAAAGAAACCTGTACTGACTGCCGCTGAGGCAGCAAAAATGATTCCCGATGGCGCCACCATTATGTGCGGCGGCTTCCTGGCCTGCGGCCAGGCCCGTGCCATCGTGAAGGAGCTGGTGAAGCTGGGCACCAAGGACCTGACCCTTATCGCCAACGATATGGGCCGCGCTGTGGGTCCCATGGGCGAGGAGTTCTTCGGCATTGCCGAGCTGATCCACAATCATCAGGTCAAGCGCGTCATCGCTACCCACGTGGGTATGACTCCCGAAGTGGGCCAGCAGAACACCGAGGGCACCCTGGAAGTGAATCTGCTGCCCCAGGGCACCCTGGCTGAGTGCATCCGTGCCGGCGGCGCCGGCCTGGGCGGCGTGCTGACCCCCGTGGGTGTGGACACCCTCATCGAGGACAGCCCCTTCTGCATGGGCAAGGAGACCATCGACGGCAAGCAGTACCTGAAGATGAAGCCCATCCATGCTGACTTCGCTCTGCTGGGCACCTACAAGTGCGACGAGTTCGGTAACTGCTGGTACAAGGGCACCATGCGCAACTTCAACGTTGTTATGGCCACCGCCGCTGACACCGTCATCGCCGAGTGCGAGTACATCGTCCCCGTGGGCGACATCGAGCCCGAGAACATTCATACCTATGGTATGTGCGTTGACTACATCGTGGAAGGAGACAGAAAGTAATGGAAAAGTCTGAAATCAAAGCCTTTATTGCCAAGCGCTGTGCAAAAGAGCTGAAGGACGGCGATGTCGTCAATCTGGGTATCGGCCTGCCCACCATGATCCCCTCCTACCTGCCCGAGGGCGTTGAGCTGATCATCCACGCTGAGCTGGGTATCGTCTCCGCCGGTGCCACTCCCAAAGAGGGCGACGCCAACTATGATCCCTACCACGTCATCGACGCCGGCGGCGGTGTTGCCAGCGTGGCTTTCGGCGGCGGCTTCATTGACTCCGCTACCAACTTCGGTCTGATCCGCGGCGGCCATGTGGACGCCTGCTTCCTGGGCGCCCTGGAAGTGGACGCTGAGGGTAACCTGGCCAACTGGATCATCCCCGGCAAGAAGATGCCCGGCATGGGCGGCGCTATGGACCTGTGTGTGGGTGCCAAGCACTGCATCATCTGCATGGAGCACACCGCTAAGGGCAATCCCAAGATCTTTGAGAAGTGCCGTCTGCCCCTGACCGCTTCCCACTGCGTCAACAAGATCATCACCGAGATGTGCGTGCTGGAAGTCACTCCCGAGGGCCTGCTGATGACCGAGATCAACCCCGAGTTCACCGTGGACCAGGTGAAGGCCGCTACTGCTGCCCCCATCACCGTCTCCGGCAACCTCAAGAGCATGGTCGACTGATCCTTCGCCTGCTTAAATAAGCCGCAGCTGCGGACTTAGGGCGAAGCATTCAAACAAACTAAAATCACCGAGAGAAGTCCGCAATGGGCTTCCCTCGGTGATTTTCTTTTGGCTGCTGTTCGTGCCAAAATTTGGAAGAATTAAGGCTTGACAAGAGGATGTGCCTATGGCAGAATAGTATAAATTTTCCGCTAAGAAAAAACTGCAAAAAGGAGGGTATGTCATGGCGGGCAGACGATACATAGAAGGATTAAAATTCGGTATGATTCTGCAGCTGGCCGTGGGGCCTATGTGCCTGATGGTGTTCAATACGGCCAAAAACGCCGGATTTTGGGTGGCATTCTCTCTGGTGCTGGCCATCACGCTGGTGGATGGGGTCTATATCATCCTGGCGGCCCTGGGCGCCAGCAAGCTGCTGGAAAAGCCTGCGGTGAAGAAGGCGTTCCGCTATATTGGAGGGGCGGTGCTGATCCTGTTCGGTCTGAATACCCTGCTGGGGGCTTTTGGAAAGAGCCTGCTGCCCGGTCTTAGTTTGCAGGTGGATTCAGCCAGTGTATTTTTGCAGGGGTTGGTGCTGACCTTGTCGAACCCCATCACCATCGTGTTTTGGGGCAGTGTTCTGACAGGGAAAATCATTGAGGACGATCTGAAGGCCCGGGAGCTGCGGGTGTTCTCCTTGGGGTTGGTGTCGGCGACCCTGTTCTTCCTGTCGGCCATTGCGGGTCTGGGCACGGTGCTCAGCAGCTTCCTGCCGGAGGCGGTGTCCATGGGGCTGAATGTGCTGGTGGGCGTGCTGATCGTGTTCTTCGGCGTTAAGATGATGGTAAAGAAGGACGCGTGATTTGCGCAGCAGGTGAAAAGCGGAAAAATATGAAAGGGCCGCAGCCATGGCTGCGGCCCCTTTTACTTGGACCGATTTTGCGGAATTCTCTCAGAATGTGACATTTGCAATAGAAAAACGGAGATAAAATGCTATAATATGGGTAACAATAAGCAGAGGGAGGCGCATTTCGTGAAAGTTACGTTGAATCCGGATCAGGAGATCGTCAGAACCGTGCGGGAGGGCCTCAAACGCACCGGGGGTTACTGCCCCTGCCGCCTGGAACGGACGGAGGACACCAAGTGCATGTGCAAGGAGTTCAAGGATCAGATCAATGATCCCAATTACGAGGGCTTCTGCCACTGCATGCTCTACTATAAGTCGCTGAAAGATTGAACAAAAGAAAGGATGCGATCACAATAGCTGAGATCAAGATTACCGCGGAAAACTTTGAAAAGGAAGTGCTGCAGGCCCGGGAGCCGGTGCTGGTAGACTTTTGGGCGGACTGGTGCGGCCCGTGCCGGATGCTGGGACCCGTTCTGGAGGAGATCGCCCGGGATCACGAGGGCAGCCTGACAGTGGGCAAGGTAAATGTGGACGAGCAGATGGCCCTGGCCCAGCGGTTCGGCGTGTCCAGCATCCCGCTGCTGGTGCTCTTTAAGAATGGGCAGCCTGTGGCCAAGTCCCTGGGCTACCGCCCCAAGGCAGAGATCGAGGAGCTGCTGAAGGGTCTATGATTCCTTCTCCAGCAGCTCGGTGAAGCTGTGGATATAGCCGTCGCAGACGGTGCGCATTTCCGCTTCCGAAACTCCAAAATATGGGTCATACACGCCCATGGCGTGCATCCCCGCAGCCTTTGCCCCCCGGCAGGCGTCTACCGAGTCGTCATACAGGGTGCAGTCCGCGGGATGCACGCCGCATTTTTTGGCCGCCAACAGGAAAATATCCGGATCCTTTTTGTCCAGATTCAGGTCGTGGGCAAAGAAAATAGTCTCAAAACACTCCATCAGGCCCAGGTGGGTCAGGGCGCTGCGGCAGTGGTCGGGCACGGCGGAGGTGAGGACGATCATCCGCTCCCCCTTGCGGCGGCACTGGTCCAGGTACGCCCGGACGCCGGGCTTCACCGGCACCCGGGTGGCGTAGGCGTCCCCGGCCATTTCCATCCACTCGGCCATGATCTCCTCGGTGCTCTCCTGCAAATGGCAGTAGGCCTTGGTGAACACCGCCGCCTTGGGGAATATGGTGTGGGCTACGCCCTGGTAATACTCCCTGGTGTAGGGGAAGCCGCGCTTTTTCAGAAACGCGATATCCACCTCCCGCCAGACCCCGTTGGAGTCGATGAGAGTCCCGTCCATGTCAAAAATCAGCATAGTTCTTTCCTTTCCAGCCAAAACCGCCAGGGGAAGTCCACGGCTTCCTCGGCGTAGTCGATGCCAATGCGCTTGCCGGTGTGCAGGGTGTATTCCGCCGGCGGGGCAGGGGGGAGACCGATGTCCTCCGGCGAATCGCAGAGAAACAGCTCGTCCCCCGTCAGGTCCAGCCCGTTTTCCTGCCGGGTGAGCCCCAGGGCCCGGCAGCATCGTATGCTTCGGGGACGAACGTATGCGTCAGGACGCCGGCAGCATTTGCCCGGCCCGTTGAGAAAATTCTTCCGCTGATAGGCGCTCAGCTGTGCCAGGGGCTTTCCATACCGCAGGAGGCTCATCTGTTCCACTCCCCACACTGGCTCCAGGCCTCGCAGCAGCACGGCGGAGGGTTCACCCTCCGGCTCCGTGACGAAGTTCAGGCAGCAGTGCATCCCGTAGATCAGGTAGATATACGCATGGCCCGGGGGGCCGAACATGACGGCGTTGCGGGGGGTCTTGTGATAGCCGTAGGCGTGGGCGGCCTTGTCCACCGCGCCCACATAGGCCTCTGTCTCCACGATGCGGCAGACCAGGGGCCGGCCCTGCCACATGCGCACCAGGCATTTCCCCAGGAGGCCCCGGGCGATGGAGACCGTATCGCCGATATATTTTTCCTGCAGAAGCTTTGACATTTTCTCACCTCGGTGGTATCATCATACCATTATTGCAGAGATCTGTAAACATGAAAGAGGTGGCAGCGTGCAGGAGATCAACTACAAAAAGGGATTGCCGATTTTTTTCCTCTGCTTTCTGATTTGGGGGTTCCAGCCGCTGTACTGGTATATCTGCGGGGAGTGGGACACCTTCTTCATGCTGGCCTGCCGCATTATTTGGGCGGCCATCTGCTGCCTGTGCATCCTGTGGGCCCAGGGAAAGCTGCCACAGCTGTGGGCGGTGTTCCGGGACAGGCAGATGCTCAAGCGGGAGATCCCGGCGTCTCTTTTCCTGCTGGCGGACTGGGGCGTATATCTGTGGGCGGTGCAGAACGGCCGGGTGCTGGAGTGCAGCCTGGGATATTACATCCAGCCCATTGTGGTGTTTGCCTTCGGCGCGGTGATCTTCCGGGAAAAGGTGAGCTGGCGGCATCTGGTGATTCTGGCGGTGGTGGCGGTGGGTATCGTATTGTCTACGGACGGCTTCGGCGGCGTGCCCTATGTGACCATCATCCTGGCGGCGTGCTTCGCCGTATATGCGGCCATCAAAAAGAGCCTGGTCATCGATTCCGTGGTCAGCACCACGGCGGAGATACTGATGATGGTGCCGGCGGCGCTGCTGTTCATCCTGCTATTCCGTATGGGAGACACCGGCATGGCGTCCATCACGCCCCTGCGGCAGCTGATGCTCCTGGGTGCCGGCGTTATAACGGCTATGCCCATGGTGCTGTACTCCGTGGGCGTAAAGTATCTGCCGCTGACGACGGCCGGCTTCTGCCAGTATCTGAGCCCTACTCTGGCCATCGTATGCGGCGCTGTCATGGGGGAATATCTTACGCCGGAAAAGCTGAAGAGCTTTTACTTTATTTGGGCGGGGGTCATCCTCTACTGCCTGAATACCATCTATGAGGAACGAAAGCGGCGGAAGCAGCTGCGGGCGGAACCGGAAAATGGATGATCGACAGTTTAAAATGCGTAACCTGCGGGTTACGCATTTTTTATGGGTGACAAGGAGCGCGAAATGTGCTATAATAAAATGAATTTTTGTGCAGCATAAGGGAGGGTACGCGTATGCAGGGCAGACTTATCGTGTTTGAGGGGACGGACGGCTCCGGCAAGGCTACCCAAACCGCCCTGCTGTGCAGGGAGCTGGACCGGCGGGGCATCCCCTACCGGAAGCTGGAGTTTCCCCGGTATCAGGAGGAATCCTCGGCGCTGATCCGGCTGTATCTCTCCGGGGCCTTCGGCAGCCATCCGGGGGATGTGAACGCCTATGCGGCTGCCAGCTTTTACTCGGTGGACCGCTTTGCCAGCTACCGGCAGGATTGGGGCCGGTTCTATGAGAGCGGCGGCCTGGTCATTGCCGACCGCTATACTACCTCCAACGCCGTGCATCAGACTCCCAAGCTGCCCCGGGAGGAGCGCAGAGCATTTCTCAACTGGCTGTTCGACTTTGAATACCGGCTGCTGGAGCTGCCGAAGCCGGACCGGGTGGTGTATCTGGACCTGCCTACGGAGATCTCCGAGGAAATGATGCGCCGGCGGGAGGCAGAGACCCGCACCCAGGCGGATATCCACGAGCAGGACGAGACGTACCTGGCCGCCTGCCGGGAGAGCGCGGAGCTCATCATCGACCTGTGCGGCTGGGAAAAGATCGACTGCAGCCGGGACGGGCAGATCCGCTCCCCGGAGGACATCCACCGGGAGGTGCTCACACGGGTGGAGGATCTGCTTGTCCCCTGAAGGGCAGGAGAAAAGGGGGACGCGGGTCCCCGATTTCTCTCCGTATGTTCTCAGCAGGAGCAGCAGGAGTCACCACCGCCGCCGCAGGAGCAGCCGCGGCTATTCCCGTTTCCGCAGCAGCAGAAGAGCAGAAGCAGGATCACAATGAGCCAGATGCAGGAACAGTTGTTGTTGTCAAAGCACATGTTTTTCACCTCACATATCGGATGCTACATTCTATGTGGGTGCCGGGAAAATTGTAACTTGTCCGGCTCATATTACAGATAAAACGCAGAAAGGACATACAATCATGGATAATGATAAGCGTTTCCGGAATCAGGACTGGGACACCGATGCGGTGCACCAGCGGATCATCAATGAGGTGGAGGCCGCCTCCGGCCCCACCCCCAAGAAAAAGCACCGCAAGGGGAAATTCAACTGGAAGATCTATGTGGCGGCTGTGGTGCTGGGCTCCATGCTCCTGGCGGGCCTGGGCTGGATCCTGGCCAACGACCTGTGCGCTCTGGACAAGGGCAACGAGACCTATAGCGTGACCATCGAGGAGGGCGACGGTGTGTTTGCCATCGCCGGCAAGCTGAAGAAGGCGGGCCTGATCCAGCTGAAGGGCTTCTTTGTCCTCTTTGAGATCGTCACCGGCGCCAAAAACGACATTGACCCCGGTACCTATGAGCTGAATACCTCCATGGATTACCGCAGCCTGGTACACAATATGTACGATCCCGATGCCAGACGCCGCGCCGAGGAGGGCCTGGTGCTCATCACCATCCCTGAGGGCTACACCGTGCAGCAGATCGTGGACCTGCTGGCGGAAAAGGGCATTGCCACCAAGGAGGAGCTGGTGGACGCCGTGTCCAACTTCGACTTCGGCGAGGAATATCCGTTTATCGACAACAGCCTCACCGGTCAGATCAACCGCCTGGAGGGGTATCTGTTCCCGGATACCTATGAATTCTCCACGGAGAAAACGGCCGTATTCGCCATTGACACCATGCTTACCAACTTCAACACCAAGGTCAGCGATGAGCTGCTGTCGGAGATCCAGGAGAGCGACTATTCCCTCAAGGAGATCATCACCATGGCCTCCATTATCGAAAAGGAAGCCATCGGCGACTATGAGGAGCGGACCAACGTGGTCTCGGTGCTGTATAACCGCCTGAACAATCCTGACGCGGAGACCGCGGGCCTGCTGCAGGTGGACGCCAGTATAGACTATGCGCTGAAGCTGGAGGGGAAGGATCGTTCCGAGTTTTCCACCGAGATGGACAGCCCCTATAACACCTATATCCACGCGGGTCTGCCTGTGGGTCCCATCTGCAACCCCAGCCTGGCCTCCATCCGGGCGGCGCTGAATCCCAGTCAAACGGATTACTACTACTATGCCCTGGGTACGGATGGCGTACACCACTTCTTCCGCACCTATAGCGAGCATTTGGCCTTTGTCAACAGCGACATGTACGCCCCTGCGTGATGAGAAAGAAGCCGGAACTTTTGGTCCCCGCCGGGGATATGGAAAAACTGAAAATGGCCGTGCTGTACGGGGCGGACGCTGTGTATTTGGCGGGTACGGCTTTCGGCATGCGGGCCTTTGCGGGGAATTTTTCGCCGGAGGAGCTGCCCCGGGCGGTGCGTTACGCCCATGACCACGGTGTGGCCGTCCACGCCACGGTGAACACCATGCCCCGCTGGGGCGAGGCGGATCAGCTGCCGGCCTACCTGGAGCAGCTGGACGATGCCGGGGTGGACGCCCTGATCCTGGCGGACCTGGGGGCCTTTACCCTGGCAGGAAAGTATGCGCCCCACTGCCAGCGGCACATCAGCACCCAGCAGTCCGTGGCCAACCACGTCTGCGCCCAAGCCTGGTACGACCTGGGGGCCAGCCGGGTGGTGCTGGCCCGGGAACTGGGCCTGGAGGAGATCCGGGCCATCCGGGAGAGGGTCTCGCCGGAGCTGGAGCTGGAGGTGTTCTGCCACGGGGCCATGTGTGTGTCCTATTCCGGGCGGTGTCTGCTGTCCAACTACATGACCGGGCGGGACTCCAACCGGGGCGCCTGCGCCCAGCCCTGCCGCTACCAGTATACGCTGATGGAGGAAAAGCGCCCGGGGGAGTATTTCCCCGTGTTCGAGGATGAGAAGGGGACGTATATCCTCAATTCCCGGGACATGTGCATGATCGACCATTTGGATGACCTCATGGACGCCGGGGTGGACTGTCTGAAGATCGAGGGACGGGCGAAATCTGCCTATTATGCCGCCATCGTGGCCGGGGCGTACCGGCATGTGCTGGACGATGTGGCCGCCGGTCGTCCTGCGGACCCTGTGTGGCGGGATGAGGTGGAGCATGTGAGCCACCGACACTATTCCACCGGATTTTTTTACGGCCAGCCGGGGCAGTATTTTGAAAATTCCCGCTACATAAGGGAGTGGCAGATCTGCGCGGTGGTGTTAAGCTGCGATGAAACGGGCCTGGCCACGTTGAGCCTGCGGAACAAGTTCCGGGCGGGGGACCGGGTGGAGATCGTGGGGCCGGATCTGAAGCCCTTTGAGATGATTGTGCCTATGATGGAGGACGCAGAGGGCCAGCCCCTGGAGGAAGCCAAAACGCCGCAAATGGAGTTTAGAATGCGGCTGCCGCAGCCGGTGCCGGCCATGAGCTTTGTCCGCCACGCGGTGGACCTGAGCGGAAGATAAATCGAGCAAAAAAATCAGCGTGTGCATTATTGCACACGCTGATTTTTTATGGCTTTTTCGTATGAATGTCAGTTTTCCCCCATGGCGGCGGACAGCGCGTCCGCCAGCCGGGCGTAGTCTGCCAGGCTCAGCCGCTCGCCCCGGATGTCCGCGGGGAGGCCGCAGTCTGTTATGATCCGCGCCAGGTCCTGCTTGGGGAGGGAAAAGCCCGTTTGCAGGGAGTTTACCAATGTCTTGCGCCGCAGGGCGAACCCAGCCTTCACCGTCCGCCAGAGCAGGGCCTCCGACTGCACCGTGACCGGGGGCTTTTCCCGGGTCACGCAGCGGATCACCGCCGAGGTCACCTTGGGCATGGGGAGAAAGCAGGTGCTCGGCACGGTGAACAGCAGCTCCGGCTCCGTGTAATACTGCATCAGCAGGGAAAAGGCACCGTAGTCCGCCGTGCCGGGCCGGGCGCAGA
This sequence comes from uncultured Eubacteriales bacterium, assembly GCA_902388735.1. Lineage (GTDB taxonomy): Bacteria > Bacillota > Clostridia > Oscillospirales > Oscillospiraceae > Vescimonas. Next base: position 15,473 of record CABMQL010000027.1, on the reverse strand, counting down.
TGCGCTGGGCCACCTCCTTCTGAATGAGGACGGTTATGGACGCGAAGCACCCCGCCTTTACGCAATTGGTCAGCAGGGGAGTGGCGATGTTATAGGGCAGGTTGGCGCAGAGGATGGGCCGCAGCCCGGGGAAATGCTCCGCTACCAGGGCTGGCAGGTCCTGCTTCATGATGTCCCCCGGCACCAGGGTGAAGTTGTCAAAGCCGGACATGGTTTCCGCCAGCACCGGATAGAGCCGGTGATCCAGTTCCACGGAGACCACCTTCCCGGCCCGGCGGCAAAGCTCCGCCGTCAGAGGGCCGATGCCGGGACCTATCTCCAGCACGCCGGTGCGTTCATCCGCGCCGCAGGCATCCGCCGTGTCCCGGGGTACCCAGCCCTCAATGAGGAAATTTTGCCCCATGCCCTTGCTGAAGCGGAACCCGTGGCGCAGGAGCAGCGCCTGTATGTCATTTCGGTTGCACAGATCCATCCCTGTACCTCCTGATTTTTTTCCGGTATAATGCCGCCATATTTTTCGGTTCCCGGCGGAGCCGGGGGAAAAATGGCATAAAATAAAAGTATAATGGCCGTACTGGGTTAGTATACCACATTTTTTTTCCTCCGTAAAGAAAAAAGCCCGTTGACATTCGTGTAGAAAAGGAATACTATATAGGAAAAGTAAGAAAAGTTATACTCACATAGGAGGATAAAAATGGGATTTAAAAAGGATAACGAGCGCTACTACATGGCCTCGGTACGTTTGGGACCCAAGGGGCAGATCGTGATCCCCAAGGATGCCCGGGAGATGTTCGGCCTGGAGCCGGGGGATCAGCTGGTGCTGCTGGCGGACCGGAAAAAGGGCATCGCCCTGCAGACCACCGACAAGCTCAACCCCATGATGCGCCGGGTGTTTGAGGAGACGGAAGCGGAGGAGAACGAGGAATGAATGCTATGGAGATCCGGGGCCTGTGCAAGACGTACCCGGCTTTTACACTGAAGGATGTGTCCTTTGCCGTGCCCCAGGGGGCGGTGATGGGCTTCATCGGCCGCAACGGCGCCGGCAAGAGCACCACCATCAAGTCCATTCTGGGCCTGGTACACCCGGACGCCGGCCAGGTGGAGATCCTGGGCCGGGACTTTGCCAGGGACGAAAAGTTTATCAAGGAGAATATCGGCGTGGTGCTGGGGGGTATTGACTTCTACCCCAAGAAAAAAATCGCCGTCCTTACCGACGTGACCCGGCGGTTTTACGAGAACTGGGATGAGGAGAAATACCGCCATTATCTGCACTTGTTCGCCATTGACGAGAGCAAGCGGGTGGATCAGCTCTCCAGCGGCATGCAGGTGAAGTACATGATCGCCCTGGCCCTGAGCCACAACGCCAAGCTGCTGATCCTGGATGAACCCACCAGCGGCCTGGATCCGGTGTCCCGGGACGAGCTGACGGAGCTGCTGGGACGCATCGCCGCAGACGGCCAGCGCAGCGTACTGTTCTCCACTCATATCACCTCGGACCTGGAAAAATGTGCCAGCCACATCGCCTTTATCAAGGACGGGCAGATCCAGTATACCGGCACCCTGGAGGATTTCCGGGACCACTACGCCTACCTGCGCCAGGGCGATGCGCCCTTGACCCTGGAGGACATCATCGTTGCCGTGGAAAGGAGGCCCCTGGATGAAAACGCTATTATATAAGCAGCTGCGATTGGTATGCCACCCAATGACGCCGGTGTTCTGCCTGTTCGGGGCCATGCTGCTGATCCCCAACTACCCGTACTCGGTGACATTTTTCTATGTGACATTGGGCCTGTTTTTCACCTTCCTGAATATGCGGGAGCAGAAGGACATCTACTACTCGGCCCTGCTGCCCATCCGCAAGCGGGACACGGTGCGTGCGGCGGTGGTGTTTGCGGTGCTGGTGGAGGTGCTGTCGGTGGTCGTCACGGCGCTGTTCTGTGTGCTGTCGGCAAAGCTCCAGCCCGGCAAGGATAACGCCGTGGGCATGGACGCCAATCTCATGCTCCTGGGCGCGGGTTTGGTGCTTTACGGTGTGTTCAACCTGGTGTTTTTCATCAGCCTGTACCGCAGCGGGTACAAGGTAGGCGCGGCCTATCTCAAGGCCAACATCGCCCTGTGGCCGCTGATGCTTTTGGCCGAGGCGCTGCCTCATTTCCCGGGCCTCCTGTGGCTGAACCGGGTGGATGCCCAGGCCAACCTGCGGCAGCTGCCCATTCTGCTGTTCGGCGTGGCGGTGTTTGCGGTGCTGACGCTCCTGGCCTACCGCCGGGCGGCGCAGCTGTATGAACGGGTCGACCTGTAAAGAGCCCTCTCTGTCATTCCGAGGCGCGAAGCGGCGAGGGAATCCGTAATATTCATAGTGCAAACCTGTACGAAATACAAAAATTATGTGTTTTGAAGACGGATTGCCACAGCCAGTGTGCGCACTGGCTTCGCAATGACAGACTTTATAACAGCAAAAGCGGAGCCTTTACGGGGCCCCGTTTTTGCTGAAAAGAGAGAAAAGAATGAAGAAGAAAGTGTGTTGTCTATGAAAAAGCCTGGCGGCTGAGTGAGTGGTCTGCCCCTTGCACAAACGGGCGGGCAGCGGCCCGGGATTTTGCTTTGGAAAGCTTTGTTTCCCTTTGCTTGCTTTTACTATACAGGGAAAAGCTTAAAGAAAAATAAAAAAATTGAGAATAAACTGCGAATATTTCTTTAAAAAAATATGAAACAGCCCTGTGCGCCGAGTAAATCGGCGCGCAGGGCTTAAAAGATCAAAGTCAATTGCTGCTTACGGCTGGAGGGTAAAGGTCATGGTAACGGGGTTGTGGTCGGAGTAGGCAAAGCCGGTGTCGATGACGGTGGCGGAGCTGACGGTCACATTATCCGACACCAGGAAGCCGTCCACGGTGACCACATACTGCTCTGCGTGATAGGGGGCATCGGCGTTGCGGCAGCTGGGGACGGGATTCTCCTGGTCCAGGGGAGCGATCTTGGTGATGTTCTTCCCGCTGAACAGCTCCGCCGGCACGGGCTGAGCCCAGGTGTAATCCCCGGCACTGATGCCGAAGACGGCCTCGGAATTGCCCAGCAGGTCCTTATTGAAGTCGCCGCCGCAGACGCAGTAATTGCCCTTTTCATACTCTTGCTGCATGTCGTCCAGCAGCATCTCCATCTGCTCGATGGCGATGGTCCCGTCGGAGGTGTAGGCGGAGAGATGGACGGCGTAGAGCACCAGCTCCCGGCCGTTTTCCATGGGCACCCGGCTGACGGTATAGCACCGGTCCAGGTCCACCAGCTTCATCACGCCCGTCTCGATGGGGAGACTCCGGCGCAGGGAGGAGGTGATGGGCGCGGAGGAGAAGGTCATCAGCCCCGAAACGGAGGAGCCGTGGGGCTGGGCCAGGGGCCAGAACAGGAAGGGGGAGTCGTAATTCTGCCCCCAAACGGAGCTGTATCCCGTCAGCGCCCCGCGCAGCAGGGCGGCCTCATCCCGGTGGTAGCTGCGGGTGGAGTCGGTGTCCACCTCCTGGACGAAATAAAAATCTGCCTGCTGATCCTTGAGCGTTTGGGCGATGTGGGAGAGGTTCGCGTCCAGCCGCTCCTTGGACCAGGCCCAGGACTGGGTCCCGCCGTCCATGAAGAAGCTGTAATCGTCCTCATAGGCCCCGAAGCCGATGTTGTAGGACACCACGGTGTAGGGAACGTCCGTTTGCACCGAGGACGCGGCGGTGCCCTCCGCCGTGAGGGGCAGATTGTCCTCAATGCGGTGATAGTCCAGGAACACATAGGCCACATAGCCCAGGACCAGGATCACAAGAGCCAGCAGCACAATGCCGGCGATCTTCAGTGCTTTTTTCATACGGTTCTCCTTCTAAGGCGATGGTTTACAATTTTATGTTTTTATATTATAATCCATCTATCCCCATTTGAAAAGAGGAATTGTTTTGAGAAAACTGGTGATCCGATTCAATGCCCCGGCCACGCTGACCTTTGCGCTGCTGGCCTTGGGCGCGCTGCTGCTGGGCCAGACCTTCGGCAGCGGCGTGACGATGAAATATTTTTGCGTGTACCGCTCCTCCCTGGCAGATCCGCTGACGTATCTGCGGTTTTTCACCCATGTGCTGGGCCACGCGGATTACTCCCACTACATGAGCAATATGCTGCTCCTGCTGCTGGTGGGGCCGCCGCTGGAGGAAAAGTACGGCTGGAAGAAAATGGTGTGGTTCATGGCCGTTACCGCCCTGGTCACGGGGCTTGTGCAGTTCATTTTCTTCCCCAACTCTGCCCTGCTGGGGGCCAGCGGCATCGTGTTTATGATGATCGTCCTGTCCTCCTTTACGGAGAGTCGGGGCGGCGGCATCCCCGTTACGCTGATTTTGGTGGTGATCTTCTACCTGGGCGGGGAGATCATCGACGGCATCCGCAATACGGACAGCGTTTCCCAGCTGACCCATGTGGTGGGCGGCGTGCTGGGTATGATCTTCGGCTTCCTCTATCGGAGCGGCCGGCGGCGCTGAGATGGCGCGGCCCACTCTATGCGCCGGGGCGCTGCTGGCGGCGGATTTTGCGCTGCGGGTCCTTGCCCGGCGGGGAAAGCTGGAGCGGGCCCTTTGGGGCGGCCGGATCCGGCTGGAGCTGCTGGAAAACCCCGGCATGGCCGGCGGCGCGCTGAAGAACCGTCCAATTTTGGCCCGGGCCTTGCCCGGCTGCGCCCTGGCGGCGATGCTGATCTTGTGTCGGGGCGAGCTTTTGCGCGGCCGGGGCCTGGCCTGCTGGGGCGCGGCGCTGCTGTGCGCCGGGGGCCTGGGCAACGTGCTGGAGCGGCTGGCGCGGGGCTGCGTGACGGACTATATCCGCTTTCCCAAGCTGCCGGGCAAGCGACTGCGGCGGCTGGTGTGGAACCTGGCGGACTTTATGCTTTTGGCGGGCGCGCTGCTGCTGGCGGCGGGCAGCCTGGGCGGCTGACAGAAAAAAGGAGCAAATTATGACGGACTATTTTTCCGTTCAACTGACGGATGACGAAATACGCGGCATCAGCAGCATCGGCCTGGCCCACATGGGGGACGGGGTGTATGAGCTGCTGGTGCGCACCTGGCTGTGCGCCCACGGAAAGGCCACGGGCAAGGGGCTGCACCGGGCCACGGTGGCCCTGGTGTGCGCGCCGGAGCAGGCCCGCCGGGCGGAGAGGATCCTGCCTACCCTTACGGAGGAGGAGCAGGAGGTGTTTCGCCGGGGGCGCAACGCCCATGTCCACTCCATTCCCCAGCACGCCAGCCGGGCGGAGTACCAGCAGGCCACGGCCCTGGAGGCGCTGCTTGGCTGGCTGTATCTGCATGGCCGGCGGGAGCGGATCAATGAACTGTTTACACAAATGATGGAGGAATGAGCCATGGCGCTGGATGCTGTATGCCTGCAGGCGGCGGTGCGGGAGATCGCCCCGCAGGTGGAGGGCCTGAAAATCGAAAAGATCCAGCAGCCCGCCCGGGACCAGGTGGTCCTGCTGCTGCGGGGCAGCCGGCGGCTGCTGCTGTGCGCCTCGGCCAGCCAGCCGCGGCTAAATTTGACAGAGGTGCTGCGGGATAACCCCAGCCAGCCGCCCATGTTCTGCATGCTGCTGCGCAAGCATTTAGCCGGCGGGCGCATCCTCTCCCTGCGGCAGGAGCCCCTGGAGCGGGTGGTGACGCTGGAGATCGAGGCCGTGAACGAGCTGGGGGAGATGGGCCGGTTTTCCCTGGTGCTGGAGGCTATGAACCGCCACTCCAACCTGATCCTGTGCGGCGGCGACGGACGCATCATCGACTGCATGCGCCGGGTGGATTTTGAGATGAGCCAGCAGCGGCAGGTGCTGCCGGGGCTGTACTATCATCTGCCGCCCCGGCAGGAGAAGCGGTCGCCCCTGGACATGGAGGAGCAGGAGTTCCGGGCTCTCCTGGAGTGCGCGCCCCCGGAGATACAGGCGGACAAATGGCTGCTGGACACCTTCACGGCCATCGCGCCTCTGTGGGCCAGAGAGCTGGCCTACCGGGCCGGGGGCAGTACCGACTGCCTTTTGATGGCGGCGGCCGGGCGGCTGTGGGAAGAATTCGATGCCTGGTGCCGCCTGGTGCGGCAGGGGGAGTTTCTGCCGGTGGTCCTTGCGCGGGACGGTAAGCCCTTCGACTTTACCTTTGCCCCGGTGCTGCAATATGAAAACGCCTGTGAAATGCGCACGGAGGAGAGCTTTTCCCGGCTGCTGGACGGCTTTTATGCCCAGCGGGAGCAGGCGGATCGGGTGCGGCAGAAGGGACAGGACCTGCTGAAGACCGCCGCCAACGCCCGGGACCGCCTGCGCCGGAAGCTGGCTATGCAGGCCCAGGAATACGAAAAGACACGGGACCGGGATGCGCTGCGCATCAGCGGCGAGCTCATCACCGCCAATCTCTACCGCATGGAGCGGGGTATGGCGAAGCTGGAGGCGGAGAACTACTACGAGGAGGGCTGCCCCAAGCAGGTCATCCCCCTGGATGCGCGCCTGTCCCCCCAGGAGAACGCCGCCAAGTACTTCAAGCGCTATAATAAGGCCAAGACGGCGGAAAAGATGCTGGCGCAGCTGATGGCCCAGGGCCGGGAGGAGCTTGCCTACCTGGAGAGCGTGGTGCAGGAGATCCACCAGGCGGAGAGCGAGCAGGACTTTAACGACATCCGCGCCGAGCTGACGGAGGGCGGATACATCCGCTCCCACGGGAAAAAGCAGCCGGGTTTTCAGCGCAGGTCCGAGCCCCGGCGATTCCGCACGGACGCGGGGCTGCTGGTCCTGGTGGGCCGCAGCAACCGGCAGAATGACAAGCTCACCGGGAAAACCGCGGACAGAAACGACTGGTGGTTCCACACCCGGAAGATCCACGGCAGCCATGTGATCCTCTGCACCAATGGCACGGAGCCGGATGAGGAGAGCATCCTGCAGGCGGCCCAGCTGGCGGCCTACTATTCCCAGGGCCGGGACGGCGGCAAGGTTGCCGTGGACTATACCCCGGTGAAATATGTGAAAAAGCCCGCCGGCGCCCGGCCGGGCATGGTGGTCTACACCACCTACCGTACCCTCATGGCCCAGCCGGACGGAGAGCTTGCCCGGCGGCTGGCGGTGAAATAGGAAAGCGAATGCGCCGCGGGGCCGCGGCGGTAAAAACAGACACCCCCTATGTGGATCGAAAACCGCATAGGGGGTGTTATTATGGGAACTTGCGGGGGAGATCTTTCAGGCTTCCCTCAGACGAATACCACCTGCACCAGCACCATGTACAGCACCGTGCCCACGCCGATGGACAGCAGGACGTTCCGCTTCCACAGGTGGAGGGCTGCCAGCACCGCGATGGAGATCAGCTCCGGCAGGCCGTAGGGGGCGGTGGTAACGGAGACGTTCCGCAGGCAGTATACCACCAGCAGGCCCATCATGGCAGCGGGCAGGGTGCGGCCCAGGTAGGAGACGATCTTGGGCACCGGACGGTTATCCGGGAACAGCAGGAAGGGGAGAAAACGGGTCAGCATGGCCCCCGCCGTCACCGCCAGGGCGATGAGGAGGGCCTGGGTCGTTGTCAGAGTCATAGCTTTTTCCTCCCAATAAGCAGCACGGCCAAGACCAGGACCATGGCGGGGATCACCAGCTGATCCGCGCCGAAGATCGCCCGGGCCGCAGCGGTACACACGATGCCGATGATGCCGCTGATGCGGCTGCGGGGATCGGATACCTGCTCGATGAACAGCACCACGAACAGCCCCGTCAGAGCAAAGTCCAGGCCGGTGGTGTCAAAACGGATGAACTGCCCGGCCAGGGAGCCCAGCAGGGAGCCGCCCACCCAGTAGACATAGTCCAGCAGGGATATGGCCAGGTAAAAGCCCTTCCGGGGCACGTCCGCCGGCGGCTCTGCCGAGGAGACGATGGAAAAGGTCTCGTCGCTGAGGGTATAGATCAGGATGGGCTTTACGCCGCCCAGGCCCCGGTATTTCTCCAGCATGGACACGCCGTAAAACAGGTGCCGGGCATTGACCATCACGCTCATGATGAACGCGCCCAGGGGGTCAAAGGCCGAGGTCAGCAGGGTGATGGCCGCAAACTGCATGCTGCCGCAGAAGGCCACCGCGCTCATAAGCAGCACCCAGGGGGCGCCAAAGCCCTTGGACTGCATCAGCACGCCATAGGCGGCACCCAGGACCAGGTAGCCCGTCAGCACCGGGACGGTGTGGGGAAACGCGGCGGCAATAGCCCGCCGCCAGGCGGGGGTAGTCCGGCCGGAGGCATTGCCCCCGGCCGGACGGTTTTGATTCGTCTTAGTCATAGTTACACACTGAAAAGAATGTCGGCATAGGTGGGATAGGGCCAGAACTCGGCGGAGGTATAGGTCTCCAGCGTGTTCACCAGGTGGCTGGCCTTGTACTCCAGGGCGTACACCACGTCCCGGTAATACCGGGCGGACTCAATGTCGCCCTCGGAGGCGGGGGCCTCCTCCAGGGCCTTGGCCATGGCACGGGCGGTCTCATACAGCTCGTTATTCAGGCCAGACAGCTGCTGCAGCAGCTCCGTCTCGGCGGCGCAGTCCAGGTACAGGGCTTTCTTGCGCTGCACGGTCTCGGCCAGCTCCCCGGTGTAGCGGGACACGGCGGGGAAGATGTTCCGGCGGATCATGGCCAGCAGGGTATTGGCCTCGATGGCTGTGATCTTGCAGTAATTCTCCAGGTGGATGCCGTACCGGGCGCGCATCTCCACCTCGGAGAACACATCGTGCTTGGTAAAGAGGCTGATGTTCTTGGCGTCGATATAGGCGGGCATACTGTCCACGGTGTCCCGCAGATTGCTCAGGCCCCGGCGCTTGGCCTCCTCGGCCCAGGATTCATCGTAGCCGTTGCCGTTGAAGATGATGCGCTGGTGGGCCTTGAAGGTGTCGTGGAGCAGGGCCTGGAGGGCGGCGTTAAAGTCCTCGGCCTGCTCCAGAATATCGGCGAACTGGCCCAGCTCCTCGGCCATGATGGTGTTGAGCACGGTGTTGGGGCTGGCGATGGACTGGGAGGAGCCCAGCATGCGGAACTCGAACTTATTGCCCGTGAAGGCCAGGGGAGAGGTGCGGTTGCGGTCGGTGGTGTCCTGGGGGATCTCCGGCAGGGTGTCCACGCCGATCTCCAGCTTCTTCTTGGTCATGTCCACATACTCCGTGCCCTGGATGATGGAATCCAGCACGGCGGTGAGCTCGTCGCCCAGGAAAATGGAGATGACCGCCGGAGGCGCCTCGTTGCCGCCCAGGCGCAGGTCGTTGCCGGGGTAGGACACGCAGCAGCGCAGGATGTCCTGATACTCATCCACGCCCTTGATAAATGCCGCCAAAAACAGCAGGAACTGGGCGTTCTGACTGGGGGTCTTGCCGGGCTTGAGGAGATTTTCACCGGTGTCGGTGGCCAGGGACCAGTTGTCGTGCTTGCCGCTGCCGTTGACCCCGGCAAAGGGCTTTTCGTGGAGCAGGCACACCAGGCCGTGGCGGTCAGCCACCTTTTTCAGCAGGGCCATGGTCAGCTGGTTGTGGTCGGTGGCGGTGTTGGCATCGGTGTAGACCGGGGCGATCTCATGCTGGGCCGGGGCCACCTCGTTGTGCTCGGTCTTGGCGAACACGCCCAGCTTCCACAGCTCCTCGTCCAGGTCCGCCATGAACCGGGCAACTCTGGGCCGGATGGCGCCGTAGTAGTGGTCGTCCAGCTCCTGGCCCTTGGGAGGGCGGGCGCCGAACAGGGTGCGGCCGCACAGCTTCAGGTCCTCCCGCTTCTGATACATGATCTTGTCAATGAGGAAATACTCCTGCTCCGGTCCCACCTGGGGGATCACATGCTTGGCCTCCGTATTGCCAAACAGGCGCAGGATGCGCAGGCTCTGCTGATCCAGCCGGCTCATGGAGCGCAGCAGGGGGGTCTTCTTATCCAGCACCTGGCCGCTGTAGGAGCAGAACACCGTGGGGATATACAGGGTCTTGTCCTTTACAAAGGCGTAGGAGGTGGGGTCCCAGGCGGTATAGCCCCGGGCCTCAAAGGTGGCGCGCAGGCCGCCGGAGGGGAAGGAGGAGGCATCCGCCTCGCCCTGGGACAGCTCCTTGCCGGACAGCTCCATAATTACGGAATCCTTGCCGGAGGGGGTGATGAAGCTGTCGTGCTTTTCGGCGGTGACGCCGGTCATGGGCTGGAACCAGTGGGTATAGTGGGTGGCGCCCAGGTCCGTGGCCCAGTCCTTCATGGCTGCAGCGATCTGGTCGGCAATGGAGCGGGGCAGGGTGGTGCCCTGGGTCATGCACTGCCTCCATGCGTCATATGCGTCAGGGGACAAACGCTGTCGCATTTTGTCCTCATTGAAGACCATGCAGCCAAACAGTTCCGGGATTTTCTTGATATTCTCGTCCATTGCAAACTCCTTTCGCCGCGGGATGCGGCAGTTTTTATAGCACCGCCTGGAATAAGACGGGTGTTACATAGGTTTCGATAACGGCGGCCACAGCGATCAGCGGCAGGACCCACCACAGCAAGATCTGTCCACATTGCCCCAGGGCGGCGCGGACAGAGCCCGTCCGCTTTTTCAGCAGGGCGTCGGATACCGTCCTGCACAGGTACAGGCCCAGCGCCGCGGACAGGATCAGCGCCGGTATTTCAAATATGCCGTGGGGCAGGATCCCCACCAGATATTTCCAAAGGGGGATGCCCTGGTGGACATAGTATCCGGCAAACAGGCCCAGGGTGGCGCCGTTTACGCCCAGGGTCAGGGCGGGCAGCCGGATAAACGGGAGCAGCCCGTATACAGTGGCCATGACCATGGCGGAGAGGTTATTCAGCAGCAGCGCGGAGAAAACAACGCTGCCGTCATCGCTGGCCATGCCGCTCTGCTGGAGCAGCTGGGTAAACTTTTCCACAATGCCGTCCGCCTGTTCCGGAAAAAGCAGGCTGCCCGCAAAGCTCAGGGCGATGATCCCCGCAAAGGCCCAGCCGGCGGTAAAGACCACGCTGCCCAGGTCCTGCCGGTAAAAGGCGGCGGTGTCTCCGTAGATCTGCTTCAGCTTGTGCATCAGTTCAGCTTTTCAAGACCTGCCCGCAGGCGGCGCAGGGTCTCATCCTTTCCCAGGATGGCGCAGATCTCCACGGCGCCGCCGGGGGTCACCAGCTTGCCGGCGGCGGCGATGCGCACGGGCCACATGAGCTTGGCGTTCTTCACCTCCAGCTTTTCGGCCAGGGAAATCAGGCCGTCGTGGACGCTATCCACGGTCCAGGCGGGCAGGGCCTCCAGCATGGGGATGGCCGCCTCCAGCATGGCCTTGCAGACTTCGGGGTTGGTCTTGGCCTTTTTGTTGGTGAAAAATTCCACGTCATAGTCCGGGCAGACGTCGAAGAAGTCCACCTTATCGGGAATATCCGACAGGCGCTCACACCGGGCCTGGAGAAGGCCGGCGATGGCGGCGATGTCGAAATCGCCCTTCACCGTCTGGCGGATATAGGGCTCGGCCACCTTGGCGAAGGCCTCCGGGGCCATGGCCCGCAGGTACACGGCGTTGAAATGGTCCAGCTTGGCTCGGTCGTAAATGGCGGGGGATTTGGAGATACCCGCTATGTCAAAGGCCTTCACCAGCTCCGGCAGGGTGAAGATCTCCTGCTCGGCCAGGTCGCCCTTGGGGCTCCAGCCCAGGAGGGCCACATAGTTGAGAATGGCCTCAGTGAGGTAGCCCTCGGCCTTCAGATCCTCGTAGGAGGGGTCGCCGTGGCGCTTGGACATCTTATTCTGTGCGTCCCGCATCACCGGGGAGCAGTGGACATAGGTGGGGATCTCCCAGCCGAAGGCCCGGTAGAGCAGGTCGTATTTGGGGGCGGAGGAGAGGTATTCGCTGCCCCGGACCACATGGGTGATGCCCATGAGATGGTCATCGATGACGTTGGCAAAGTTGTAGGTGGGCAGGCCGTCCCGCTTCAGGAGCACCTGGTCGTCCAGGGTGCTGTTTTCCACGGTGATGTCGCCGAAAATGGCGTCGTGGAAGGTGGTGGTGCCGTCAGAGGGGATCTTCTGGCGGATGACATATGGCTCGCCGGCCTCCACCCGGCGCAGGGCTTCCTCCAGCGGCAGGTCCCGGCAGGGATCGGCGGCACGGTCAAAGTCGCCGCTGTCCTCCTCAGACTCGGCCTTTTCGCAGAAGCAGTAGTAGGCGGCGCCCTTTTCCACCAGCAGCTGGGCATATTTGCCGTAGGTGTCCCGGCGCTGGGACTGGATGTAGGGGGCCACGGGGCCGCCCACATCGGGGCCCTCGTCATGGGTGAGGCCGCACTCGGCCATGGTGCGGTAGATCACATCCACCGCGCCCTCTACCTGGCGGTTTTGGTCCGTGTCCTCAATGCGCAGGATGAAGGTGCCGCCGTGAGAGCGGGCGATGAGCCAGGTATAAAGGGCCGTGCGCAGATTGCCCACATGCATGTAACCCGTAGGCGAGGGGGCGAACCGGGTGCGCACCTTGCCGTGGGGGATCTTGGCCTCCATCTGCTCGAAATAGCTGTGATCCAGTGTCATAGCGATAAACCTCCGCAGTAAAAATCAAAAAGCAAATAAAACTCCACAATAAAATATACCTTATCATTATATTTTAACTTCCGAAAAAGTCAAGAATAAACCCTCTGTCCGGTTGCAATTTTGTGGGATTAGTGATAACATGACCTTGATTCGCATGAAAATGGGGTAAAATATCAGAGAGGGCCCCTTTTGGAAGGAGAAATGACCATATGGAAACCACTGTGGAAAAGAAGAAAAGAATATTCAGCGGCATTCAGCCCAGCGGTGAGCTGACCCTGGGCTCTTACATGGGGGCCATCCGCAACTGGGTGGATCTGCAGGACGAATATGACTGCCTGTACTGCATCGTGGACATGCACGCCATCACCGTGCGGCAGGACCCGGCTACCCTGCGCCGGCGCAGCGTGAACCAGCTGGCCCAGTACATCGCCTGCGGCCTGGACCCCAAGAAGAACATCATGTTCATCCAGAGCCATGTGCCCCAGCACGCGGAGCTGAGCTGGATTTTGGGCTGCTACACCCAGTTCGGCGAGCTGAGCCGCATGACCCAGTTCAAGGCCAAGGCCAAGCAGCACGCGGACAACATCACCGCGGGCCTGTTTACCTATCCCGTCCTCATGGCGGCGGACATCCTGCTGTACCAGGCGGACCTGGTGCCCGTGGGAGAGGATCAGCGCCAGCATGTGGAGCTGACAAGGGACATTGCCCAGCGGTTCAACGGCCTGTACAGCGACACCTTTACCCTGCCGGAGGCATTCATCCCCAAGATGGGCGCCCGGGTCATGAGCCTTGCAAACCCCGAGAACAAAATGAGCAAGTCCGACCCCGACGGCTGCGTATTTATGATGGACAAGCCCGAGGATATCATGCGCAAGTTCAAGCGCGCCGTTACCGACTGCGAGACGGCGGTGAAGTTTGACAAGGAGAACAAGGCCGGCATCTCCAACCTGCTGACCGTCTACTGCGCCGCCACCGGCAAGACCCTGGCGGAGGCGGAGGCGGAGTTCGCCGGCCAGGGCTACGGCGTCTTCAAGCCCGCCGTGGGCGAGGCGGTGGTGGAGCTGCTGCGCCCCCTGCGGGAGGAGTCCGAGCGCATCATGAAGGACAAGGCATACCTGGAGAGCGTCTATAAAGAGGGCGCGGAGCACGCGTCCTACCTGGCCCAGAAGACCCTGAGCAAGGTGTACCGCAAGATCGGCTTCGTGGCAAAATAAGTGCCATATAGAGTAATTGTACAGCATGCCAAAAGCCTCGCAGAGTTTGCGCCCGCAGGCGCAAGCCTTTTGCCGGAAAAAACCGGAGGTTTTTTCGACAGCGCTGCATGTTTCCTTGCAAAGACGGAAAACATTTGTTATAATCAGAAAAAGTGAACAGCAAAAAAATCACAGAGAAAGGATTTGGCTACTATGATCTATACCAGCGAAGTACAGCATATGTGCCCCATTGCCAAGGGCGCTTATCACGGCCCCGCCCCCATTCCTGAGGAGGGCAAGTGGGTCCAGGCCAAGGAGATCGGCGACATCTCCGGCTTTACCCACGGCATTGGCTGGTGCGCTCCCCAGCAGGGCGCCTGCAAGCTGACACTGAACGTGAAAAACGGCGTTATCGAGGAGGCTCTGGTGGAGACCATCGGCTGCTCCGGCATGACCCATTCCGCCGCTATGGCATCCGAAATTCTCATTGGCAAGACCATTTTGGAGGCGCTGAACACCGACCTGGTCTGCGACGCTATCAATACCGCTATGCGCGAGCTGTTTTTGCAGATCGTGTACGGCCGCACCCAGTCTGCCTTCTCCGAGGATGGCCTGGCAGTGGGCGCTTCCCTGGAGGACCTGGGCAAGGGCCTGCGCAGCCAGGTGGGCACCATGTTCGCCACCAAGGAAAAGGGCCCCCGCTATCTGGAGATGGCCGAGGGCTATGTGACCCGGGTGGCCCTGAACAAGGACGACGAGATCGTGGGCTACGAGTTCATCAGCCTGGGCAAGATGATGGACTTCATCAAGAAGGGCGACGATGCAGGTACCGCTATGGAAAAGGCCAAGGGCCACTATGGCCAGTTCGACAATGCGGCCAAGTATGTCGACCCGAGACAGGAATAAGGAGGAGGACGAAATTATGGCACTGTTTGAAAGCTACGAAAGAAGAATCGACAAGATCAATGGCGTCCTCGCTCAGTATGGCATCGGCTCCGTGGAGGAGTGCCGGGAGATCTGCCAGGCCAAGGGCTTTGACCCCTATGAGATCGTAAAGAGCATCCAGCCCATCTGCTTTGAAAACGCCTGCTGGGCCTACACCGTGGGCGCGGCCATTGCTCTGAAGGCCGGCGTCAAGACCGCTGCCGAGGCTGCCAAGATGATCGGCGTGGGCCTGCAGTCCTTCTGCATCGACGGCTCTGTGGCCGAGGACCGCAAGGTGGGCCTGGGCCACGGCAACCTGGGCGCTATGCTCCTCAGCGAGGAGAGCAAGTGCTTCGCCTTCCTGGCCGGTCACGAGTCCTTTGCCGCCGCCGAGGGCGCTATCGGCATCGTGAAGAACGCCAATAAGGCCCGCAAGGAGCCCCTGCGCGTGATTCTCAACGGCCTGGGCAAGGATGCAGCGCAGATCATCAGCCGCATCAACGGCTTCACCTATGTGCAGACCCAGTTCGACTATTACACCGGTGAGCTGAAGATCGTCCGGGAGATCCGCTATTCCGAGGGTGAGCGGGCCGACGTCCGCTGCTACGGCGCCGACGATGTCCGCGAGGGCGTGGCCATCATGCACCATGAGGGCGTGGACGTGTCCATCACCGGTAACTCCACCAACCCCACCCGCTTCCAGCATCCTGTGGCCGGCACTTACAAGAAGGAGTGCATCGAGCAGGGCAAGAAGTATTTCTCCGTGGCCTCCGGCGGCGGCACGGGCCGTACCCTGCACCCGGACAACATGGCCGCCGGCC
>CABMQL010000026.1 GCA_902388735.1 uncultured Eubacteriales bacterium | reverse complement strand
CGCCCCGCACTATTATTCAGAGAGGGGGAATTTCCATGACCGAAGATGAAGCCTATTCTCCAGAATGTGCAGTGCTATATAAAAGATGACACGCAAAAGCAGCAGATCATGGAGATCGGCACGGAATCCCCCATTACTGTGCGCGGAAAGATCATCAGTGTTGGAGAGGTTCTTGGATTCTCGATGAACATCGACAGCATCAATTGAACAACCCCAGGAGCGGACTGAATTCAGTCCGCTCCTGATTTTTCACCCCACCCTCCTGGCCTTAGGTATCCGGATGGTGAGCAGGATCTCGTCCTCTGTGTCCTGGCGGCCGCAGGCGGCGTCTACTCCTGCCGAGCGCATAAGGGTCAGGGAACGGTCCAGGCTGTTGAGGAACAGCCGCACATCCTTGAGGATGAACGTGGGCCGCCGGTGGGGCGGCGTGACCTGGATCTTCCGCAGCAGCGACTCGATGTATTCCTCCGTCTGCGCCACGTTCAGCCCCCGGGCGATGATGGTCTTCGCCGCCGCCAGCTGCTCCTCCTCGTCCGTCAGGCGCAGCAGCGCCCGGGCGTGGCGCTCGGACAGATCTCCCTGCTGCAGCAGCTCCACCACGGCGCCGGGCAGACGCAGCAGCCGCAGCTTATTGGCCACGGCGGACTGGCTCTTGCCCAGCTTCCGGGCCGCCTCCTCCTGGCTCAGGCCCCAGCGCTGCACCAGCTGGGCGATGGCCGCCGCCTCCTCCATATAGTTCAGGTCCCGGCGCTGGAGGTTTTCCATCAGGGCCAGCAGGGCCGAATCCTCCTCGTCCACCTGGGCGATGAGGCACGGCAGCTCCTTCAGCCCCGCCAGCTTGGCCGCCCGGAACCGCCGCTCCCCGGCCACCAGCTCGTAGTCTTTGCCCCGGGTGCGCACCGTGGCGGGCTGCAGGACGCCGTACTGCCGGATGCTGTCCGCCAGCTCCGACAGGGCCTCCGGGTCAAAGGTGCGGCGAGGCTGGTGGGGGTTGGGCACGATGTGCTCTAAGGGTATGTACCGGACCCGGCTGGAGAGAAAGTCGGTTTTAAGAATATTTTTCACACAGAACGCCTCCTTTTTTTCCAAATATAACAGTATGAGGCGAAAAAACTGCGGGAAAACTGTCGGGAAATTAAAAAAGTTCCGCAGATAGTCCCGCCGGCACCCGTGGATCCTCCCTCTCAAAAAAACGACGTGTGTGCTGACGATTTTACACGCTTCTGCACGGTGTGTGCGCGGCAAGTGGACATTTGCCGTCAAACTCCACAAAAATCGCCAAAAATCTTGTATGCACCGCCCATTTCGTTTCGAAAAAAATCCTTGAATTTGTAATATTGTGCAAGAATGTCCCCCGGGCCTCCTTTATACTGAAACCACAGCAAACAGATTACAACAAGTCAACCAATATACTGACCTGAGAGGAGGGGATCGCATGCAGTTATCAAAAGTGCAGCTGCAGCGCTGCAGGCAGTGCTGCCAGGACATCCGGCTGCTTTGCGGCGTGGACTGCCGGACGGTGAGCACCCGGGATATTCAGATCCTGCGGGATACGCCGCCCCTGCCGGATTTTTGCGACGAGTGCAGCTATATCCGCTGCCGCGCCCGGGCCACCCATGCCTACGGCTGCAACGAATCCTACCGCTGGCACAGCCCCTATCTCTATTATTGCCCCCTGGGCCTGGCCTTTGTGGCCCAGTGCATATGTTCGGAGGCTGGGGAGCTGGAGGGCGGCATCACCGCCGGCCCGTTCCTCACCAATGACCGGGAGGACGCCCAGGAGCAGGTGGCCGAGCTGACCAGTGCCGTGTGCATCGACCCGGTCCCCCAGTGGAGCCGGGAGCAGTCCGATGCCCTGGGCCGGCTGCTGGAGTTCCTCTGCCAGGGCATGCTCAGCGAGGGCTTCCGCCCGCTGCCCGCGGCCCTGCGGGCGGAGCAGGAGGAGACGGCGGACCTGGGCGCGTCGCTCCAGGAGGAGCGCCAGCTGCAGCAGCTCATCGAACAGCAGGACCGGGAAGGGGCCAAGGAGCTCATGGACCGGGTATTTTCCCAGGCATATGCTGCCAACGGCGGCGACACGGAGGCCATGCGCCACCGGGTCATGGAGCTGTCCGTCATGCTCTCCCGGGCGTGTGTCAGCGCCGGGGCGGACGTGCAGGAGATCTTCGGCCGCAGCGATTATTTGGCCGCCATCCGGGAATTTTCCACTGTGGACCAGCTCTATGGCTGGATCACCTCCGTGCTGCGCCGGTTCATGGACTATACCTTTGAATTCCAGCAGGTGCGCCACTCCAACGCCCTGTTTAACGCCCAGCGGTTCATCCGCCAGCATTATGCGGAGAAGCTGACCCTGGAGAGCATCGCGGCGGAGGTCTGTCTCAGCCCCGGTTACCTCAGCAGCCTGTTCAAAGCCGAGGCGGGGGAGAGTCTGTTTGCCTATCTGAACCGCTTCCGGGTGAAGCGGAGCCAGCAGCTCCTGCTGGAGAGCAATGCCTCCCTGGTGGACGTTGCCCACGCCTGCGGCTTTGAGGATCAGAGCTACTTTGCCCGGGTCTTCAAGAAATACACCGGGGTCTCTCCGGGCAAATACCGGCAGAAAAAGGGCCGGGTCTGAGGAAAGCGGATGCTTCGGCGGGCAGAGAACAGAGCCGCAGCGCCACTTGACAGCTCCAAGATTTCTGCTATAATAAACATAGAAAGGCGCTGCGACAAGCGGTTAGCCCGGATTAGTTAAGAGTTCAAAGCGAAGCCTTGAAACCGTCACTTTGCCGAGTGGCGGTTTCTGCTTTTCACAATGATCGTCACGGTGAACCGTCCGATATGTAATGTGATCCGCATAAGCAGCACCCCCTTTCGGGTGGTGTAGCCAACCGCCTGCCGTTCGTGCAGCGCCTTGCGAAATTATAGCAAGCGGATCAAAAATTGTCAATATAAGGCACGCGCATCTTCCGGCGCGAAAAAAGGAGGACACCCACTCGGTGTCCTCCTTTGCTATTCATCTGTAAACCGGGCCTTACTTGATGGGTTCGCCGGCGGCCTCCTTGGCCTTGATCTCCTTCATGGCATCCTTGTGGCTTAGGTTCACGCGACCCTTTTCGTCGATCTCCGTGACCTTCACCCACATCATGTCGCCCACCTTGCAGGCGTCCTCCACCTTCTCGATGCGGTGGTCGGCCAGCTTGGAGATGTGCACCAGGCCGTCCTTGCCGGGGGCCAGCTCCACGAAGGCGCCGAAGGTCATCAGCCGCACCACGCGGCCATAGTACAGAGCGCCTACCTCGGGCACGAACACGATGTCGTCGATGCACTTCTTGGCGATGGCGCAGCTCTCGGCGTCGGGGGAGGCGATGTGGATGGTGCCGTCGTCGTCGATGTCGATCTTGGCGCCGCTCTCGGCCACGATCTTCTGGATCACGCTGCCGCCCTTGCCGATGACCTCGCGGATCTTGTCCGGGTCAATGTGCATGGTGACCATCTTGGGGGCGTACTTGCTGACCTCGGGCCGGGGCTCGGCAATGCAAGGCAGCATCACCTGGTCCAGGATCTGCACCCGGGCATCGTAGGTGATGTCCAGGGCGTTCTTGATGATCTCCATGGTCAGGCCGTCGTTCTTCAGGTCCATCTGAATGGCGGTGATGCCCTTCTTGGTGCCGGCCACCTTAAAGTCCATCTCGCCGTGGAAGTCCTCCACGCCCTGGATGTCGATAAAGGTGGTGAAGGAGCCGTCGTCATCCTGGATCAGACCGCAGGAGATGCCGGCCACCGGGGCCTTAATGGGCACGCCGGCGTCCATCAGCGCCAGAGTGGAGCCGCAGATGGAGCCCTGGGAGGTGGAACCGTTGGAGGACACCACTTCAGACACCACGCGGATGGCATAGGGGAACTCCTCTACCGGGGGAATGACGGGCAGCAGGGCGCGCTCAGCCAGGGCGCCGTGACCGATCTCGCGCCGGCCGGGGCTGCGGGCGGGCTTGGCCTCGCCTACGGAGTAGCCGGGGAAGTTGTAGTGGTGCATGTAGCGCTTCTCGGTCTCCTCCCAAATGGTGTCCAGCTTCTGATTGGCGGACAGGGTATCCAGGGTGCAGACGGAGAGCACCTGGGTCTGGCCGCGGGTGAACAGGCCGGAGCCGTGGACCCGGGGCAGTACGCCCACTTCGGCGTCCAGGGGACGGATCTCGTTCTTCTGACGGCCGTCCACACGGTGACCCGCCAGCAGCCAGGCCTTCACGATCTTCTTCTGGAACTTGTAGGTGAACTCCTCCAGGTACTGGTCCATATCCGGATACTCCTCCAGATACTTCTCGTGCCAGTGCTCGATCATCTCGTTCCAGCGGGCCTCGCGGACGTTCTTGTCGTCGGTGTCCATGGCGGCCTTGGCCTCGTCCATGAAGTCGTGAACGATCTTGTCAAACAGCTCCTGATTAAAGTCGGCGTGGGGATAGTCAAACTTGGGCTTGCCGATCTCGGCGACCATCTGATTGATGAGGGTGATCTGCTTCTGATTCTCCTCGTGGGCCATGCGGATGGCCTCGAACATCACATCGTTGGGCACCTCGTTGGCGCCGGCCTCGATCATGACCACCTTCTTGCCCGTGGACACCACGGTCACGTCCAGGTCAGAGACCTTGCGTTGCTCGCTGGTGGGGTTAAAGACCAGCTTGCCGTCCACCAGGCCCACCTTCAGGGCAGCCACGGGTCCGTTCCAGGGAATGTCGGAAATGGCCAGGGCAGCGGAGGTGCCGATGAGGGCGGCTACCTCGGGAGAGCAGTCGTGATCCACCGCCATGACGGTGCACATGACGGATACATCGTTGCGGAAATCGGAGGGGAACAGGGGGCGGATAGGCCGGTCGATGACGCGGCTGGTGAGGATGCCCTTCTCGCCGGGGCGGCCCTCGCGGCGGTTGAAGCTGCCGGGGATGCGGCCCACGGAGTACATCTTCTCCTCAAAGTCCACGCTCAGGGGGAAGAAGTCGATGCCGTCCCGGGGACGGGGCGCGGCGGTGACGCAGCAGAGCACGCGGGTGTCGCCGTAGCCCACCATCACGGCGGCGTTGGCCAGTTCGGCCAGCTTGCCTACTTCCAGGGTCAGGGGACGGCCGGCCAGGTCCATCTCATACTTGTGGTAGCCGGGGAACTGGCGCTTGGTAATGATCGTTGACATGGTTTATTCTCCTTTATCATTTGGATTTCCCTCCGGAGATAAACCCTTTAGCACTTGAAGCCGCGTCCCGGATGCAGGGCGCAGTTTCAAACGCTAAAGGTGCTGTTTTCTCCGGCGGGATGGATAGACGCAGGTAAATGTGAAAACAGGGTGGTGCAGGGGAGCCTGCACCACCCGGATTCCTGAAATTATCGACGCAGACCCAGCTTGGCGATCAGAGCACGATAGCGCTCGATGTCCTTCTTGGCCAGATAGTCCAGCAGACGACGGCGCTTACCGATCATCATCTGCATACCGCGGCGGCTGTGGAAGTCGTGGGGATGCACCTTCAGGTGAGCGGTGAGCTGGCTGATGCGCTCGGTGAGGATAGCCACCTGCACCTCGGGGGAGCCGGTGTCGTTCTCGTGGGTACGATTGGCCTCGATGATAGAGGTCTTCTGGTCTTTCAGCATCATGGTTAAGTTCCACCTTTCTTTTATGTCTGCCCGCTGTCTGAGTGCCGGGACGGGTGAAGCATCCGCGGGACTAAGGCAAGGGCAATTCATACGCATGGCAGCGTACTCTAATAACATACCACACTCCCTGTGGCTTGTAAAGCATGATTTTGAAAAAACGGGAATATTTTTATTGGATGGAAATGGCGTCCGTGGGGCAGCCCTCGGCGGCGGCCTGGGCACTGACCTGCAGATCGGTGGGGATATCATCCCCCTGGGCCTGGGCCGGGAGGCCGGGGCGCATGGAAAACACCTCCGGACACACGGACGCGCACAGCCCGCACTGGATGCAGCTTTTCTGATAGACCATAGCCTTCATAGTCGATCCTCCTTTGTATTAAATATGTAAAGCAGTGTCCAAAGCTCAGCAGGAGGCGATGCCCACATCGTCCCGCCCCACCGCACGACTCGTAACCCTCCGTAGGGCGGCATGCCCTCACGCCGCCGGGGTGGTGCAGTGGTCATCGGGCGGCGGGGTGAGGGCACGCCGCCCTACGGATATTTTGAGGACTGGTGCCACCGGGACGATGTGGGTATCGCCCCCTACGAAATTTTACCGATCAACAGTGTGTAGGGGCGGACGCCTCTGTCCGCCCATCGGGCTTTTCCCCTGCACACCTCTCCATCATGCCCGCCCCCGGGCGGAAATATTCCCAATTTCCCCCTTGACAGGGGCAAATTGCCATGGTATATTGACTGTACTAATACAAATAGTACACTTGACACGGAAGGAGGAACGTTAGGTGCTTCATTTGGACTATCGGGACAGCCGGCCCATCCACCAGCAGGTGCGGGACGGTCTGCGGCGGCTGATGCTCAGCGGGGTGCTGCAGCCGGGGGATCAGCTGCCCTCTGTGCGCAAGCTGGCCACAGAGCTGGCCATCAACCCCAACACCATCCAGCGGGCCTATGCGCAGCTGGAGGCGGAGGGCTTTGTATATTCCGTGGCCGGCCGGGGCAGCTTTGTGGCCGAGGACGGCGAGCAGAATATCCGCCGCATGGAGGAGCTGACGGCGTCTCTGCGGGAGACCATCGAGGAGCTGCGGCACCTGGGCATGACGGAGCAGCAGTGGCTGGCTCTGTGGAAGGAGGAAAGCAATGATTGAGGTAAAGAATCTGGTGAAAACCTTTGACGGCTTTGCCGCCTTGAACGGCGCCGCCCTCACGGTGCCCAAGGGCGCGGTGTATGGCCTGGTGGGCCCCAACGGCGCGGGCAAATCCACCCTGCTGCGCCACATCACCGGGGTGTATCGGCAGGATTCCGGCCAGGTGCTGGTAAACGGCGTGCCGGTGTATGAAAACCGCCATGTGAAGGAGCGGGTAGTATCCATCCCCGACGATTGGTTCTACTATAACCAGTCTACCATCCGGGAGATGGCCAAGCTCTACGCGGGCATGTATCCCCAGTTCGACTGGGACCGGTTTGAAAAGCTCCGGGAGCTGTTTCAGCTGCCGGAAAAGAAGGCCATCCGCCGCATGAGCAAGGGCATGCAGCGCCAGGCGGCCTTTTGGATCACCATGAGCTGCCTGCCGGAGTACCTGGTGCTGGATGAGCCGGTGGACGGCCTGGATCCGGTGATGCGCCGCCAGGTGTGGCAGGTGCTGCTGGACGACGTAGCCGCCCGGGGCACCACGGTGCTCCTCTCCAGCCACAACCTCCGGGAGCTGGAGGACGTATGCGACCATGTGGGCATCATGGATAAGGGCAAGGTGCTCCTGGAGCGCACCCTCTCCGACCTGCAGGATAACACCGTCAAGCTCCAGGTGGCCTATCCCACGGCCCAGGAGCCTACCCTCCCTGCGGAGCTGCAGATCCTGCACCACTCCCAGGTGGGCCGGGTGCATACCTACATCATGCGCGGCAGCAGCGAGGAGATCTGCCGCCGCATGCAGATCACCAACCCCGTGCTGCTGGAGGCTATTCCCCTGACCCTGGAGGAAATTTTCATCTATGAATTAGGAGGTGCGGACGATGCTGCTCACAAGATCCTTCTGTAATCGGGCCCTGCTGCGCAGCGACCTGCGCCGCTGCTGGCCGCTGTTTGCGGGCTATACCTTCCTTTGGTTTTTGATCCTGCCTCTGCGGATGTGGAACGATATTCCAGCGGCCCTGCAGGCCACCTACCCGGATTCCGCCCGCCGCACCGCCCTGGAAATCATCGGCTCCGCCACCCAGGCTGCTACCTGGATCAACCTGTTTTTCGGCCTGATCCTGGCCATGGCCCTGTTCTCGTACCTGGGCAATACCCGGGCCACCTACGGCCTGCATAGCTTCCCCGCCGGCCGGGGCTGCCAGTTCCGCACCCATGTGCTCTGCGGCGTGGGCTGCGTGGCCGCGAGCAATGTGCTCATGTGCCTGCTCTCGGCCCAGAACGGCGGGTCCCATTGGGGGGCCAGCCTTTCCTGGCTGGTGTTCTCCCTGGTGACCTTCCTGCTGTTCTTTTCCATGGGCATCCTCTGCTGCATGCTCTGCGCCTGGCTCCCGGCTATGATCGTGGCCTACGGCGCGCTGAACTGCGTGGCCATCCTCTGCCGCCTTTTGGTGGACGTGATGTGCGGCCTCTTTTACCCCAGCTATAATGACAATGTTCTCTCCATGAGTCGGGAGAATATCGTGGTCTGGCTTACCCCGGTCCTGCGCCTGCGTTTCGGCCTGACGGCTATGTATGGCGAGGGCGATGCCGCCCTTCTGCCCGCCTCCGCCTGGAAGAGCCTGCTGGTGTACGGCATTGTGGCCGTCGTACTGCTGGCGGTCAGCTGGCTGCTCTACCGCATCCGCCGCAGCGAGGCCTCCGGCGATACCCTGGCCTTCCGGCCCCTGCGCCCGGTGGTGCGGTGGATCGCGGGGGTGCTGGGCGGCCTGGGCCTGGGCGTTGCGCTGGCGCTGATCCTGTGCTGCACCAGCAATACCGTGGGCCTGCTGGCCTGCATCGTCGCCCTGGGCCTGGTGTGCATGATCGGCGCCCAGATGCTCATTGCCCGCACGCCCCGGGTCTTCGGCAAGCTTTGGCCGGAGCTCATCGCTCTGTGCGTGGTGCTTATCGCCCTGTGCCTGTGCATCAAGGGGGACGTTTTCGGCTTTGAGCGGCGGGTTCCCCAGGCCAGCCAGGTGGAGTCTGTGGAGGTGTTCAGCGGTGCTATGACCCGCGGCAACACAAGCCTTACCACCCCGGAGGAGATCGACGCCGCGCTCCAGGCCCAGCGCTATTTTGTCAACCGCAGCGATCAGGAAAATGACGATGCCGCCCGCTACGGTCAGACCGTCATTTTCACCTATTCCCTGAAAAACGGCGGCACCCTGTCCCGGCGCTATAGCCTGTGCAGTGGGGACCTGCCCCAGGTGAAAGCCCTGACAGAGACGGACACCTTCCGCCGCAGCCTGGTGTTGGATGCCGCGGAGGACATCTCTGCCGACAACCTCCGCTACGGCTGGGTGGACATTCCTGTGGAGGAGATCTCCCAGGAGCTTACGGCCCAGCAGAGCAAAGACCTGTACGAGGCGGTGCTGGAGGACATCGCGGCTATGAACATGGCCGACCCGGACCTCTACCGCAATCAGAACTGCCGGGTGCAGATCCACCTGGAGGATGGCGTGGGCGACCGGGATGTGGCCATCACCCTTAATCCCCAGTGTACCCGCGCCCTGGCGCTGCTGCAGGAGTGGGGCATCATCCAGTCCCCGGAGGGCGCCTTCGGCGCCGTGGATGACGACCCGGACTATGTAGATACCATTGAGTACCCGGGCATCACCTATCCCATCACCACCTATGCCCGATGAATCCAGCAAGAAGCCCCGCCCTCCGGCGGGGCTTCTTTTTCAGAAATTGCCTACCGGGCTTTCTGCCTTTTCACGGAAAAAACCGCACCAAATACCCAAAATTTATAATATCCTCGTATTGAAAATGAAATACCGCCGCTTTATAATGGGAAAAAAGCTCCCGGGAGGAGAAACCATGAACGAGATTTTTGTAACCGGCCACCGCAATCCGGATACGGATTCCATTGTGGCGGCCATGTCCTATGCCGCCCTGCGCAACGCTTTGGGCGACCGGCAATATGTGGCGGCGCACCTGGGCCACGTCAGCGACGAGACCAACCGCATGCTCAGGCATTTCGGCTTTGAGGAGCCTATGGCCATCCGCACGGTCCGCACCCAGGTCTGCGACCTGGAGTACGATACGCCCCCCTGCCTCAGCTCCTCCGTCACCATGGACCGGGCCTGGCATGTGATGCGCGACCAGCGCATCTCCGCCGTCCCCGTTGTGAATGACGACGGCACTCTGTACGGCATGCTCTCCGCCGGCGACATCGCCACCTTCAGCATGGAGACGCTGGTGGACAGCCAGGTGGAGCAGCTGCCGGTGTTCAACCTGGTCAGCGTGCTGGAGGGCCGCATCGTCAACGAGGGCAGCAGTGTGCCCACCGACATCAGCGGCAACGTGGTGGTGGCCATGCCCCAGGCTGCGGAGAACCTGCGCTTTTCCGGCAGCAACAATATCGTTCTGGTGGCCAGCCAGCCGGATATGATCCAGCGGGCCCTGGACCAGCACGTCAGCTGCCTCATCATCTGCCGGGCGGATGTCGACCCCGCTCTGGAGGAGTATGACGGCGACACATGCATCATCTCCCCCCCCTTCGCCGCCGGCCGCGCCTGCCGCCTGATCTACCAGGCCATCCCCATCTCCCGCCCTTGCCAGCGGGGAGAGATCGTGTGCTTCCACCTGGATGATTACATCGACGACGTCCGGGAGGTGGTGCTCAAGAGCCGCTACCGCAGCTATCCCGTGCTGGACGAAAACGAAAAAGTCGTGGGCACCCTGTCCCGGTATCATTTGCTGCGCCCCCGGCGCAAGCAGGTGGTGCTGGTGGACCACAATGAGTTTGCCCAGTCCGTCCCGGGCCTGGACCAGGCGGAGATCCTGGAGATCATCGACCACCACCGCCTGGCGGATATCCAGACCACCCAGCCCATCCACGTGCGCAATGAGCCTGTGGGCAGCACCAATACCATCATCGCCGCCATGTATCAGGAGCACGGCGTCATCCCCTCCGGGCCCATGGCCGGGCTCATGGCGGCGGCCATCCTGTCCGACACGGTGATGTTCAAGTCCCCCACCTGCACCAAGCGGGACATCTCCATGGCCGAGCGCCTGGCCCGCATCGCCAACGTCCGGCTGGACGATTTGGGCAAGGAGCTGTTTGCCTCCGTCAGCCCGGATAAGCCGGTGCAGGAGATGATCGCCTCGGACTTCAAGGAGTTCCATATTGCCGAGCAGGTGCTGGGCGTGGGGCAGATCACCTGCCTGGACTCCCTGGACATCATGAACCGCAAGGAGGAGCTGCTCAAGGAGATGAACCGCATCCGGGACGAGCACCACTACGACATGGTGCTGCTGATGCTCACGGATGTGCTGCTGGAGGGCACGCAGCTGCTGTATGTGGGCAGCGACGATACCATCCGCAACGCCTTCTCCGTGGAGCCCAAGGACAACACCCTGTTCCTCCCCGGCGTTATGAGCCGCAAAAAGCAGATCATCCCCATGCTCACCGCCCTGTGGGGTTAAAAACTCCTGACGAAAAAACTTTGTTTTTTCTGCCAAGGGGCTTGCAGCCCGCTGCGCGCATAATTTTGAAGCGTTTAGAATTAAAAACTCCCGGAATCCGTTTCCGGGAGTTTTTTTTAAAAAATTTTCCTGCCCCTGTAAGAAACGCGCCCCGTTCGTGTCTATAAAAGTGAAAGGCCAAAGGAAAGGAGGGGAGAGGACCATGGACGATGCCGCCATTGTGGCGCTGTTCTGGGCCCGGGATGAGCGCGCCATCCCGGCCGCAGCGGAAAAATGCGGCGCCTACTGCGCCAGCATCGCCGGAAACATCCTGCCCGACCGGCGGGACGCGGAGGAGTGCGTCAGCGACACCTACCTGCAGGCGTGGAACGCCATGCCGCCCCACAGGCCCGCGGTGCTCCCGGCGTTTTTGGGCCGGATCACCCGGAACCTGGCCCTGAACCGGCTGCGCAGCGCCACCGCGCAGAAGCGAGGCGGCGGGGAAGCAGAGACGGTATTTGAGGAGCTTCAGCACATCGTCTCCGGCCGGGACACCCCTGAGGTGGGCCTGGACCGCCAGGAGCTGGTGGCTGCCATCAACGACTTTCTCGCCGCCCTCCCGGAGACCAAGCGGCGCATCTTCGTCTGCCGCTACTGGTATTTTGAGAGCGTGTCCGACATCGCTGCCCGCTTTGCCATCTCGGAAAATCGCGTTTCCGTTACCCTCCACCGTCTGCGCACCCAGCTGCGCCGCTGCCTTTCGGAAAGGGGCTTTATGCTATGAAAAAAGAAGAATTTTCCCTGGTTCTGGGGGACGTCCGGGACGACTTTATCGCCCAGGCCCACCAGCCCGTCCGATCCCGCAAGCCTGCCGCTCCCGCCTGGCGGCGCTGGTGCGCTGCCGCGTGCCTGTGCCTGGTCACGGCCAGCGCCCTGCTGGCGACCCACAATCTGCCCATGAAGGAAAGGGCCGACGGCAACCAGTATACCTCCGGCAGCACCATCATTAAAAACTTCCAAGTCGCGGGGGAAGCCTGCTATAAGGCCCCGGATCCCGGAGAGTATTTCTGTTTTATCGAGGTCAATGCGGCCCGGGAGCGGTATGCCGGCCAAAACGTGAAATATCTTTTGAAAATGGATGTGTTCCAAAATGGGAAGCAGGTGGCCGTCGGCGACCTGGGCGGCGAATTTAAGCGCCTGGCCGCCCTGGGCTACGACCTGCGAATCGTGAACCGGGAGGAGCAGGAGGGCGACGAGATCATCGTCTGGCCCGAGGCGGTGGGCCTGTTCACCGAGGAGCAGCTGCAGAGCTTTCCCGCAGACCCCGCCTACGGCTATACATTCTCCTTCCACGTGGACACAGACGGCAATCTCATCCGCTCAGATGACCCGGCCGTCATTACCGGTGCGGACATTCCGGAGTGACCCCACCGCACTACTTGTATACCCACCGTAGGGCGGGCTGCCTTCAGCCTGCCGCCCGATAACTACCGCACTGCCCCGGCGGCGTGAGGGCACGCCGCCCTACGAAATCCTATCGGTAAACGGTGTGTAGGGGCGGACGCCTCTGCCCGCCCCATCCGCACAAAAACCCTCCGGGAGCCGCGGCTCCTGGAGGGTTTCCCATTCCCAATATTAATTTTCTCCTTAAAACGCCACGCCGCCGATCAGCGCCACCAGGCACAGCACCAGGGCGAGGGGCACATACACATACCGGCCTACGCTGTACCAAAGAGCGCCCCGGGTCTTGCGGCTGCCGGTGTTGATGGCTGCCAGCAGGTCGTCCTTCTTCATCACATAGAACCAAGACACCGCGCCCAGGGTGGCCCCGATGGGGATGATGTAGATGGACACCAGGTCCATCCAGGTGCCCCACTTGGCAATGGGCTCCATAAACAGGCCGATGCCCAGGCACAGCACGCACAGGATGGCCAGGGCCGCCGTGCGGTTGAGCTTGGGGAACTTGTGCATCAGCGATTCTACCACCGCCTCAAACATGTTCTGCAGGGAGCTGATCCCCGCGAAGATCATGGCCACATACAGGATGATGGCAAACAGACGCCCCAGGGGGATGTCCTGCAGAATGGTGGGCAGGGTCACAAACAGCAGCCCCGGGCCCGCGCCCACGTCCAGGTCATAGGAGAAGCACGCCGGGATGATGACCAGTGCCGCCACCACGGCGGCAATGGTGTCAAACAGCGCCGTCCGCTGGGCCATATGCACCACGTCCTCCTCCTTGGACAGGTACGCGCCGTACACGATCATGCCGCTGCCTGTCACCGACAGGGAGAAGAAGGCCTGGCCCATGGCCCAGATCCAGATCATGGGATCCTTCAGCGCCGCCCAGTCCGGGGTAAACATGAAGCGGTATCCGGCGGAGGAGCCGGGCAGCAGCGCCACCCGCACCGCCAGCACCAGAAAGATGATGAAGAACACGGGCATCATGATCTTGTTGGTCTTTTCGATGCTGTGAGCGCCCAGATACAGGGTCAGCAGGGTGCCCACCACCACAATGATGTGGTACGGCACCACGGAGAAGGGGGTGGAGGAGAACGCGCCGAACCAGGCGGCGGTGTCGGTGGTCATCAGGGTGCCCATCACGGAGTCCACCAGCGCCTTGAGAATGTAGGTAACGATGACGGCGTAGCCCAGGGCGATGCACAGAGATCCCGCCAGGGGCAGCCAGCCCAAAAGCCCGCCGGCCTTGCCCATGCCCTTGCCCCGGGTGGCCCAGGCTCCCTCATAGGCGCCCAGGGTGCCCGTGCCGGCCCGGCGGCCCATGGCAAACTCCGCCGGCAGCCCCACATAGCTGAAAATAAACACAAACAGCAGGTAGATCAGCAGGAATGCGCCGCCGCCGTTGCTGCCCAGCTTGTTGGGAAAGCCCCATACGTTGGCCATGCCCACGGCGGAGCCCACCGATGCCAGGATAAAGCCCCAGCGGGTGCCAAAATTTTTCGTGTTTTTCTGTTTCATTGCCTCTCCCGTCCGGCCGCAAAAAAATCCGCCCCGGAGAAATTCACCCCGGCGCCGCGGCCCTTTTCATTTTCTGCCTGCCTTGCAGGCGTTTCCTCAAACCATACACATTTTAGCGCATTGCACTGTAAAAGTCAAGAAACCCCGGTCCAAACCGTTCAGAAATTGTGAAATTTACCATTGTCATCCGAAAAAAACAGGATTATACTGAAAAACTGCAAAAAACTGCAAATTTCTGCCGAAAGGAGCCTGATCTCCCCGTGAAAACCGCTGCTGCCCGCCTGGATATGCTCCACGGGCCCATTTGGAATAAATTGCCCCGCTTTGCCCTGCCTGTGGCGGCCACCGCCATTTTGGAGCAGCTGTTCAACGCCTCGGATGTGGCCATCGTGGGGAACTTTACCGCTGCCTCGGAGCGCACCGCCGCCGTGGCCGCCGTGGGGGCCAACAGCGCCATCATCGGCCTGGTGGTGAACCTGTTCATCGGCATTGCCCTGGGCGCCAACGTGGTCATCGCCAATGCCATCGGCGCCGGCCGACCCCAGGAGGTGCAGAAGGCGGTGCATACCTCCGTGCTGGTGTCAGTGCTGGGGGGCGTTTTGGTGGCCCTGGTGGGTCAGCTGGTGGCCGCGCCGCTTTTGAGCCTGCTGAATGTCCCGGCGGATGTGCTGCCCCTGGCGCTGCTGTACCTGCGCATCTACCTGGCGGGTATGCCGGTGATCCTGCTGTATAACTTCCAGGCGGCCATTTTCCGCAGCGTGGGGGAGACGAAGATCCCCCTCATGGCCCTGGCCACCTCCGGCGTGCTCAATGTGCTGCTGAACCTGTTTTTCGTGGCGGTGCTCCACCGGTCGGTGGACGGCGTGGCCATTGCCACGGTCATCTCCAATGCCGTCAGCGCCCTGCTGCTGTTCCGCCGTCTCTGCCGCACGGATCGGGAGATCCGGCTGGACCCCAGGCAGCTGCGTATTGACGGGGCCGTGCTCCGCCGCATCCTGCGCATCGGCCTGCCCGCCGGGGTGCAGAGCGCCGTGTTTGCCCTGTCCAACATCGTGGTCCAGGCGGCCATCAACAGCCTGGGCACCGTGGTCATGGCGGCCTCCAGCGCGGCGTTCAATATTGAGATCATCACCTATGATATTCTCAATTCCTTCTCCCAGGCCTGCACCACCTTCGTGGGCCAGAACTACGGCGCCCGGCAGATCGACCGGTGCAAAAGGACCTTCTGGCTCTCCCTGGCGGAGGGGGCCGTGGCCCTGGCCATTGCCATCGTGCTGATCCTCAGCTTCGGAAGGCCCCTGCTGTCCCTCTTTAACCGGGACCCGGAGGTCATCGCCACGGGCTATATCCGACTGATGATGATCATGATCTCCCACTCCTTCAGCCTGCTGTATGAGGTCATGTCCGGCTACCTGCGGGGCTTCGGCATCTCCCTGGCTCCGGCGGTGCTGACCATGCTGGGCGTGTGCGGCGTACGCATCGCCTGGATCCGCTTCGTGTTCCCCACCAGCCCCAGCTTTCGCACCATCATGATCGCTTACCCCGTGAGCCTGTCCATCACCGCTCTGCTGGTGCTGGGCGCGCTGCTGGTGTACCGCCCCTCCCGCCGCTTTGCCGCCAAAGTAGCCTAAAACAAGAAAAAGCACCTGCCAGGGGCGGGTGCTTTTTTATAAACAAATTGAATCTGTCGCTGCATGGGCGGACAGAGCCATCCACCCCTACAACCCATCCGTAGGGGGGCGGCGTCCCCGACGCCCCGCTTGCAGGAACCAGCATATTTTGCATAGGGGGAGGAGTTCTGCCCCGCACGTAGGGAAGACAGGACCTCTCCCATACCAAGCCCGTTACTTTTCTTCCTGGATTACTCTTTCCCCGCTCGGGTAGTGTGTCATTTCCAGCATGTCTATGCTATGTGTTTTCGCGTACTCCACCGCCAGGTCCATTTTCTCCTCCAGCGATAGATTTTCCGCTTTTACGATTGCTTTCCACGCCTCCTGCGGGTTTTCCATCTTCAATATTGCCTCTGCGTATTCCAGATTTTCTATAATTTTCAGCCACTCCGGGGGTGTCCAGCGATACGGGTCCTTCTCCTTCTCAAAGTCCGGGCACTCTTCTGCGATCCCCGTCTCGTCCGGCGTATCCTCCCATCTCACGCTGTACTTCTTCGGGATTCCGTCCGGATACTTGTCGCAGGTCTTTACTCCCCTGTGAGCCTTCTCGCACCCCGCGCACACTTGATAGCGCGGAATCGGCGGTCTCTCTTGCTGCATTTTTACATCCCTCCTTGCGTATCCGGCTTTGCATCGTACTTCCCGTGCCATGTCATTGCGCAAACGCTTAATAGATCACGCCGTACTTTTCCCGCAGCTTTTCCAGCCGCTCCTCCGGCACCGGGCCCTCATACAGCGCCCGGCCCTGATAGACCCGGAGGGCTGCCTCCAGCACATCCCCGTCGTCGCACACCAGGCACAGGGGCTTTTGGATCATGTACTGCACGTCCGCCAGGGCCTCCGCGTCCGCCAGGCTTGTCAGCGCTATGGCCACCATGGCGTCGTCCCCGTCCATGGCCTCCAGCAGGTCGTCCTCCAGGTCCTCCGTCACGGCGATCACCGCCCCGTGTTTGGCGTCCGCCGGCAGATACATGGGCAGCTTCTCCGTGGCCGCCGGCAGAAGCTCCGCATGCTGCGGGGCCGGGGGCGTGATCTGCGCCCCCTCCAGGGCCTTTTTCAGCGCCGCGATGTGCCCGGCATCCGTGCCGCAGCAGCCGCCAAAGATGGCCACCCCGGCCTGCAGAAATTCCGGTACCAGGGCCGTGAATTCCTCCGGCGGGCAGTGATACACCGCCTTGCCGTCCACGATCTGGGGCATCCCGGCGTTGGGCTTGGCGATCAGCGGCACCCGGGCGTATTCCCGCAGCCGTTTCAGCTGCGGCAGCATCTCCCGGGGCCCGGCGGAGCAGTTGAGCCCGAAGGCGTCGATGCCCATGCCCTGGAGCACCGTCAGCACCGCCGTAATGTCCGAGCCGGAGATGCTTCGGCCGTTTTCATCGCAGGTAAAGGTGACCAGGATGGGCTTTTCGCTGACGCTGCGCACGGCCAGCACCGCCGCCCGGGCATCGGACAGGGTCATCATGGTCTCAATGACATACAGGTCCACCCCGGCCTGCTCCAGGCCCGCCGCCTGGTCCGCGTAAATGTCCACCAGCTCCTCAAAGGATGCCTGGCCCATGGGTGCCAGGAACAGGCCGGTGGGGGAGAGGTCCCCGGCTACCAGGGCCCGGCCCTCCGCCGCCTTTTTCGACAGCTCTGCCAGGCGGCGGTTATACTCCGCGGTCCGATTGAAAATTCCGTGCTCCTCCAGCTTTTGGCGGTTGGCGCCGAAGCTGGGGCTGTAGAGCACCTGGCTCCCGGCCTGCACATACCCGCGCTGGATCTCCACAATGGCCTCCGGGTGGGCCAGCACCCACTCCTCGGCGCATACGTCGCCGGTGAAGCCCCGTTTCTGCAGCTCGGTGCCCGTGGCGCCGTCCAGGATCAGGGGGAATTGAATCTGCATAGTGCATCCTCCGTTTCATCATATACTCGTGGAAAAGCCCCGGTGAGGGCCCGCAAAAGTGCTTCGCCATCCGCTGCTTTCCCAGCGCAGATTTTTGCGCCGGCGCCTGCCGGGAGACTTGACAGGGTCATTTACCCTTATTATACTGTAAGCAACTTGCTTACTTATAATTTTTAGCAGTCCCGGCGGGCTTTGTCAAGAGGGGGGAGGGTGCCCATGGAGCGGCTGATGACGCTGGCAAAAGAAAACGGCTTTTCCCATTGGGCGCCGGCCAACCTCTCGGCATTCCGGCCCCTGGCCTCCGTGCGGGAGATGTGCGCGGCGGACCGCTGCGGGCAGTACGGCAAAAATTGGGCCTGTCCGCCGGGGTGCGGCTCTCTTACCCAGGCGGAGGCGGAGATCCGCCGGTGCCGCAGCGGCATCCTGGTGCAGACCACTGGCCCCCTGGCCGATGAATTTGATTACCAGGGCATGCAGACCCTGGCCCGGCAGCACAGAAAAGCCTTTGAGAGCTTTGCCCGGCAGGCCCGGCTGCTGCACCCGGGGTGCCTGGCCCTCACGGCGGGGGCCTGTACCCTTTGTCGCCGGTGTACCTGCCCGTCGGCTCCCTGCCGCTACCCGGCCAGGCGGCTGTCCTCCATGGAGGCCTATGGCCTGTGGGTCAGTGATATATGCCGCCAGTCGGGCCTGGAATACAATTACGGCGCACGGACCATGACCTATACGGCCTGTGTGCTCTGCTTGGAGGAGTGAAACGCTATGCAAACCCCTAAGGAAATTTTTATGGAGCTGCTGCGGCCCGATGGCCGCCCGGAGCGCGTGCTCAAGCAGTATGAAGCCCTGCACCTGTGCCTTACGGATCCCATTAACACCTACCTGCGGGGCAATCGCCGCCGGGGTACTGTCAGCCGGGACCGCTGGGGCGTTACCATCAGCTTTCCCGAGGATGCCCCCGGCGCCATCCCCGTCCACAGCGAGGACCTGACCGTCTGCCCGGATGTAACGCGCTGGGAGGAGACGGTCCATGCCCCAGACCTGGCGGTGAGCTGCGCCGCGGGCTGGGAGGAATGCCGCGCCGCCGCCCGCTCTGCCGCCGGAGAGGGAAAACTCCTGGCGGGCTTTATGGGCACGGGCATTTTCGAGCAGTGCCACTTTCTCATGGGCTTTGAAAATACCCTCACGGCCCTCTATGAGCACCCGGACGAAATGCACCGGCTCATCGAATACATCACCGACTACCGCCTGGGCTATGTAAAGCTGCTCATCGACAACCTGCACCCGGACGTGATCTTCTCCCACGACGACTGGGGCACCAAGGATGCCCTGTTCATGCACCCGGATATGTGGCGGGCGTTTTTCAAGGAGCCCTACCGCCGCTTTTACGGCTATATCCGCTCCCGGGGCTGCATCGCCGTCCACCACGCCGACTCCTACCTGGCGCCCATTGTGGACGACATGGCGGAGATCGGCATCCAGGTCTGGCAGGGGGTCCTGCCGGAAAACGACATCCCCGCTCTCCAGCGGCACCTGCGGGGCAGATTGGTGCTCATGGGCGGCATCGGCGCGGCCATTGACCGGGCGGACGCCGCGCCGGAGGAGATCCGCGCCTACACCGAGGATACCCTGCGGGCCTGCGTGCCCGGCGGGCATTTCATTCCCTCCATCACCTACGGCGTTCCCGGGGCCGTCTATCCCCATATCGACCGGTATATCGACGAGACCATCGACGCCTACAACGCCCGGGTTCACCTGCCGGTCTTTGATCTGCCGCCGGTGCCCCGGCGCAGCCTTGCCCCGCAAAAGGCAAAGGCGGCCGCTGCCAAGGCCGAGACGGAGGCCGGCGACATTCTTTCCGCCCTGGCCGGGGCACTGAAGCGGGGCCAGCAGAAGAAGGTGCTGGCTCTCACGGAGCAGGCCCTTTCCCAGGGCATGGACGCCCAGACCATCCTCTCCGGCGGATTGATCCGGGGCATGAACGAGCTGGGGGAGGATTTTTCCGCCAGCCGGGCCTTTGTGCCGGAGATGCTCATGGCGGCCCAGTGCATGGCCGCCGCCACGGCGCAGCTGAAGCCCTACATGGTGGACGCGGCCGGCGCCCGGCAGACTATCGGCTCGGCCTGCATCGGCACGGTCCGGGGCGACATGCACGACATCGGCAAAAACCTGGTGAAGATCATGCTGGAGGGCAGCAATATCCAGGTGTATGACCTGGGGGCCGATGTGCCGCCGGAAGAATTTATCCAGGCGGCCCGGGAGCATGACTGCGACATCATCGCCTGCTCGGCGCTGCTGACCACCACCATGCAGCAGATGCGCCAGGTGGTGGACCTGGCCCGGGAGGCCGGGATCCGGGATAAGGTGTGCATTATGGTGGGCGGCGCGCCCATCAGCCAGAGCTTCTGCGACGAGATCCACGCGGACCTCTATACCCCCGATGCTGCCTCCGCCGCCCGGGCGGCTGTGCAGCGCCTGACCCATCCGATAAAATGAAACCGAAAGGAGTGGATCCTATGAAATACGCACTGGTAAACGGCATCCTGCTGGACGGCACGGAGACCATGGAGCCCCGGCCGGGCCTGAGCATCCTGGTAAACGGCGACCGGATCGAGCGCATCGTCCCCGCCGGCACGGAGGGGCCGGACTATGAAAAAATCGACCTGGCCGGCGGCTATGTCATGCCGGGACTTATCAATCTCCATGTCCACCTGCCCGCCTCGGGAAAGCCCACCGTCAAGCAGAAGGACAACGCAAAGACCGTCCGCCTGATGACTAGCAACGCTCTGCTTCGGGCCGTCACTTTTCAGGTCTGCGCGGGCTATGCCAGGACGGAGCTGCTCTCCGGCGTCACCACTCTGCGCTCCGTGGGCGGCATCCAGGCGGTGGATTCTCACCTGCGGGATAAGATCCTCGCCGGCAAGGCCGTGGGTCCCCGGATCCTGGCGGGCAACATGGCGGTGTCCGTGCCCGGAGGCCATATGGCCGGGTCCCTGGCCTATGAGGCCACCTCTCCGGAGGAGGCGGCGGCCCTGGTGCGGAAAATCGCCGCAGACAGGCCCGACCTCATCAAGCTGATGATCACCGGCGGCGTGCTGGACGCCAAGTGTAAGGGTGAGCCCGGAGAGCTGAAAATGCCCCCGGCGGTGGTGAAGGCTGCCTGCGATCAGGCCCACGCCCTGGGTCTGCCGGTGGCCGCCCATGTGGAGAGCCCCGAGGGGGTCCGGGTGGCCCTGGAGGGCGGGGTGGATACCATCGAGCACGGCGCCCGGCCTGATGAGGAAATTCTCCGCCTGTTTAAGGAGCGGAAAGCCTGCCATATCGCCACCATTTCCCCGGCCCTGCCCTATGCCATGTTTGACCGCAGCGTCACCGGCGCGTCGGAGACGGAGCAGTACAACGGCCGCATCGTCATGGACGGTATCATCGCCTGCGCCAAGGCGTGCCTGGAGAACGGCATCCCCGTGGGCCTGGGCACCGACACCGGCTGTCCCTACATCACCCACTATGACATGTGGCGGGAGGTGTACTACTTCCACAAATTCTGCGATGTCTCCAACGCCTTCGCCCTGCACACGGCCACCCTGGGCAACGCCCGGCTGGTGGGCCTGGGGCAGGAGACCGGCTCCGTGGAGCCGGGCAAGTGCGCCGACCTCATCGTCACAAGGGAGAACCCCCTGGAGGACCTGAAGGCCCTCCGCCACATGGACCTGGTCATGGCCCGGGGCAATCTCTACCGCAGCCCCCAAGTCAAGAAAATGGAAAAGGCTGAGCGAGAGCTGGATAAATTCCTGTAACACGAAAATAAATCACCCGGGGCGCTTTCTGCAAGGAAAGCGCCCCGGGCTGCTTATATTTTATGCGTTGTTTTTCAAGGCCGCCAACCCATGGACCCGCTGATCTCCCCGGCAGCGTGCAGCAGCTTGGGGGCAAAGCTATCAATGGCGCTGTCGGTCATCCGGATCGCCGGGCCGGAAATGCTCATGGCGCCTACGGGCGTACCGTTCCAGCTGTAAATAGGGGCGGCAATACACCGCACGCCCAGGTCGTGCTCCTCGTCGTCGATGGCATAGCCCCGCTGGCGTATGAGGGCCAGGTCCGCCTGCAGAGCCTCCCAGGTGATGATGGTCTTGGGCGTGAAATGCACCACCTCTGTTTGATCCCAAATGGTGCGCACTTCCTTCTCGGGCAGATAGGCCATGATGCTTTTTCCCACGCCGGTGCAGTACATGGGGTTGTGCAGGCCCACGGAGGAGGTGATGTTGATGGGCCGGGAAAACGGCTCGAACTTGTACAGGTAGACCACCTCGTTCCCGTCCCGCTCCACCAGGTGGATGATCTCCTCCACCTCGTTGGACAGCGCCTCCAGCATGGGTTTGGAGGCGGAGAACAGATCCAGGACGGAGGACACCCGGCGGGAGATCTCGTACAGCCGCAGGGTCAGGCGATATTTCCCGCTCTCCGGATCCTTGCGCGCATAGCCGCGGCCCACCAGGGAGGCCAGCAGCCGGTGGGCGGTGCTGGCGTGGAGAGAGGTGGCCGCCGCCAGCTCTGACAGGGCAAGCCCCTGGGGCGCAGCGGAAAGCGCCTCCAGAATGTCCAATACACGATCAATGGATTGGACGGAATTATTATTGTCTTTCATGGGTAAGCCTTTCCACATTATGAAAATATATACATATCATACGCCCTTTTTTGGCGTTTTGCAACATGAATCCCACGAAATTTTTGGCAAAATTACGGGATTGACATTTTCAAAACAAGTGATAATAATATAGACAAGATTTCACAATGCGGTAACGAATTTCACATTGTGAAATTAAAGCTGAGTGAGAAAAATAACATAAAAGAGGAGGACCTATTATGAGTGAAGCAAAAGCTAAGAAGAAAAAGCTCAGTACGAGGTGGACGAGAAGTACGGCACCCACTATCATGAGAACTTCAAGAAGTTCCTCATCATGGTCCAGGACAACGACCTCACCGTGGACGGCGCCATGACCGACCCCAAGGGCGACCGCTCCAAGGCGCCCCATGACCAGGCCGACCCGGACATGTTCGTCCATGTGGTGGAGCGCCGTGACGACGGCATCGTGGTCTGCGGCGCCAAGTGCCACCAGACCGGCTCCGTCAACAGCCACTGGCATATCTTCATGCCCACCATCGCCATGGGCGAGGCGGACAAGGACTACGCCGTGTGCTTCGCCTGCCCCACGGACGCCGAGGGCCTGTACATGATCTATGGCCGCCAGTCCTGCGACACCCGGAAGATGGAGGAGGGCTGCATCGACGTGGGCAACGCCAAGTTCGGCGGCCAGGAGGCCCTGGTGGTGCTGGACCATGTGTTTATCCCCAACGAGTACATCTTCCTCAACGGCGAGTACATGACCGTGAAGGTGCAGACCCCCTGCATGATCACCTGCATCAAGGAGCTGAATCAGCCCCGTTACCTGTCCGTGGGCGGCGCGTTCGAGGCTTATTCCAAGCCCCTGACCACCATGACCTATGAGACTCTGAAGGATCACCCCCTGATCGATGCCACCACCATCGGCCTGAAGGGTTCTCCCACCAACATTCTGACCTCCTTCACGCCTCCTCAGAAGGGCGCCGGCATGATGCTCGAAGGCGCCGGCAAGGAGACCACCGACAAGCTGGCCGGCATCCTGGCCGCCAAGCACATCATCTAAAAATCATTCACAAAAAATGCAGGCATTTTTTGTGAGGGGATCGCGGCCGACTGCGCGCGCCCGTTGGGCACACTTGCTGGCCGAGCGGAATTTTTCCGACGCACATGTCGCCGGAAAAATGATTAAAACGGTTCGCGTCTGCGGAGGCGAACTCTGCGAAGCTTTTTGGCTGCGGTTTACAGATGATGCTTGTAAAATCTAAAAGAAGGGAATAAGAAAATGGCTTTTAATAGTGCTGATATCGGCGCCTTCAAAAACGTATGGGTTTTCTGTGAGCAGCGCCAGGGCAAGATGATGCCCACTACATTCGAACTGATCTCCGAGGGCCGGAAGCTGGCAGACGAGCTGGGCGTAGAGCTCTGCGGCATCCTGCTGGGCGACAATGTGGACGCTATCGCCCCCGAGCTGGGCAACTACGGCGCGGACAAGGTGTATGTGTACAACAGCCCCCTGCTGAAGGACTACACCACCGACGCTTATACCAAGGTCATCTCCGAGGCAGTGGAGGACATCAAGCCCGAGATCCTGCTCTTCGGCGCCTCCAACATCGGCCGTGACCTGGCTCCCCGGTGCGCTGCCCGTCTGCACACCGGCCTGTGCGCCGACTGCACCCACCTGGACATTGATATGCCCATCTACAAGAACTTCCTGAAGGAAGCTTCCACTCTGCCCGCCGAGCGCATCGAGAAGCTGGGCACCGTGAAGATCAACGGTGCTGACCACGATGTGTCCCGCGACATCAAGATGACCCGTCCCGCCTTTGGCGGCCACCTGATGGCCTCCATCTTCTGCCCCCGCTTCCGTCCCGCCATGGCCACTGTGCGCCCCGGCGTTATGAAGAAGCGCGAGTGCAAGAAGGATGTGGAGATTCTGCATCCCGCCTTCAACCTCACCGAGGCCGACATCAAGACCGAGGTAGTGGAGGTCGTGAAGGCTGCCAAGAAGCTGGTTGACCTCATTGGCGCCGACTTCATCGTGTCCGTGGGCCGCGGCATCAGCAAGGATGTCGAGGGCGGCATCAAGCTGGCTGAGGAGCTGGCAGAGGTCCTGGGCGGCGTCGTGGGTTCCTCCCGCGCCTGCGTGGACGCCGGCTGGATCACCGCTGACCACCAGGTGGGTCAGACCGGTAAGACCGTGCATCCCAAGGTTTACATCGCTCTGGGTATCTCCGGCGCTATCCAGCACAAGGCTGGTATGCAGGACAGTGAGTGCATCATCGCTGTGAACAAGAACGAGTCCGCCCCCATCTTTGAGGTGGCTGACTACGGTATCGTGGGTGACCTGTTCAAGGTCGTTCCCGAGCTGATTGAGTCCATCAAGGCTGCCAAGGCTGCCAAGTAAGACCGCTTTCCACAGCGCTGCCCGCCACGCCGGCCCTGCCGCGCCGGCGTGGGCAAGAACTTTATAAATCAGGAGGCTAATTATGGACGTTTATGAAAACCTGAAAAATGCCGGTATTGAGCTGCCGGAGAAGCTGGCCGCCGCCGGACTGTATAAGCCTGTGAATCAGGCCGGTAACCTTCTGTTCGTATCCGGACAAGGCAGCATGGATAAGGGCGTACATCTCACGGGCCGCGTGGGCGTGGATGTGTCTGTGGAGCAGGCACAGTATGCCGCCCGGGTGTGCGCCATCAACACCCTGTCCGCGCTGGAAGCGTATCTGGGCGATCTGAACCGCATCAAAAAGTGCGTGAAGATCCTGGCGTTTGTGGCCGGTGCCGATGATTTCACCGGCCAGGCGCAGGTGGTCAACGGTGCCTCCCAGGTGTTTATCGACGCCTTCGGCGAGGAGGGCCGCCACGCGCGCTCGGCCATCGGCACCAACAGTCTGCCCCTGGGGCTGACGGTGGAGGTCGAATCCATTTTTGAGATCAACGAGGACTGACGAAGGAGGGGAACACTATGTTAGGCCAAGATCTTTCCCCTGTTCAGATCTCTGATTTCTTCGCGGCGGAACGCCGGCTCCGGCAGTCTTTCCCGCCGTCCCCGCTGCTGAGCATGGCGCCGCTGGACCAGCAGCTGGGCGCACCGGTCTATTTGAAGGCGGAGAGCCTGCTGCCCTCCGGCGCCTACAAGATCCGCGGCGCGACCAATAAGATCATGACCCTGGCTCAGGAGGTGGGCTCCTCCCTGCGGATCATCACCGCCTCCTCCGGCAACCACGGCATGGCCTGCGCCCTGTCCGCCAAGCGCCTGGGCATTCCCGCTACCATCGTTGTGCCGGAGCCTACTCCCGAGATCAAAAAGAGCAGCATCCGCGCCATGGGTGCCGACCTGCTGGAGATCGGCGCCACCTATGACGAGACCTTTGCCGCCACGGTGGCGCTGGCGGAGGAAAAGGGGATGTACTATGTGCACCCCACCTCTGACCGCTACACGGTGGCGGGTCAGGGCACTATCTCCCTGGAGCTGCTGCAGCAGCTGCCCGACGTGGACCAGATCGTGGTGCCCATCGGCGGCGGCGGGCTCATCACCGGTATATCCTACGCCATGAAGCATCTGAAGCCCGGTGTGCGCATCGTCGGCGTGATGCCGGAGGGTTCCGCCGTCTACGCGGCATCCCGGGCGGCCGGAAAGCTGGTGACGCTGGACTCCTGCACCTCCATTGCCGACGCGGTGGTGCGCAAGACCGGCGAGCCCTACCTCTATCCTTACATAGAGGAATATGTGGATGATATTGTGACCGTCAGCGAGGACGAGCTGCGCAAGGCCATTAAGCTGGCCTGCCTGTACGCCAAGCTGACACTGGAAGGCGCCGCCTCGCTGGCGCTGGCCGCCGTGACTTCCGATAAGTGTACTCTGACGGAGCACACCGTTCTGCTCTGCACCGGCGGCAATATTGACGGCTCTGTCCTGCTCTCTTGCCTACAGGGCTGATTGAGGCTGAAGCGCACACCCCCACCGGGGGCCGGACCTCTTTCCGTCTGTGCTTTGATAAAGACGCTTTTCCTGCCAATACTTTTCTCTTCCTCTTCCTTACCTTTGTTTCTTTGCAGATCTTTCGGCAGGGAAAACGGTGAGATCCAAATGTGCGAACAGCCTAAAAAGC
>CABMQL010000025.1 GCA_902388735.1 uncultured Eubacteriales bacterium | reverse complement strand
TTTGGTCGGCGTTGCTTAGAAATTGACCGTTGTATTTTATCCGGCAGAGGGGGACGCCGTCCGAGGATACCTCCAGCCATCCGCTGCCGTCAATCTTGGTGTCGTACCGAGCCTTGAGGCGTTTGGCTAATTCTTTCTGTAGCATATCTGTTTTCTCCTTTTTGAGGGTAATAAAAAAGGCAGATAGATTTTTGATTTCTATCTGCCTGTGTATCGGATATTCGGTTGTGTGAGGGTTCAAGACATCCAACAAAGGGAAAATACCTTTTTTATATCTACAGAATCGTTCGCTGAAATTTCGCCGTATAAATGGCGAAAACCCCGATAAAATCGGGGTTTTCTTTGGCTACATCTTTTTTGTAGCCTCTTGATGGTCGGAGTGGGGGGACTTGAACCCCCGGCCTCTTGGTCCCGAACCAAGCGCGCTACCAGCTGCGCTACACCCCGTTTTTTCACAGCTTACTTATTATATGGATTTTTCTGCCGGATGTCAAGTGTTTTGCCGGATTCCGGGGGATAAAAATTGCGGTGGGCGCTATTTGCACCAGGGAAAGTCCTATGATATAATCAGTATAACGCAAGCAAACAGGGGGAGGAGTCAGTCCATGCTGCATCTGTGGATCGGCCGGGCCGGCGCCGGAAAGACGGCCCGGGTCCTGGAGACTATGAAGAAAAATCGTGCCCGGCGCGGCCAGGTCCTGATCGTGCCGGAGCATGTGTCCCATGAGGCGGAGGTGGCGCTCTGCCATGCCCTGGGGGACACGGCCAGCCGCAATGCGGAGGTGCTGAGCCTGCGCAACCTGTCCGGCCGGGTGCTGGGTGAGGTGGGCGGCCTGTCGGACTTCACCCTGGATGGCGGGGGCAAGCTTCTCACCATGCGCATGGCGCTGCAGGAGGTGGGCAGCAGCTTGCGGGTGTTCGATAATCCCTCCCGCCGGGCGGCTTTTTTGGAGCAGCTGGTGGCGCTGATGGACGAGCTGTACGCCTACGAGATCCCGCCCCAGGAGCTCTATGCCCGGGTGCAGGAGGCCCCGGGGCAGGAGGGGGACAAGCTGCGGGACGTGGCGCTGCTGTATGCCGCCTACGACGCCCGCCTTCGGTCCGGCGGACGGGATGCCCGCTCCCGGGTGCAGAAGCTCCGGGATGCGCTGCCCCAGGCGTCCTATCTGCGGGGCAAGGATGTATATTTTGACGGATTCTCCTATTTTAACAAAACGGAGGAGGGGATCCTCCTTACGGCGCTCACCCAGGCGGAGAGCGTTACCGTCACATTGTTGGGGGACCGGTCTGCCGCCGAGATCTTTCAAAACGCGCTGCGGCAGCGGCAGCGCCTGGTGCGTATGGCGCAGCAGGCAGGGTGCCGCTGTACTATGGAGTTTATGGAGCCCACGGGCGACACGGCCCTGGCCCATTTGGAGAAATACTTTTTCGGCGCCGCGGCGCCCACCCGGGAGGGCGGCGGCGACCAGGTGCGGCTGTATGAGGCCACCACGGCCTATGCCGAGGTGGAATATGTATCCGCCCGGATCCGGCAGATGCTCCGCAGCGGGTACCGCTGCCGGGACATTGCCGTAACGGCCCGGGATTTAACAGAGTACGCCCCGGTGCTGGAGCATATTTTTGCTCGGGACGGCATCCCGGTATACATCAGCCGGCGCAGCGACATCCTGCAGAAGCCGCCGCTGCTTTTGGCGCTGGGGGCCCTGGACGCCGTCACCGGCGGCTTTGAGTACGAGGACATGTTCCGCTATCTGAAAACCGGACTGGCCGGCATCGACCGGGCGGAGTGCGATCAGCTGGAAAACTATGTGGTGCTCTGGGAGATCCGGGGCAAGATGTGGCTGCGGGACGTCCCCTGGACGGCCAACCCCGACGGCTATGGCGCGGAGATGACCCCGGAGCGCCGAGAGCGGCTGGAGGAGATCAACGCCATCCGGGAGAAGGTGCGCCTGCCGCTGCTGCCCCTGTACGAGAACATGAAGGCGCCCTCTGCCGCCGCAGACAAGGCCGCGGCTCTCTACCGATTTGCCCGGGAGGCGGGCGTGCCGCAGCTGCTGGGACAGCAGGCGCAGGCGCTGATGCAGTCCGGCCGGGTGCAGACGGCGGAGGAATACCGCCAGCTTTGGGAGATCTTCTGCGGTGTGCTGGATCAGTTCGCCGAGATCCTGGGAGACACGGCCCTCACCGGGGAGGAGTTCTGCCGGATGCTGCGTTTGGTGCTCACCCAGTACAGCGTGGGTACCATCCCGGCCACCCTGGACCAGGTGAAGGTCAGCGAGATGACCCGGGCTGACCGGCGCACCGTCCGGGCACTGTTTCTTTTGGGATGCAATGACCATCTGCTGCCCCGGGTGGATCAGGCGGGGGGCATTCTGAACCGCCGGGACAGAGCTTTTCTTCAGGAGCATGACCTGCCCCTGGCGGACGCCACCTTTGACGAGCTGGACCAGGAGCTGCAGAACATCTATTCCACCCTCACCCGGCCCACGGAGCTGCTGCATGTGAGCTATCCCACGGTATCCCTGGACGGCTCGGCCCTGCGCCCGGCCTTTGTGGTGGAGCGCATCCGCCGCCTGCTGCCGGACGTGGCCCTGGAGCGCGAGGACGGGGAATACCGGCTCACCGTACCCGCCACGGCTCTGGAGGCCGCAGGGCGCTGCCCGGACAGTGCCCTGGCTGATTACTTCCGGGCGGATCCCCGCACGGGGGCCGTGCTGGAGGCCATAGGCCGGGCTAAGCTGCTGGACCGGGGACGCCTTTCCCCGGCGGCTGTCCGCACCCTATACGGCACGCAGGTGCAGATGTCCGCCTCCCGCATGGACCGCATGAAAAGCTGCCATTTCGGCTACTTCATGGAGTACGGCCTGCGGGCCAAGGAACGCAAGGCCGC
Organism: uncultured Eubacteriales bacterium; assembly: GCA_902388735.1. Lineage (GTDB taxonomy): Bacteria > Bacillota > Clostridia > Oscillospirales > Oscillospiraceae > Vescimonas. The sequence goes on along the minus strand of CABMQL010000025.1, from coordinate 25,337 downwards.
CGGGTTCCAGGCTCCGGAGATCGGCACATTCATCCACTATCTGCTGGAGAATGTCCTCCGGGCGGTGCGGGACCGGGGCGGATTCGACAGCGTCACCCAGCCGGAGCTGGACGCGCTGGTGCAGCGGTACATCCGGGAATACGCCGACACAAAAATCGACCGCTACAGTGAGAAAAGCGCGCGATTCCGCTATCTGTTTGAGCGACTGCAGAAGACGGCTTGCGCCATTGTGAACAACGTGGCCGACGAAATGCGCCGCTCGGATTTCAAGCTCATGGAGTTTGAGCTGAGCTTCGGCGGCCGGGAGGCGGATCTGCCCGCCGTGTCCGTGGAGCGGGAGGACATCTCCCTGCGCCTGGTGGGCAAGGTGGACCGGGTGGACGGCTGGGTCAAGGACGGCAGGCTCTATCTGCGGGTGGTGGATTATAAGACCGGGCGGAAGTCCTTCAGCCTGTCCGATGTGCAGTACGGACTGGGCATTCAGATGCTGCTGTACCTGTTTGCGCTGGAGCGGGAGGGGGAGACGCACTTCGGAATGCCGGTGGTGCCGGCGGGGGTGCTGTATCTGCCCGCCCGGGACGTGATCGTATCGGAAAAGCGGGACGCGTCAGCGGCTAAGATCGAGTCCGACATTCAGAAGGAGCTGCGCCGCAGCGGCCTGGTGCTGGAGGATGCCCAGGTACTCCGGGCCATGGAGCACGATGCCCTGGAAAAGCCCGTGTATCTGCCCATTACGCTGAAGAAGGACGGGACCATCACCGACGGCGTGGCCACGGCCCACGAGCTGGGCCGCCTGGGCCGGTATACGGAGCATCTGCTGGAGCAGATCGCCGGGGAGCTGGCCCGGGGCAACGTGGACGCCGACCCGGCCTACCGCACGCCCCAGGACGGCGCGTGCCGGTGGTGCGCCTATGCGTCCGCCTGCTATTTCCGGCCCGGCAGCGGCACGGACCGCCGCCGCATCCTGAAAAAGGCCTCCCCGGCGGAGGTGTGGCAGAATATCGATGAACAACTGAGAAAGGAGGCGCGCCATGATCGATCCGAATCTGACAGATGAGCAGCGCCGGGCCGTTACGGACGGCGGCGGCAGTCTGCTGGTGTCCGCGGCGGCCGGTTCCGGCAAGACCAAGGTGCTGGTGGAGCGCCTGTTTCGCCGGGTGGAGGAGGAGCACTGCAGCGTAGACGACTTCCTCATCATCACCTATACCCGCGCCGCCGCCGCGGAGCTGCGGGGAAAAATCGCAAGGGAGCTTTCACAGCGCGTGGCCCAGCAGCCGGAAAACGACCATCTGCGCCGCCAGCTGTTCCGGGTCTATCAGGCGGACATCAAGACCGTGGACGCCTTCTGCGGCAGCCTGCTGCGGGAGCACATCCATCTGCTGCCGCCGGTGAACGGACGCAGCCTCACACCGGATTACCGCCTGCTGGACGAGCAGGAGGGAGCTGCGCTGCGCAGCCGCGTGCTGGACCGGGTCATGGACCGGTTTTATGAGGCGCTGGAGCAGGGAGACGAAAACGCCGCCCTCCTGGCTCAGACTTTGGGCGCGGGGCGGGATGACAGCCGCCTCACGGGGCTGGTTTTGGAGTTGTATGAAAAGCTCCAGAGCCAGGCGCATCCCCTGCAATGGCTGCAGGAGACCCGAAGATTTTGGCAGGCTGTGCCCGATACGCTGACGGGCACCCCCTTTGGCGAGCTGCTCCTGGCCGACCTGGGCCAGTGGGCGGAGTTTTGGAGTCGCCGTCTGCGCCGGGCCCTGGGGGAGATGGCCGAGTGCCCCAAGGTGGAGGCGGCCTACGGCCCCGCCTTTGCCGCCATGGCCGACGCGGCAGAGCGCCTGCAGCAGGCTGCGGCCGCGGGCTGGGACGCCGCCGGGAAAACAGATCTTTCCTTCCCCAGTCTCAAGGCGGTCCGCGGGGCGGAGAACGAGGAAGTAAAAAACCGCATGAAGGCCCTGAAGGAGCGCTTCGGCAAGGAGCTGAAGGAGGTCATGGAGCCGTTTTCCACCTCTCAGGCGGAGCATTTGCTGGATCTGCACGTCATGGCACCGGCCATGCTGGCACTGCTGGATCTGACGGCGGAGTTTATCCGCGCCCTGCAGCAGGAGAAGGTGCGCCGCAATGCGGCGGATTTCTCCGACCAGGAGCACTACGCCGTGGAGCTGCTCCTGTCCGCCGACGGCAGCCCCACGGAGCTGGCCCGGCAGATCGCCGAGAACTATGTGGAGATCATGGTGGACGAATACCAGGACACCAACGAGGTACAGAACTGTATTTTTTCTGCCATTTCCCACAAAGGGGAGAACCTTTTCACCGTGGGCGATGTCAAGCAGAGCATTTATCGCTTCCGCCTGGCGCAGCCGGAGATATTCCTGGAGAAATACCAGAGCTATCGCCATGCAGATGCCGCCGCGCCCGGCCAGGCCCGCAAGATACTGCTCACCCGCAATTTCCGATCCCGGCCGGAGGTGCTGGAGGCTACGAATTTTATTTTCCGGCATATTCTCTCCCGGCAGATGGGGGAGATGGACTACGGCCCGGAGGAGCAGCTCTATCCCGGCGCACGCTTTACCCCCGCGCCGGACCGGGAGACGGAGCTGCATCTTGTCAGCGTGGAGAACACCGAGGATGAGGACTTTGACCGCACCCGGGTGGAGGCGGACTTTGTGGCGGGACTGGTGCGCAGGATGCTGGATGAGGGCTATCCCGTGCAGGGGGAGGACGGCGCCCTGCGGCCCGTGGAGCCGGAGGACATCGTGCTGCTCATGCGCTCGCCCAGGAGCCGCATGGCGGACTTCGGGGCGGCTATGAGCCGCTGCGGCATTCCGTATTCCGGCGGCGAAAGGGAAAACTTTTTTGAGACTTTGGAGATCTCCACCGTCTATTCGCTTTTGCAGATCATCGACAATCCCCGGCAGGACGTGCCCCTTATTGCCGTGCTGCGCTCGCCGCTGCTGGGCTTTACGCCGGATCTGCTGGCTGCCATCCGCGGCTGCGGCAAGGGGGATTTCTATGATGCCTGCTGCGCCTGCCCGGAGGAGCCGGTGCAGGATTTCCTGACGCAGCTGCAGCAGCTGCGGGATCTGGCGGCAGAGCTGCCCGCCGACCAGCTGCTCTGGCAGATCTATGACAGGCTGCATCTGCTGGGCGTTTTCGGCGCTATGGAGGACGGAGAGCTGCGCCGCAGCCGCCTGCTGAACCTGTGCCGCTACGCATCCAACCTGGCCGGACAGGGGAAAATCACGGTTTTCGAGCTGACGGACTATCTCCGCAGCCTTATGGCCCGAGGGAAGGAGCCGCAGATCGCCTCGGAGCAGAGCGGCGGGGGCGTGCAGATCATGAGCATCCACCGGTCCAAAGGACTGGAGTTCCCGGTGGTAATTCTTTGCGACCTGAACCATAAGTTCAATGGCGCGGATCAGACCAGCCCGGTGCTGGTGCATCCCCGCCTGGGTCTGGGAACGGAGCGGGTGGACACGGCCCGGCGGGTGCGCTATCCCACCATCTCCAAGATCGCCCTGGCCCAGGAGATGGAAAAGGAGATGCTCTCCGAGGAGATGCGCCTGCTGTATGTGGCCATGACCCGGGCCAAGGAAAAGCTGATTTTGGTGGACTGCCTGAAAAACGCCCGCAGCCATGTGCAGAAGCTCTCGGCCCTGACGGAGCTGCCCGTGCCGCCCCAGGTGGTGCGCAGCGCCAAGACCATGGGCGACTGGGTGCTGCAGGCGCTTCTGTGCAGCACCGAGGCTGGGGCGATCCACGCCTGGGCCGGCACCGCGCCCGCCGCGCGGGAGAGCGCTGCGGGCTGGCGGGTGTATCTCCACGAAAACCCCGCCGCACCTGCCGCCGCCCGGGTGCGGGAAGGGGAGAGATCCGGCGAGCCGGCCTTTTATCCCCAGCTGCTGCAGGGAGAATATGCCCACTTAGCGGCGGCCCGCATCCCCACCAAGATCACCGCTACCCAGCTCAAGGGCCGGGAGCTGGATCAGCAGATCGCCGAGGGGGCCGCGCAGCGTCTGCCGGCGCAGATGGAGTTTGCCGTGCCGAAATTCATGCAGGAGCGGCGGGGCCTCACCCCGGCGGAGCGGGGCACCGCCATGCACCTGGTGATGCAGTATCTGCCCCTGGACACCCCGGCCCGGCCCGATGCGGTGCAGGAATTTGTGCAGTCGTTGGTGGAGCGGCGGCTGCTGACCCCGGAGCAGGGGGAAAGCATCCATGCTTTACAGATCGCGAAATTCCTGGCATCCGACCTCTGCCGGCAGATGCGCGGGTCCGAACAGGTGTGGCGGGAGTTCCGGTTTGCCCTGCTGGTGCCGGCATCGGTGTATGATCCCCGGGTGCAGGGGGAGGAGATGATGCTCCAGGGCGTGGCGGATGCATGCTTCCGCACGGCGGAGGGCCTGGTGGTGGCGGACTTCAAGACAGACCGGCTGCAGCCCGGCGAGGAAGCGGACCGGGCGGAGCGCTACCGGGCTCAGCTGGAGGCCTACAGCCTGGCGCTGAGCCGGGTGCTGGAGGAGCCGGTGTGCCGCCGGGTGCTGTATTTCTTCTCCACCGGTGCCCAGGTGGAACTGTGAGTGAAAACGGAGAAACTTCCGCAAAAAATGCTTGCATTTTGCGGCTATGTGTGTTATCATGTGATTTGCCTTTGAGATTTCAGGGGACTTGTGTACCGGAAAGGGGTGAACCAGAGCAATGAAGGAAGGAATCCATCCCAATTATCAGCAGACTACTATTAAATGCGCCTGCGGTAATGTAATTGAGACAGGTTCTACGAAGAAGGATATTCGCGTAGAAGTCTGCTCTAAGTGTCACCCGTTCTTTACGGGCAGACAGAAGCTGGTGGACACCGGTGGCCGCGTGGCCAAGTTCAACAAGCGCTTCGGCCTGGACAAGTAATTTGTCAGAACACCAAGCCCTGCACCGATTCGGTGCGGGGCTTTTTTGCTGTCGAAAAATCCCTTGGATTTTTCCGACAAGAGATTTGCAGTCTGCTGCGCGCATAATTTGTGCGCCGGTGGCGCACAAATTCCACTACTTCTCGCCTGAGAGGTATTTTTCCCCACGCACATGTCGCGGTGAAAAATGATCTGACTGTTTTACCGCCTGCGGGCGGTAAACTCTGCGAGGCTTTTTTATCGGCTGTTGTACATTTATACCGCTTATGGTATACTATATAAGATATTTCTTCAAATGAGGTTACGCTATGGAATGCACACAACTGCAAGAGAATAAACGGGACCTGGCGGTGCTGGTGGGCCTGCGCTCCCCCGTCCTGCGGGAGGACAGCACCGACGAGGAGAGCCTGCAGGAGCTGGCCGCTCTGGTGGAGACCGCCGGGGGCCAGGTGGTGGGCAGCATCCTCCAGAGCCGGGAAAAGCCCGACCCCCACAGCTTCATTGGTGAGGGCAAGGTGGAGGAGGTCAAGACCATGGTGACCCTGGAGAGCGCCACTCTGGTCATCTTTGACAACGACCTGTCGCCGTCCCAGATCCGCGTGCTCACGGAGCTGTTGGGTGTGCAGGTCATCGACCGCAGCGGTCTGATCCTGGATATTTTCGCCCAGCGGGCCAAGACCAAGGAGGGCTGCCTGCAGGTGGAGCTGGCCCAGTACCAGTATCTGCTGCCCCGGCTCATCGGCATGTGGACGCATCTGGAGCGCCAGGCGGGCACCAGCGGCAAGGGGCCTATCGGGTCCAAGGGCCCGGGCGAGACCCAGCTGGAGACGGACCGCCGCCACATCCACCGGAAGATCGACAAGCTCAAGGAGGAGCTGGAGGAGGTGCGCCGGGTCCGCAATACCCAGCGCCAGCGCCGGATGAAAAACGAGATCCCGGTGGTGGCCATCGTGGGCTACACAAACGCCGGGAAATCCACCCTCCTAAACGCCATCACCGGTGCGGGCATCCCCGCCAACAACCGCCTTTTTGACACCCTGGATACCACCACCCGCCTGCTCACCGTCAGCGACACTCTGGATGTGGTCATCTCTGACACGGTGGGCTTTATCCGCAAGCTGCCCCACCAGCTGGTGGAGGCGTTCAAGGCTACTCTGGAGGAGCTGGAGTACGCAGACCTGCTGCTCCATGTCATTGACCTGTCCAACCCTCAGTGGGTCCAGCAGGCCCAGGTGGTGGATAGCCTCATCCGGGAGCTGAAAGCGGATCATATTCCCTGTCTGCGGGTGTATAACAAGTGCGACCTGGCCTTTTCCGGCGCTCTGCCCCGGGAGGAGGACAGCGTGTATATCTCCGCCAGGACCGGCGAGGGCATAGACCGGCTTCTCCAGGCGGTGGACAAAAAGCTGGATAAGGGCACCCGCCGGGTGACGATCCACCTACCCTATGACAAGGCGGGGATGCTGGACGGCCTGTACCGGGAGGCCAAGGTGGAGTCCGTGGAATATGAGCAGACCATCACTGTGGTGGCGGTCTGCACGCCCAAGGTCCTGGGCCAGATGAAGCCCTATATTGAGGGCTGGCAGGAGGAAAAGGAGGACTGGGAGTGATGCAGAAAATTCCCTTTTCCGCCGCCCAGAGCGAGTTTACAGAAAAGCGCTCCCGGTTTATCGGCCAGGTCTGGCCCGTCTCCTCCGAGGAGGAGGCCCAGGAGCGCATCCGCGCCGCCAAAAAGAAGTATCATGACGCCCGGCACAACTGCTGGTGCTATATCCTGGGAGATAACATCCTCCGCTACAGCGATGACGGCGAGCCTCAGGGCACGGCGGGCCAGCCCATGCTCAACGTGTTTCAGCGGGAGGGCGTGGGCAATATGTGCTGCGTGGTCACCCGGTATTTCGGGGGTATTCTGCTGGGGGCCGGAGGCCTGACCCGGGCCTACGGCAAGGCCGCCCGGGACGCTCTGGCCGCCGCGGGAGTCTCCACCCTGCGCCTGTGGAGCCGGGGGCGGCTTCACTGCGACTACAGCCTTTTGGAGCGGATAAAGCTGGACATCGCCGCGCTTAGCGGCCTGGTGGACAGCATTGATTACGGCGCGGATGTTACCATCACGGTCTCTATGCCGGAGGGGGGCTTTGAGGGGCTGCAGCAGCGGCTTACGGAGCTGTCCGCCGGGGCTATCACCCTGGAATCTCTGGGGCAGGGGCTTCGGCCCGGCCCACGGGAGGATATATAATGGGAACAGGACAGCGTGCCAGTTTTTTTCCTTGACATACGCTGAATATTTGTTATAATAATTCGGGCTTATTGAGAAAAAGGAAACATAAACAATACTTATACCAGGTATCGTGGGACGTAATGCCGCGGCCGGTATATGCAGGAGGAACGGATATGAATTACGATGTTATCATTATTGGCGCGGGCCCCGGCGGCATTTTTGCGGCCTACGAGCTGACGGAGCGGGATGCTTCCCTGCGCATTGCGGTCATTGAGGCGGGCCACAGCCTGGAAAAGCGTCACTGTCCCATCGACGGCGACAAGGTCAAGACCTGCATCAAGTGTAAGAGCTGCTCCATTATGAGCGGCTTCGGCGGCGCAGGCGCCTTTTCCGACGGGAAGTATAACATCACCAATGATTTCGGCGGCACACTCCACCAGCACATCGGCAAGGATAAGGCTCTGGAGCTGATGCGCTATGTGGACAGCATCAATATGCGCTACGGCGGCCAGGGCACAAAGCTCTATTCCACCGCCGGGACGCAGTTTAAGAAGCTCTGCATCCAGCACAAGCTGAACCTGCTGGATGCCTCCGTCCGTCATCTGGGCACCGACATCAATTTCGTGGTCCTGCAAAATCTCTATGACCACCTGAAGGACAAGGTGACCTTTTACTTTGATACCCCTGTGGAGCATCTTTCGGCTCTGCCGGAGGGAGGCTATCGGGTGACCTCCGCCGCCGGGGAGATGGACTGCGACCGGTGCATCGTCTCCGTGGGCCGCAGCGGCAGCAAGTGGATGCAGGCCGTTTGCAAGAAAATGCAAATCCCCACCAAGAGCAACCGTGTGGACCTGGGCGTTCGGGTGGAGCTTCCGGCCGTTGTGTTCTCCGACCTCACCGACGAGCTCTATGAGAGCAAGATCGTCTACCGCACGGAGAAGTTTGAGGACAATGTCCGCACCTTCTGCATGAACCCCAACGGCATTGTGGTCAATGAAAATACCAACGGCATCGTAACCGTAAACGGCCACAGCTATGAAGACAGCGCCATGAAGACCGAGAATACCAACTTCGCCCTGCTGGTGGCGAAGCATTTCTCCGAGCCCTTTGAAGACAGCAACGGCTACGGCGAGAGCATCGCCCGCCTGTCGAATATGCTGGGCGGCGGTGTAATCGTCCAGCGCTTCGGTGACCTGGTCCGGGGCCGCCGCAGCAACCAAAAGCGCATTGACGAGGGCCTGGTGACCCCCACCCTCAAGGCGACCCCGGGGGATTTGAGCCTGGTGCTGCCTAAGCGCCTGCTGGACGGCATCATTGAGATGGTTTACGCCTTGGATAAGATCGCCCCCGGCACCGCCAACGATGATACCCTCCTCTACGGCGTCGAGGTGAAGTTCTATAATATGGAGGTGGCCGTAGACGAGAATCTGGAGAGCTGCTGCAAGGGCCTGTATGTCATCGGCGACGGCAGCGGCATCACCCACTCCCTGTCCCATGCCTCTGCCAGCGGCGTGTATGTGGCCCGCCACCTGACGGAAAACCGGTAAAGATCGGCAAAGAAGGAAAAACAATACTTGCAAAAAAATAAAAGAAAAGAGGAAAAGTTATGGCAGTATTGGAAGGCCTGGAGCCTCGTGGGGTACTTCATTGGTTTGAGGAGCTGTGCCGTATCCCCCACGGCAGCGGCAACACACAGGCCCTCAGCGATTATCTGGTGCAGTTTGGCCGCGAGCGGGGCCTTGCGGTGCAGCAGGACGCGCTGGGGAATGTGATTCTCTGCAAGCCCGGCACCCCGGGCTATGAAAACGCCCCCGCCGTGATGCTCCAGGGACACATGGACATGGTCTGCGAAATGGCTCCGGGCTGCACCAAGGACATGGCTCGTGAGGGTCTGGATCTGGTGGTGGACGGGGATGTGATCTACGCCGAAGGCACCACCTTGGGCGCAGACGACGGCATCGCCGTGGCTATGGGCCTGGCCCTGCTGGATAGCCACGATATTCCCCATCCGCCCCTGGAGGTCGTGCTTACGGTGGACGAGGAGGTCGGGATGAAGGGTGCCACCGGCATCGACCTGTCGGGCCTTAAGAGCCGCCTGCTTTTGAACCTGGACTCCGAGACGGAGGGTGAGATCACCGCCGGATGCGCCGGTGCTGCCAGGGTTGATATTGCAGTGCCCGTAAAGCGGGATGCCTTCCCGGGAGAAACGGTGGAAATCACCGTCTCCGGCCTTTTGGGCGGCCATTCCGGCGCTGCCATCGACCGGGGCCGGGCCAACGCCATGGCGCTGCTGGGCCGGATCCTGTACGCATTTTTGCAGGAGAACAGCGGCCGCCTGGTCACGCTCTCCGGCGGCGGTAAGGATAACGCCATTCCCGTCGCTGCCAGCGCTGTTTTGACCGTGGCGGATGCGGAAAAGACAACGGTTATCTGCCAAAAGATGGAGAAGATCTTCCGCAGAGAGTTTGCTGTGGCCGACAGTGATATTACCGTCGCCGTGACACCCTGCCGGAGTGATGTTCTGCCCATGGACGCTGACTCCACCCACCGGGTCCTGGCCCTGCTGCAGTGCGCTCCCAACGGTGTGCTGGAGCGGAGCAGGGAGGTAGAGGGCCTGGTCCAGACCTCTCTGAACCTGGGCATTCTCACCACGGAGGCGGATTCCGTGGTGGCCACCTTCTGCGTGCGCAGCAATATGAACACGCAGAAGGAGATGCTTCTGCAGAAGCTGGAGCTGCTGTGTGACCTGCTGGGCGGCAAGATGTCTGTCAGCGGCAGCTACCCGGCCTGGGAGTTCCGGGAGGATTCTCCTCTGCGCTCTCTGATCGTAGAGGTGTTCACAGAGCAGTATGGCCACGCCCCCAAGATAGAGGTACTGCACGGCGGTGTGGAGTGCGGCATGCTGGCCGATAAGCTCCCCGGCCTGGACGCTGTATCCATGGGCCCGGAGGTGAACCAGATCCATACGCCTCGGGAGCGGATGTATATTTCCTCCGTCCAGCGCACCTGGAACCTGGTCCTTGAGACCCTCCGCCGTCTGCGGTGAGAAATTGCAAGATCATACCGAGAGCCGAGTGCGGAAAGCGCTCGGCTTTTTTCCTGCCCGGCGCACCGGGCGGATAGGGCCGTGACCCGCAGACCCTTACAACCTGTGACGGAAATTATTGACAAAAATTAGGCAATCCGACAAAGTGACATTATTTTCACAAAGACACTTTTTTTTGCTGATTTGCGGTGCTATAATGTAAAAAAGGTGTGATGAGGACACATCAAAGACATGGAGGAGGAACAAAGCAATGGATTACATGGAAATGTACCGGCAAAAGCTGACCACGGCGGACGAAGCGGTGAAGGTCATCAAGTCCGGCGATTGGGTGGACTACGGATTCTGCGCCATTCATCCCCGGGTGCTGGACGAGGCCCTGGCCCGGCGGGCACCGGAGCTGGAGGATGTAAAGGTCCGGGGCGGCATCAGCCTGTGGAAGCCGGCCATTTTTGACATTGAAGACCCGGTCCATCATATTATTTTCAATTCCCACCACATGAGCGCGGTGGAGCGCCACCACATTGCCAGCGGCGCAGGCTTCCATGAGCCTATGCGCTATTCTGAGCTGCCCCGGTACTATACCGACCATATCACCCCCCCGGATGTGGCCATGTTCCAGGTGACGCCTATGGATAAGCACGGCTACTTTAACTTCGGCCTCTCCGCGTCCCATCTGCGGGCGGTCATCGAGAAGTCCAAGGTGGTCATTGTGGAGGTCAACCGGAATATGCCCCGGTGCCTGGGCGGCTTTGACAACTGCATCCATATCTCCGAGGTGGACATGATTGTGGAGGGGCGCAACGATCCCATGGGCATCCAGCCCTCCAACCCTGCCACCGACGTGGATAAGGCCGTGGCCAAGCTCATTGTGGAGCAGATCCCCAATGGCGCCTGCCTACAGCTGGGCATCGGCGGCATGCCCAACACCGTGGGCGCCATGCTGTGCGAGTCCGACCTGAAGGACCTGGGCGTACATACGGAGATGTATGTGGATGCCTACGTGGACCTGGCTCTGGCGGGCAAGGTCACGGGTATGCGCAAGAATCTGGACCGGGGCCGCCAGGTCTATGCCTTCGCCGCCGGTACCCAGAAGCTCTATGATTACCTGGATGATAACCCCGCCTGTATGGCGGCGCCCATCAGCTATACCAACGACATCCGTACCGTGGCGCAGCTGGACAATTTTATCTCCATCAATAACGCTGTGGATGTGGACCTCTATGGCCAGGTGAACGGCGAGACGGCGGGCATCAAGCAGATCTCCGGCGCCGGCGGCCAGCAGGATTTCGTCCTGGGCGCGTATCTGTCCAAGGGCGGCAAGAGCTTCATCTGCCTGTCCTCTACCCACGAGAATAAGGACGGCACCCGTTCTTCCCGCATTCGGCCCACCCTCCAGCCCGGATCCGTGGTCACGGATACGCGGGTGAACACCATGTATGTGGTCACGGAATACGGCTGCGTGTGCCTCAAGGGTCTCAGCGTATGGGAACGGGCGGAAAAGCTCATCTCCATCGCCCATCCCGACTTCCGGGAGGAGCTGATCCGGGAGGCGGAGAAGCAGAAGATCTGGTATCCCCACAACAGAAGATAAACCGGCTTTTTGCAGGGGCGGACGGCGCTGTCCGCCCCTTTTTTCGCACTCTACCGCCAGTCGGTTGCCAAATAATAACTCTACCGCTATGATGAAGGCGAGGTGACACCTATGGACAAACAGACCTTCGGCGCATACATTGCCGAAAAAAGAAAAGAGCTGGGCATGACCCAGGTGCAGCTTGCCGACAAGCTTCATGTGACGGACAAGGCCGTCAGCAAATGGGAACGCGGGCTTAGCTACCCCGATGTGACCCTGCTGGAGCCGCTGGCGGAGGCGCTGTCCGTCAGCATTGGAGAGCTGCTGCGCTGCCGGGTGCCCACGGCGGAAGAAAGGGAGCAGCCTATGACAGAAGAAAAGAAGAACGAGACCGTGCAGACCGATGAGACCGTGCAGACCGATGAGAGCCTGCAGGCGGTGGTGGAAATTTCCAAGGACGCGGTGCAGCAAAAACGGCGGGACATCCGGCGGCTCATCACCGCCCTGGTGGTGGTCGTGGCGGCGGCACTCATCGTACTGGGTGTGGAGCTCAGCCGCAAGTGGCAGGAAAACAAACATTTTATTACCGTAAAGGACGCGGAAGTTGAGGTGCTGTATACTTATCCTGGCTACATGGGTGACTATGATTGGGCACTGGTATCCTGGGAAGGGCAGTATATGCGGCTACAATTTTACGAGGAAACATGGAGCCAAGATGTAGATGCTGCTAATCTGATCGATGGCAACAGGATTGTTTGGCGGACCATGCAGGCGGATTTTACCTATGACGACCGTACCAATAAGGGAAAATTTACAGAGCTGAAATCGGAGATCTACCACCAAGAATATGTGTACCCTGGGGATGGAAAACCCACAGAGCGGCCTCTATTCGGATTTGAGGAGACCTTTGTGAAAAAGGGGGAAAACGGCGACCTGTTCTTCTATCGAGAGGTGGAAGGTGAGTGGCCTGGACAGACTGCTGCTGAGATCATTTTGCGTATGCCATCCTATTATTTGACGAATGGATTTGGAATCGTGGATTTGGATATGGACGGCGCATATGATTTGCTGGCGGATGACGGCATCAGAGAAAACTCACAGGTTTTCTATAATTATTCAGACGGAAAAGTAAATATCGGCTGGATGGGTCCGCGGACTCCCTATGAGCAATACGACTAATGAAAAGACAAAAGACTCCCGATTTCGGTCGGGAGCCTTTTGTTGCAAATGGACTGCTGTTGTGGTACACTGGCGATGAAGTTTAATGAAGCTATGGCGCGATTCGGCGCCTGAGGATTCCTAAAAATGGGAGGCTGCTGCATGGGAAAGCTTTTGGATAAAATTCGGGGTCTGCGCAAGCCCGGCCGGGCATTCTGCACGGCTGTGGTGGTGGCCGCGGGCCGCTCGGAGCGCATGGGACAGGACAAACTCCTCCTGCCCCTGGGGGATCGGCCGGTGCTGGAGCACACCCTCCGGGCGGTGGACGCGGCGGAGCGGGTGGACGAGATCATCCTGGTGACCCGGGAGGATCTGATGATGCCCCTGGCGGACCTGTGCAAAAAGTGCGGGCTTCACAAGCCGGTGAAGGTGGTGCGGGGCGGCGAGACCCGTACGGAATCCGTGCTGGCGGGAGCCCTGGCGGCGGACAGCCGGGCGGAGCTCATCGCCGTACACGACGGGGCCCGGCCGCTGATCACCCCGGCGCTGTTTGACGCGGTGGTGGAGAGCGCCCAGACCACCAATGCCTCGGCCCCGGCGGTGCCGGTGACGGACACCATCAAGGCGGCGGACGAAAACGGCGTGGTGCGCTCCACTCCGGAGCGGGCGACCCTGTTTGCCGTGCAGACGCCCCAGGTGTTCCAGGCGGAGCTTTTAAAGGCCGCCCTGCAGTCGGCCATTACCTGCGGGGTGAATATCACCGACGACTGCGCCGCCGTGGAGCGGCTGGGCAAGCAGGTGCAGCTGGTGCCCGGAGACGGGGAGAATATCAAGATCACCCGGCCCCTGGATCTCATTGTGGCGGAGGCGATTTTGAAGGACCGGGAGGGGAGAGCATGACAAACCTGCGGATCGGCCACGGCTATGACGTACACCGGTTGGCGGCCGGGCGGAAGCTGATTCTGGGCGGGGTGGACATCCCCTATGAAAAAGGACTGGACGGACACTCCGACGCGGACGTGCTGGTCCACGCAGTTATGGACGCCCTGCTGGGCGCGGCGGGGCTGGAGGACATCGGCTGCCTGTTTCCGGACAGCAGCGAGGAGTTTCGGGGCATTTCCAGCCTGGTGCTGCTGCAGAGAGTGGCCGGAGAGCTTAAAAAGCGGAGCGTCACCGTGGTGAATATCGACGCCACCATCCTGGCTCAAGCACCGAAGCTGGCACCCTATCGGGCGCAGATGCGCCGGAATATCGCCGCTGCGCTGGGCATTGACGCCGAACAGGTGGGGGTGAAGGCCACCACCGAGGAGGGCCTGGGCTTTACCGGCGACGGCAGCGGCATGGCCGCCCACGCTGTGGCCCTGGTGGAGCGGCGGTAAAATTTTTCTGAATAACGTATTGACAAGAGAACTGTACTATGCGTATAATACAGACAGAAACTGTATTATGCGCGTAGTACAATTTTATTTTAGACGGGAGGTGCCAGGATGCCATGATCTCATTTGAGAATTTCCACAGCGTAGAGGGGGTGCCCATCTACCTGCAGATGATCCGCCATGTGAAGCAGGGGCTTGCGGCGGGCACTGTGCAGAATGGGGACGAGCTGCCGTCCCGGCGGATCCTCTCCGCCACGTTGGCGGTGAATCCCAACACGGTACAGAAGGCGTACCGGCAGCTGGAGGAGGAGGGGCTGATCCAGTCCCGGCCCGGGGCGGGCAGCCACATTACGGCATCGTCCGGGCAGGTGGAGCACATCCGACAGGAGCTGTTTCACACGGAGGTGCAGGAGACGGTGGCGGCCATGAAGCGCATGGGCCTTAAAAAAGAGGAGGCCGTGGAGCTGCTGCGGCGGCTGTATGACGAGGAGGAAGAAGGATGAAGCGATATTTGTCTGTATTCGGCCTGGCGGCCCGGAGCAGCTTTTGGAAGGGGCTGGCGGTGATAGTGGTTTCCGTGGCCCTGGCGGGTGTGCTGCTGTATCTGACGACGGGCAGCACCACCGTTCATTATTATGACGAGGTCGGCAGGGGTCAGACCTATGAGGACGACCTGGCCCTGTCGGAGCTGCCCAAAGCTAGTAAGATGGCTGTGCCGCTGGCCCTGGGCCTGGGCGGATTGTGTTTTCTCCTGGCCAGGAGCGGCGGCGGAAAGGGCGCAAAGACCGGGTACACCATGCGCCGGCTGCAGGTGCGGGAAGGCACCGCCTGCCTGCTGTGGGTGGTGTATGACTTCATGATGCTGCTGCTCCTTTGGGCCTTTGCGGCGCTGGTGGTCTTTGGGGTGATGACCCTGCGGGCGAAAAGTATGTCGGAGCCCCATGTCATCGGTCCACAGAGCCTGATTTTGGCCTATTACGGGAGTGCTCTGCTGCATAATCTCCTGCCGGTGGGAGACGCCCTGGCCTGGGTCAGCCACGCCGTGGCGCTGGCGGCCTGCGCCGTGGGCTGCGTGGACGTGGCGGTGAAGGGCTGGCGGGAGAAGCTCGGCGGCATTGCACTGGCCATCGCTGTGATACTGACTGCGGCGGGCTGGTGCGTGGATGTTCAAAACTCCGGGTACCATATTATGCTCGCAGTGGCCCAGGCCGTTGTCATTGGGCTTACCATCTACAGCTGGAAGGGAGGCGACGAGGATGAAGAATTCCTGGATGCGGGGCAGAATTGAGAGCCTGCTGCCGCCCAATGTGGACCCGGGCAGCACCTTATCCAGCCTCAACGGCGCGTTCATCGGCGGCCTGACGGGCTCTATGCTCTGGTTTGCCACCAAGTATTCCCGGGATTACCAGTCGCTGTTCACCTATGACAGCGTGACAAGGAAGAAAGTCATTGATCCCTGGGCGAGGATCGCGCCCTTTACGGACTATGAGGGCTGCGCCCTGTGGCTGCTGGTATACTTCGCGTTCATTACCGCCGTGTGGGCGGTGCTGCTGTACGGCAGCTTCAGCCGGGGGAGCCGGAGCCTGTATCTCATGCGCCGGCTGCCGGAGGGAAGGAAACCGCTTCTGGACTATGTGCTGCGGGCGCCGGCGAGATATTTTGTGTACGGCGCTATGCTGTGCGCGGCACTGCTGGGCGTGTATTACATCATTTGGCGGTTCATAACGCCGGAGAGCTGCCTGCGGTTTAGTTGAGGAGGGACAGACCATGCTGGAACTGAAAAACATCACAAAAGTATATGGAAAAAAGGCCGCCCTGCAGGATGTGTCCGTGGCCTTTGCGCCGGGGCAGATCGTGGGCCTGTTCGGCGAAAACGGCGCGGGCAAGACCACGCTGATGAAGTGCATCCTGGGTCTTATAGGCCACAAGGGAGAGGTGACCCTGGACGGGGAGGCCATCGGCTGCGGCAACATCGCCCGGCTCAGCTTTGCCACCTGCGAGCACAGCTTCTTCCCCCGGCTCTCGCCCAAGGCGCACCGGGAGTTCTACGGGGAGCATTTTCCCCGGTTCAATGACAAGCGCTTTGCGGCGCTGATGGACTTTTTCAGCCTGCCCATGGACAAGGCCCTGCGGAGCTATTCCGTGGGCATGCAGAACCAGTTTGAGGTGGTGCTGGCCCTGTCCCAGGGGGCGGACTACATCCTCATGGATGAGCCCTTCGCCGGCAACGACATCTTTAACCGGGAGGACTTTTACAAGGTGCTGCTGGGCATTCTCACGGAACAGGAGACGGTGATCCTGTCCACCCACCTGCTGGAGGAGGTGAAGGATTTCATCTCCCGGGCGGTGCTGCTGCGGGAGGGACGGATCGTGGGCGACCACACCGTCGACGAGCTGGAGGACGCCGGGGAGGATCTGATGAGCTACATCAAGCGGACCTATGACTACCGGGGCGACCGGATCCAAAAGACCATCCGGGATCTGACGGAGGAGGGAGAGACATGAAACGAGTCATTGCCATGACACTGGTTCTGTTTCTGCTGTCGTTGGGCGGCTTCACCGCGGTGACAGTCTGGATGTGCCGGACCCAGGAGCAGGTGGAGTTTACCAACATCGTGGCCCGGGGGGATGAATCCGTGGCCCAGGGGCTGCACATGACGGAGTACGACCTGCTCCACAACCGGGTGCTGTGGACCACGGAGCATGACCTGGGCACGGAGAGCCGGGTGACAAAGACCACTTACGGACAGAAGATCGACTATCAGTGGGACCCCATCGGTGCGTCTGCCCCCTACACCATCTGTCGTCTGCTCCCGGAAACGCCGGAGCTGCTGGCATATCTGCGCCAGCATATACAGAGCTCGGGGGATGAGGTGACGATCGATTTGGCGGATTTTGCTCAGAGCTACGAACTGTGCCTGAGCTATGGGGGCTCAAACGGCATGCTTACATCCCAGGATGTGAAGGAAAATGGCGAGTACCGGGATTTCCCAGTGCTGCAGATCCCGGTGGACCCGGGCGACAGCGTTACGATCTCTGCCTGCAGCACCAGTGACGGACTGCGGTACTATGTGAACGGGGAATACCAGACCGAACGAGGCTTTTCCTCCATGGCTGTGGCGGTGACCGGCGGGGCGGTGGTGACAGCCGGATTTGAAGCCGATGCGCATCCCCAGACCGATTGGGCGCCGGAGGGCTACGGCCTGTGGCTGGTCAGAGATGAGAAATCCCAAAGGCGGCTGGACCTGGTGTATCCGCTGGACATCGAAAAGCAGCATGTGACGAAGCTGTCCGCCAGTCCCGATGGGGATAAGCTGCTGCTGTTTTTTGAGGAGGACGGGCAGATGACGCTGCAGGTGCTCCGGGGCGATGATTTTACCCTGCTGCAGACCCTCCCCATAGAGGGAAAACTGGGCGAACACCAGTGGGAGGAGCGCTACTACTACCCGAGCGGCGAAGAGGTCGTGAACCAGTGGACCTATAAGGACATCATGCAGGTGAACAGGGAAATAGGGTTCTATGCCGTGGCCGTTGGCAAGCAGCTGACGGTGCTGCAGGATGGCGAGAGCGGCCTGGAGAAGGTATTTACCTGCTATATGCCAGACATGTATTCCATGGCTGCCCTGGACGGCATACGCTATGGCTGGGAGGATGAGGAGGTAGATAGGGACGCGCTCATGGGCCGGTACAATCCTGTCGACTGGGACTCGAGATATGATTTTGAGTCCATGTCCATGGCGCTGCAGGACGGCAAGCTGGCCATTGCCTGGAAGGATCCGGGGCTGTCCGACGGGGTGACCCTGGTGGAGATCTACTCCGAGAAGGGCCTGGAGTATGCCCGGGGTGTATTCTGCGGACTGTACGGGCAGGATGGGGACGCGCAGAGGTATCTCTACAGCATGCATAATCCGGCACTTACCTGGGCGGAATAAAAAGGACAGGAGCCCTGACGCGCGGTCAGGGCTCCTGTTTTTGCGTGCTTATTGGATGCTTGCCGCCTGGCGGCGCTTTCCGAGCCACGCGGCGCCGTAGTTGAACAGCAGCACGCCCGCCAGGGTGATGCCACCGCCCACCAGTGTGGCGGCGTTGGGCGTTTCGCCCAGGATCAGGATGCCCAGCAGGCTGGTAAAAAACAGGGTCAGCACGGTGAAATTGCTGACCTGGGAGGTGCGCTCTGCCTTGGAGAACGCCACGGACCAGGAAACATAGGCGATGGCGCTGGGGAACACGCCCAGCAGGGCCACATAGATATACTGCGCCGCGGGAGCGGCGGCCAATTCCCGGAACGCAGTGGGGGAGAAGAATGCCAGCATAAGGGTCCCGGCGAAAATGCTGTAGGTGGAGGCCTGCATGGCGGTATATTTCTTTGTCAGCTTTCGCTGCAGGATGTTATAAGTGCTCAGGGACAGCGCCGCCAAAAACAGCCAGACCAGGCCGCCGCTTTGGGTCAGGCCGCCGCTCATTACCGTGAGCACCGCTATGCCGATGAGCTCGATGACAACGGCGACCCACTGGAAGCCCCGGACCTTTTCCCGATACACCACGCCGGCGATGAGAGCCGTGACCACCGGGACGGTGGCATTGACCACGCTGGCCGTGGCCGCCGGGACGGAGGACAGACCCTTATTGAACGCGATCATATACAGAAAAAAACCGAAAAATCCGCTGACGAGGAACAGCGGCCAGTCCGCCGGCTTCGGCGGCTTTATCTTTTTGATGACAGCAATGACGATCAGCGCCGCCGACGCGACCAGGTATCGCAGAAAACCCAGGGATGCGGCGGAAAAGTACGACAGGGTCATGCGGGTGAACACAAACGCCAGGGACCAGCAGAAAATCGTGGCCAGCGCATAGGGCTGATAAAGCGGCTTTTTCATGGATGCATCTCCTTTGCTCTTGTACGGAGCCAATTTTTATGGTACTATTACACCACATTATTGAACAAATAAAAGATGCAATTTTGAGATAAATTTATTGGGTCAATTGGAGGCGCCGACATGCTGTACATTTCACTGGACCGATCGGCCAAACGAACCTATACCAAGCAGATCTATTACGCCGTCCGGCAGAAGATCCTGCGGGGAGAGCTGGCCGCCGGGGAAGCGCTGCCGCCTTACCGGGAGCTGAGCCGCGAGCTGGGGGTCTCCAAGAACACGGTGCTGGCCGCCTACGACCTCCTTGTGGCAGACGGTGTGCTGCGCAGCGCAATGGGGTCGGGGTTCTATGTGGAGGAGGGAATGAAGCGGCGCACCGCCCGCCCACAGGTAAGGCAGAGGCAGGCCTCAGCGCTGTTTGACCTGGTGATCCCGGAGGGAGTGATCAACTTCGATAACGGGCAGCCGGCGCTGGAGCTGTTCCCCCGGGCGAAATGGAACAAGGCGGTTTCCGCCGCCATGCTGGATATACCCGCTGCCGCCTTGGGATATGACACGCCCCAGGGCCGCCCGGAGCTGCGGCAGGCTCTGTGCGGTTATTTACTGAAAAACCAGGGGATCTGCTGCACGCCCGAGCAGATACTCATTACCAGCGGCGCAAAACAGGCCATTTCCCTGGCAGCGGAGTGCCTGCTGGGGCAGGGAGGGGAGGCGTGGATAGAAGATCCTGCACCCGCTTTGCTGCGGCAGCTGCTGGCATACCATACGGAGCGTGTCCGGGCCTTTCCAGTGGATGAGCTGGGTATGGATGCGGCGAACCTTCCGGCGGACGGGAAACCGGCGCTCATGGTGATTTCGCCGGCCCGGCAGTTTCCCACCGAGGCCGTCATGCCCATGAAGCGCCGCCTGGCGCTGATAGAGTTTGCCGAACAGGCCGATGCGTACATTTTAGAGGACAATTTTGAGTGTGAGTTCAATTATGATGTGCCGCCGGCCGCCTCGCTGCTTGAGCTGGCCCCGGAGCGGGTCATCTCTGTGGGCACATTCAGCAAAGTGCTGTATCCGTCCGTGCGGCTGGGGTACATGATCGCGCCGCCGGAGCTGCTGCCGAGCCTGTGCGAGCACAAACGCCTGTCCGACCACCATACGAACCCGGTTTACCAGCTGGCGCTGGCGAGCTTCTTATCCGACAGCACACTGGAGAAGCATATCCGCCGGATGAAAAGGGAGTATCACGCCCGGCGGGATCATCTGATGGCCTGCCTGCGGGGGCAATTCGGCGGCAGCGTTGTTATCAGCGGCGGCGCATCCGGCATGAATCTGATCGCTGCCTTTGACGGCGTGCAATTTACGGATGAAAAAATCCGGGAGTTGATTCGCTGCGGCGTATATGCAGCTCCGGTAGAGCGGCAGGGGAGACGGACCAACGAGCTGATCCTGCGCTATGCCGGGCTGACAAAAGAGGAATTGACCCTGGGCGCGGAAAGACTGCGGGCTGGGATCCGGCCGCAGGGAAACTTTGGGTGATAGGGGCCTAAACTACACGGCAGCGGACCATAGTTAAAGGAAAAAGCCTTGAAACTGCTTTTTAGCAATTTCAAGGCTTTCCTATTTGGCGCAGAAGGAGGGAGTCGAACCCTCGCGCGGGTTTTTAAGCCGCCTACTCCCTTAGCAGGGGAGCCCCTTCGGCCACTTGGGTACTTCTGCAGGACCATATGATGCGGTTTGGCGGAGAGAGTGGGATTCGAACCCACGGATGCTTTCACATCGCCGGTTTTCAAGACCGGTGCTTTCGACCACTCAGCCATCTCTCCGTGTGTGAAAGTACGCTCAACCCAAACGCAAGAATTATTTTACCATAGGGGGATAGTTTTGTCAATAAAAAACAAAAGAAGAAAAGAGGTTTTTTTCTGAAAAAATATGTTGACATTTGCCGCGCGCGGTGGTATTATAAACAAGCTGATTCGATTCCGAAGACGCAAAAACAGAATATCCGGGTGTGGCGAAGTTTGGTATCGCGCTTGAATGGGGTTCAAGAGGCCTCGAGTTCGAATCTCGACACTCGGACCACGAAAAAGTCCTGAAACTGCAACCGTTTCCGTTCATAAGGAAGTATTTTCTTATGAGAGATTGGTCGCAACCTCTGTTATGGAGGCTGCGGCCTTTTCTCTTTCTGCGGTAGATCACGTCCTTGATGATTCTGCGATAGCAAGCATCTCCTTTATGGTTGCAAGGTCTACAAGTCCGACACCGGTAAAGTAGATGTCAATACCCACCCGCTTATGTCCGTTCACCGTTTCACTGTTGTGAACCTCGATTCGCTTGATGATCTTATTGACCACCTCCGGCGTGAGCGCTTCCATACTGGAGTACTCCCTGAGTCCTGCCAGCAAAAGTCGAATATCCACGCTCTCCCGTTCGAGTTCGGCCAGCTCTTTTTCCTTTGTACTGACGGATTGCAGTAGCTCCGCCTGCTCTTTTTCGTATTTTACTGCCATACGGGAATAACGCTCATCAGACAGCTTGCCCGCAAAATTATCCTCATAGAGCTTGGTGATCAGCCGGTCGATTTCATCGATACGGTGTTTTCCGGCAGCGATGTCCGATTTAACAGATCGGATATTCCGATCTTTCCCCGCAGATTGTTGCTTTCCAATCATTTGCAGAAAGAATGATTCGTGACAAGTGACGAAATCTGCAAGATCGCTGACCGCCACTGAGACGATTTGTTCCAGCACGACATTCCGGATATAGTGAATTGCGCATTCTCCCCGACCGGACTTGTAATTGGCACAGCGAAAGAATTCCTGATTTGCTTTCAAACTCTTAGCCGCACAAAAGTGGAGCTTTGAACCGCAGTCTGCACAAAAAACCAATCCGGAAAACAGACTTGTTTTCCCCATCGCAGTCGGGCGGCGCTTATTTTTGCGTAGCTCCTGCACTCGGAGCCAAGTGTTTTCGTCAATGATCGCTTCCTGTGCGTTCGGCACGATGCTCCATTCCTCCTCCGGCTTGCGAATCAGTTTGTGTACCTTGTAGCTGACGGTAGTCGTTTTCAGATTAACCATACAGCCGGTGTATTTTCGATTGCTCAAGATGGCGTCAATGGTGCTGTCCTTCCATAAATACGGGTCGCTCGGCATAGGACGATTGGCGGAAGAAGAACCGACCGAATAGTAATATGCGGTAGGGGTAAGAACCTTCTCCTTTTGCAGAAGCCTCGCAATCTGCTCCGGGCCTTTTCCTTCAAGACAAAGGTGGTAAATCCTTCGTACTACCTCAGCGGCAGCCTCATCAACAAGCCACTTTTCTTTATCAAGCTCGTCACGCCTGTAGCCGTATGGTACCCGGAAGTTGCTTCTTTTACCGTTGGCCGCCTTCATTGCCCACACAGCCCGCACTTTTTTGCTGGTCTGCGCTGCATACCACTCGTTAAAAATGTTGTGGAATGGCATCATCTCCGTGCCCTCGCCGGTTTCGGTATCCACACGCTCCTGAATGGCGACAAATTTCACACCTAAAGTTGGATAGATGATTTCTAAATACCGGCTGGTTTCCACGTGCTCACGCCCGAAACGGGACAGGTCCTTGACGATAACCGCTGATACTTTCCCGGCTTCAATCAGTGCCTCCATTTCCCGAAAGCCCGGACGCTCAAAGGTCGTACCGCTGATCCCGTCATCTACAAAATATTGCGGGTGTAGGTAGCCGTTCTTCTTGGCGTAATCCATCAGAATGATTTTTTGGTTCTGAATACTATTGCTCTCTCCGTCCAAGCCGTCATCCTGCGAAAGGCGGCAGTAAAGAGCTGTGATTTTTTCCTGGTCTGCATTTTTATTGACTGTCATAGCGTTTAACTCCTTTCCGACAGCCGAATCAAGCAATGGGATATATGCCATTATATTGATTTCGGCTGCTCCTTTCGATTGTGCGGTTGCCTCCATTCCCTCTGAAGCAGCAGCTCCTTGAACTGCTCCAACACGCACTGCCGCCCCTTGGGGTCATAATGAGTCGTAACATCATAAACCGTGCCACCGATTTTCATATAAAAATGCGAGTCGGCATTGTTTTCAAAAAGTTGATTATACGGATATTTTTGAATGAATTGTTCCATAGGGGCACCTCCTCATCTTTCATCCCGATTGCGCTGGCGGATGAGATATTTGCGATAATGATCGCAAGCCTTGATGATAAAATCTTCTGTTTTCTTTGCATCCAGCCCTTGCGGAAGAACCTCCCGCAGACGTGAGGTGGGAACTTTCACCATTTCCCGCTGGTTGGCTTTTTCCTCTGACATAATGGTTTGAATGGCTGCCTTGGTCAGCAATCCTTCCCGGTCGGCCTTGTGCATCCGCCACGCCTGCGAATAGGACGGGGTGCAGTCGTTGATAGCGCACTGCTCCAGCACCTCCCGCTGGCTGGATTCGTCAAGAAATGACAGCTCCACACCGACGGACAGGGCGATCTCGTTCCGATCCATCTTCTCAAGGAATTCAGAAATCAGGTAAGTCAGGCGGATATACCTTTGAATTTGCCTTGCACTTTCATTGGCATTTTCTGCGATTTGCTCATCGGTACGGAACTTCGTGCCAACTTGGCACGAAGTTCCTTGATGTTTCAATGCCTCATACTTGAGTTTGTACGCAAATGCCTTTTCGGATGGCAAAATATGCTCACGGTGCAGATTACTGTCTACCACCGCAATGGCAGCAGCATCCCGGTCAAGGGCACAAATTAAGGCAGGGACCTCGGTAATCCCTGCCTTTTGTGCGGCGTGTAAGCGGCGGTGGCCGCTAATCACTTCATATTCATCGGTGTTTTCAATCGGTCGGACGATCAGCGGCGAGAGAATACCTTGCGTCTGTATGCTTTCGATCAGCGTGTTCATCTCCGCATCGTCCCGGACCTGATAGGGGTTATTTTCAAATGGACGCAGCTTGGAAACTGCAATGTTGGTTTGTTTCATCGTTCAATCTTCCTCTCTTTCTTTCGCGTCAGGTGGTTGTGTTCCATTTCGGTTTTCAGCTCGGCATCCAGAAGTTCTTGCATTTTCGGGATGTGTTCTGCAATACGCAGAACCGTTTTCCGCTCCCACCGCAGGGGTGCGATCTCTTTTGTGATCTCCTTGCAGCGCTCTTTTAGGGCAGCTTCTTCCCCCGGAGATTTCACCCGGCGCAGCTTCAGGCGCAGGGCATAGCGCTGTTCCTCCAGCGCCGAAATCCGGGCGGTCAATCCCTCCTGAAATGACAAAAGCTCCTTTGGCGACTCAATACGGTGGTCGCAAAGGAGCTTGTATTCTTCCAGATATTGATCCAGCTTCCGTACCTCCGCCCGCATGGCCGGTGATAAAGGGCGGCGGTCGGTGTTTTCAATGTTACTGCCGGTGCAGATTTTCAGCAGTTCAATGAAAATCTCGAACAGCAGCGTAACGGTATCTTGCCTCTGCGCCTGCCGCAGATGGTACTCGATAGCCAGCAGCGGCGCCCGTTTCCACTGCGGATAGGCGTATCCGTACAGCTCCGGCTTCCGCTGGTTTTCAAGGCACCGCTCCCGGATGGCTTCTCTGCTAAACTGTGGCCCAAGGCTGTCAATGCGAATAGGGCGCTGCCAGCCGTCGATGATGACGGAGGGGTGGGCATAATGGAAGTCCCGCTGAAAGCGATAGCCCAAACATTTCAGGTAATATTCAATTTCACGGAATGAACCGCACTTGGCCAGTGCTTCCTCCACATCCCGGCGCAGCATATCCCGGTGGGCCTGCTTGCCGGCCTTGTGAACCCAATATTCTTTTTTCTTGCCATTGGAGTAAAAAACGCTGTTTTCCAATACTGACAGCTCGTGTTCTCGACAGATCTCATCGGAGATTTTACGCAGCTCCTTGTGGTCGCCGATTTTGTTTTTGAACTTTGCGCCGTCCTTGAAGGACACGGGGTTCACCACAAAGTGGCAATGCACATTGTCGGTGTTCAGATGGACAGTAACGAGCACTTGATACCGGTCGCCCCACATTTGCCGCGCGGTTTCTTTGCCGATGGCAAACGCCTGCTCCGGCGTGACCTCACCCTCACGAAAGCTCTGGATGCCGTGGTAGCCCACCACCTTGCCACGCAGACCGAACCGCTGCTGGACGGCGATCATCTCGGCGTAGGCGTTCTGCGCCGAGCAGTTAATACCGCCCGCAAACATTTTGCGGTCGG
>CABMQL010000024.1 GCA_902388735.1 uncultured Eubacteriales bacterium | reverse complement strand
GAAGACCTCCTGCGGCAGGCCGATCACCGGGACGGGCGGGGCAAGTACCATGTGCTGGGGTACGGCTTCGATGCGGACCAGCCCGCCATCCGGGAGACGGTGGCCTATGCCCACCACAGCCGCATCCTGAAAATGCAGAACCGATTCGGCTATCTGCGGGAGAGGTACGGCTTTACCTTTACCCCGGAGGAGCGGGCAGAGCTCATGGGGCTGAAAAACCCCGGCAAGCCGCATTTCGCGGCTATGCTGCTGAAAAAGGGATATGTGAAGACCAAGGACGAGGGGTTCGAGGTGTTTTCGGGCTACCGGGACACGGAGCCGACCCTCCTGCCGGAGGACGCCATAAGCGCCATCCTCCACTCCGGGGGCATCCCGGTGCTGGCCCACGGCATCCTGGCCGACGGGTCGGGGGAGCTGACGGAGGAGGAGATCGCGGCCCGGGTGGAGCGATTCCGGGCGGCGGGGCTCATGGGGCTGGAGTGCTATTACTCTGCCTTTACGCCCCGGCAGAGGGAGATCATGCTGGCCCTGGCGGAGAAGTTTTCCCTGCTGGTCACCGCCGGCAGCGACTATCACGGCACTAACAAGACCGTGCATCTGGGGCAGACCGGCGGACCCGATCCCCGGCGGCTCCGGGACTTTTATGACGCCATTGCGGACCGCCTTTAAAATGCAGGAACACAGCCCCGCCTCCGGGTGACCGGGGGCGGGGCTCGACTTATATTTTTGGATAGATTTTGGTGGAAATGGAGGGATTCACAAAGGGCGGGAAGTGTGATATACTTGCTTCGATTATTGATTTGGCACGCGCAAGGAGGTAGTACCATGATCCAATGCTTTGATAAGAGCGTTTTCCTGGAAAAGGGACGGCTGCGCGATACCGCCGCGCTCCCGGCGGAGCAGGCCCGGAAAAATACCATGGCCTGGCAGATCCTGCAGGCCCACAACGTTAGCGGCGACCCCGAGCGGCTGCAGGTGCGCTTTGACGTCATGGTGTCCCACGACATCACCTATGTGGGCATCATCCAGCAGGCGAGAGCCTCCGGCATGAAGGAATTTCCCATTCCCTATGCCCTGACCAACTGCCACAACAGCCTGTGCGCCGTGGGCGGCACCATCAACGAGGACGACCACATGTTCGGCCTGTCCGCCGCGAAAAAATACGGCGGCATCTATGTGCCCGCCAATCAGAGCGTTATCCACTCCTACGCCCGGGAGGAGCTGGCCGGGTGCGGCAAGATGATCTTAGGCTCCGACTCCCACACCCGCTATGGCGCCCTGGGCACCATGGCCGTGGGCGAGGGTGGGCCGGAGCTTGCCAAGCAGCTGCTGAGGAACACCTGGGATGTGCCCATGCCCAAGGTGGTGCTGGTGTACCTCACCGGGATACCCAAGAAGGGGGTAGGCCCCCACGATGTGGCCATCGCCCTGGTGAAGGCCACCTTTGAGACGGGATTTGTGAACAACTGCGTGCTGGAGTTCTGCGGCCCCGGCATCAAGGATCTGCCCATTGACTACCGCAACGGCATCGACGTAATGACTACCGAGACCACCTGCCTCTCCTCCATCTGGGAGACGGATGAGGTGACGGAGGGCTTCTTCAGGACCCACGGCCGCCTGGCGGACTACAAGCCCCTGCATCCGGGGGATACAGCGTGGTACGACAAGTACATTACCATTGAACTGGATAAGGTGGAGCCCATGATCGCCCTGCCCTTCCACCCCTCCAACGCATACACCATCAAGGAATTCCTGGCCAATGCCGAGGAAATTCTCAAGGGTGTGGAGGAAGATGCCCGGCGGCGCTTCCCCAAGGCGGATCCGCATCTGACGGACAAGATCCACGACGGCGGCGTGTGGGCCGACCAGGGCGTCATCGCCGGCTGCGCCGGCGGCCTGTTTGACAATATCACCGAGGCGGCGGACATTATCCGGGGCAAGTTCACCGGGGCCGGGGCCTTCAGCTTCGATGTGTATCCCACCTCCGTGCCCGTTTCCCTGGAGCTGATGAAGATCGGCGCCACGGCTGACCTGCTGGAGTCCGGCGCCATCATCAAGCCCAGCTTCTGCGGCCCCTGCTTCGGCGCGGGGGATGTGCCCGCCAACAACGGCCTTTCTCTGCGCCACACCACCCGCAACTTCCCCAACCGGGAGGGCAGCAAGCCCGGGGAGGGCCAGTTTGCCGGCGTGTGCCTGATGGACGCCCGGTCCATCGCCGCCACCGCGGCGAGCGGCGGCCGCATCACCCCGGCTACGGAGATGGACTACGCGCCGGTACACCACGAATATAACTTTGACGACACCGTGTATAAAAACCGGGTGTACTACGGCTTCGGCAAGGCGGATCCCTCGGTGGAGCTGCAGATGGGCCCCAATATCACCGACTGGCCCAAGATGTATACGCTGAGCGAGAATCTGCTGGTGGAGCTGGCGGCGGTGATCCACGACCCGGTGACCACCACCGACGAGCTCATCCCCTCCGGGGAGACCTCCTCTTACCGCAGCAATCCCCTGCGCCTGGCTGAGTTTACCCTCAGCCGCCGGGTGCCGGAGTATGTGGGCCGGTCCAAGGCCGTGGCCCAGCAGGAGAAGGCCCGGCGGGAGGGCGCGTTGAGCGACCATCTGCGCCAGGTGCTTTCTCAGGTGGGCGACGCGGACGAGCTGGCGAAGAATACTCAGTTCGGCTCCGCCGTGTTCGCCAACAAGCCCGGCGACGGCTCCGCCCGGGAGCAGGCGGCCTCCTGCCAGAAGGTGCTGGGGGGCTTTGCCAACATCTGCTATCAGTTCGCCACCAAGCGCTACCGCAGCAACTGCATCAACTGGGGCATCCTGCCCTTTACCCTGGATGAGGGCACGGCCTTTGACTATGAAAGCGGCGACTGCGTGTTTGTGCCGGGCATCCGCCAGGCGGTGGAGCAGGGCCGGGAGGATATCCCCGCCCAGGTCATCTGCAAGGACGGCAGCGTTCACGACCTGCTGCTGCATGTAAAGGGCCTGACGGCGGATGAAAAAGAGATCATCCTGGACGGCTGCCTCATGAACTACTACGCCGCCCGAAATAAGGAGTGAGACCATGGAAAAAATCAAAATGACCACGCCCCTGGTGGAGATGGACGGCGACGAGATGACCCGCATCCTGTGGGGGATGATAAAAGACCAGCTGATACAGCCCTTTGTGGACCTGAAGACGGAATACTATGACCTGGGCCTGCTGCACCGGAACGAGACGGAGGACCGGGTGACGGTGGAGGCGGCCAATGCCACCCGCCGCCTGGGCGTGGCGGTGAAGTGCGCCACCATTACCCCCAACAAGCAGCGAATGGAGGAGTACCCCCAGCTGACCCAAATGTGGAAAAGCCCCAACGGCACCATCCGCTCCATCCTGGACGGCACGGTGTTCCGCTCGCCCATCCTCATAGACTCCATCCATCCGGTGGTGAAGAACTGGAAAAAGCCCATCACCATCGCCCGCCACGCCTACGGCGATGTGTATAAGAGCGTGGACCTGTACACCACCGAGCCCGGCGAGTGCTTCCTAACCTTTAAGGGCGAGAGCGGCGCAGAGCAGACTGTCTCCGTGCAGAAGGTGGACGGGCCCGCCGTGTGGCAGGGCCAGCACAACAAGGAAAAGAGCATCCGCTCCTTTGCCCGGGCCTGCTTCCAGTACGCCATTGACACCAGGCAGGACCTGTGGTTCTCCACCAAGGACACCATCGCCAAGGTCTATGACGGCGAGTTCAAGAAGGTGTTTGAGGAGGAATTTGAGCACTATAAGGCTGACTTTGAGAAGCTGGGCATCACCTATTTCTATACCCTCATCGACGACGCCGTGGCACGGGTCATCCGCTCCGAGGGCGGGTTCATCTGGGCCTGCAAGAACTACGACGGCGACGTGATGAGCGACATGGTGTCCACCGCCTTCGGGAGCCTGGCCATGATGACCTCCGTGCTGGTGGCCCCCGACGGCACCACCGAGTACGAGGCCGCCCACGGCACCGTCACCAAGCACTACTACAAGCATCTGAAGGGGGAGGCCACCTCCACCAACCCCATGGCCACCATTTTCGCCTGGACCGGCGCCCTGCGCAAGCGGGGGCAGCTGGACGGGCTGAAGGATCTGGAGAATTTCGCGGATCAGCTGGAGGGGGCGTGCTTTGACACCCTGAACCAGGGCACCATGACCAAGGATCTGGTGGGCCTGGTGGATGAGGGCGTCACAGCCCGGGCCGTCACCAGCGGGGAATTTATCGCCGCCATCCGGGAGAACCTGGAAAAGCGGCTGTGAAATTAAAAAAGGCTTGCCGCCCATGGCTGGGTGTACGTAAGACAGTATTGCGCTAAGATTGACGAAGCGGCACGAAACCGCATGGAGCTGATCGTGCCGGAGTTGGCAGAGCAAAACGGCGTGACCGAGCAACTGAAAGCCGAAAACCAAATGGAATGGGTGCGGCAGATGAACGCTTGCAAGGCACAGGCAGAGGAGATTGTGAAAGCGGAATTGATTTATGATTGAGCGAGGAAGTCCGGGCAGAAAACTGTTCGGACTTTTCTCATATAGTCCAAAGTTGCGGTAGAATTGTTCACAAGTTTTATGGTATAATTTGAATATGAAAATTGAGCAACAAATCGGAATTTGGGAGGATATATAGAATGTATCGAAAAGCGACGTTAAATGATTGCGAAAAGGTCTATCACTTAATCTGTAATATGGAACGCAAACAACTTCCATTTGACAGATTTTATTTGATATATCAAGAGCAAATAAACAATAGACATTATTATTGCCTTGTTTGTGAATATGACAATAATGTAATAGGCGTTTTGAACCTAAGATTTGAAGAACAATTACATCATTCAGCTTGCATTGCGGAGATTATGGAGTTTGCTGTTGATGAAGCATATAGGAAACAGGGTGTAGGAAAAGGAATGCTTGCGAACGCTTGCCAGATAGCGAAAGATTTTGGCTGTATGCAAATTGAAGTGGCTTGCAATCAACTTCGGAAAGACACGCACCGATTTTATTTAAGAGAGGGAATGCACAACTTTCATTTTAAATTCTCAAAATCGCTGAACGGGAATGACACGGAGGAGAATATTATAGGGAAATAAATTCCAGTTTGTCGAACTGATAAAATCCCTTTAGGAACTAAAGGGCGCACTTCTATACTCTCTGTCGAGAGTAGTGCGTCCTGCGGAGCTTCATTCTCCGTCAGCAGAAGAAAACTGCATGACCGAGAATGTTGCGTCACTTCGTTCCGTCAAGGTGGCTACACCCCCTTGCGCCGCTAAAGCGGCTATCCCCTGTGGACTTGCCGTCCGCAAACGGTTTTGACAAACCGTTTGCCGCCAGCAAGTTTGAAGATTAGACATAAACAAATCCTCCGAATGGTCTAAGCCATACGGAGGATTAACTGTTTTACGAACACCTGTCTATAGGCGGCAAGCCTTTTTTAATGTGGGGGGCCTGCGCTTCATCGCGCGGCGGTCGTTTCCTTTTGCATGGCCTCTGCCCGCTTTTTGCGCGCGTGCAGCAGAAACGGCAGGTGAAACAGCGTCACCAACGCCGCGCCCAGGGCCATCAGGCGCAGGAAATAGACGTACCAGCCCTGCGCTAAATTCAAATACGGCAGGCCCTCCATGGGCGGCCGCACCAGGTACATGAAGTTCGCCCCGTAGGCCGACAGCGCCCCGTTCACATAGAGCATCCCGAAAGCCAGCCCTGTGAGGAGGCCCAGGTTCCGCAGCAGGGCCCGGCCGCCCAGCCTGGCCCGGCCGGAAATCAGCAGATACAGGCTGAACCACAGCAGCCCCGCGTGGTACACAAAGCACTGATAGGCGTCGATCTGGGTGAAATCCGTGCCGTTGGTGGGGATCATAATGGCGCAGAAGCTGCCCAGGGTGCCCATGACGGCCATGAAATCTACGAGGGCCTGTTTGCCCCGGCCCTCCCGGCCAAAGGTGATATAGGCCACGGCGAAGATCATCAGGCTGCACAGGTGAAAGGGCAGGGACAGGGGATCCAGGACCATGCCGCCGTAAGGGCTGGCCTGCATATTGCTCATGATCTTGCTGACCTCGCTGATAATGCAGATGGCGGTCATAACGCACCCGGCCCGGCGCAGGGACCAGTTTCTTCTGCGGCTGATGAGCGTCATGGCGGCGATGAACGCCGCACACAGTGCGATCCAAATGAAATGCTCTGCTGTAAACATGGCCCGTTCCTCCCTTTTCGGTGTCCCGACCTTCCCGCTGCCGCCGCAGCGCCATTTACCGGGAAACCATTGCTTTTTCTCCGAAAATGTGGTTAAATCACGTTGGGCACCACGCCCAGGATCACCAGGGGCTCCGTGCCGGTGTTCACCACGCTGTGGCTGTGGCCCGGGGCGCAGTAATGGGTCATGCCGGGGCGGACGGCGACGGGTTCGCCGTCGTCGGTGCATACGCCCTCCCCGGAGAGGAAGTGCATCACCTCATAGCTGCCATCATGGACGTGATGGCCGATGGTGCTGCCTGCGGGCAGGGTGAGGATCAGAATTTTCCCCTGCTGGTCCTCAAATTTGCGCACCAGGGCCTGGCCCTCGCCGCCCTTGAAATGGGGGACGGCCTCCTCAGGAATGGAAGAAAAATCCAAAAACATAGCAAATTCTCCTTTGCAGTATTTTTGACCAGTATAGCAGAGAGCGGGCCGTTTGGCAACGGCTGCGCCGGGAAAGAAAGGAAGGACCGACCATGAAGGACAGAAACACCGAGATCCGGGAGGCCATCGAGGCCGGAAACCGGGCGCTGGAAGCCCTGGACGAGGCCATGGGCCACCTGAAGACCGCCCGGGGCCTGGGCGTGTGGGACATGCTGGGCGGCGGCTTTCTCAGCAGCCTGCTCAAGCACTCCAAAATGGACGACGCCCAGCAGGCCATGCAGTACGCCCAGCAGGAGCTGCAGGACTTCAGCCGGGAGCTGGCGGACGTGCAGATGTATGTGGACATCCAGGTGAATTTTGACGGGCTGACCCGGTTTGTGGACATGTTCTGCGACAACTTTTTCGTGGACTGGATGGTGCAGGATCAGATCGTCCGGGCCCAGGAGAACGTGGCCGAGGCCCGCCGCCGGGTGTGGGAGGCCGTGCAGCAGCTGCGGTTTTTGATCGGGGCGTGAGATAACAGAAAAGGAGAGAGCCGGGTGGCTCTCTCCTTTTTTGATTTGGGGATCAGGCAAACAGGTAGCTGTACTTGTCACGGAGGGTGACGATCAGCTTCTCCAGGTCGGCGGGCAGGTCATTGGCCTTGGACAGGTCATAGTCCTTGGGCTCGCCGAAGGTGCGCACGCGAACCATGTCGCCGCCCAGGAACAGCACGCCGGCGTTCTTGGAATCCACCATGTCCTCCGCGGTCTGGAACAGGGTGAACTTGTCGTGGCAGGGCTCGGAGGCATAGGGGCAGAACTGGGTGCAGTTGCCGCACTCGTTGCACATTTTGTCCACATGGACGATCTGATGGCTGCCGTCGGCCATGGCGATGGCGACATTGGCCCGGTTGGGGCAGGAGTCCACGCAGTTTTCGCACACGGTATGGCACTGCAGGCAGCGCTTACCCTCGCAGCAGGCATCCTTGCTCATGAGCAGAGTGCCCTTCTTGGCGATGGCGTCGGCCTTGGTCACATAGGCCTCGGCGGGGATCTCATAGGTGTGGGCCGCGCCGATGACTTCCTCGGCAAACCGGGCGGCGTCGGCAATGCCCTCCACCACGGTGGCGGGGCCGCGGGTGGCGTCACCGGCGGCGTACACGCCCTCCACATTGGTCTTGAAGGCGGGACGGCCCTTCTTATCCAGTTCGATGCCGTTGGCGCTCATGAGAGCGTCGTCCACCTGCTCACCCACAGCGGAGATGACCAGGTCGCAGGGCACGGTGAAGAATTCGCCGGTGCCCACGGGGCTGCGGCGGCCGGAGGCATCGGCCTCGCCCAGCTTCATCTGCTCGCACTTGAGTACGCCGTCCGCCTGGGCCACGGGAGCGGCCAGCTCGGCGAAGGCAACGCCATCTTGAAGGGCCAGGGCCAGCTCATGCTCGTCGGCGGGCATATACTTCTTGGTGCGGCGATACACCAGGGTCACGTTCTTGGCGCCGCTGCGCTTGGCCAGACGTGCCGCGTCCATGGCGGTGTTGCCGCCGCCCACGACCACAACATTGCCGGCTACGGCGATGTTGCCGGCCTTCACGCCCTTCATCCACTGGATGGCGCCGGCCACGTCACCGGGGATGTCCAGCTTGCCGGGCTTCCAGGCGCCCACGGCAAAGAGGATGTGGGTGTAGCCCATCTTCTTCAGCTCATCCACGGAGGGAGCGGGGGCACCGCACTTGACTTCCACGTCGTACTTCTGCATCAGGGCGATGTCATTCTCGATGGTCTCGTTGGCCACGCGGAAGGAGGGGATCACATGCCGGGGCACGCCGCCGAGGCACTGCTCGCGCTCAAAGATGGTGGTCTCGATGCCGGCCCGGCCCAGGAAGTAGGCCGCGGAGATACCGGTGGGGCCGCCGCCGATGATGGCGGCCTTCTTGCCGGAGACCTTGGCGGGCTTCTTGATGGAGGCCATCAGGGCGTTATAGCCGTTCTGAGCTGCTACCAGCTTGGTGTCGCGGATCTGCACGGACTCCTCATAGAAGTTGCGGGTGCACTTGTTCTGGCAGCGGTGTGCGCAGATGGTGCCCGTGAGGAAGGGCAGGGGGTTTTTCTCGGTGATGAGCTTCAGGGCGGGGCCATACAGGCCCTTGCGGCACAGCTCCACATACTCGGGGATGTCCTGCTCGATGGGGCAACCACCCTTGCAGGGGGCGCTGAAGCAGTCGATCCAGGGGACGTTCTTCTCACTCTTGCGCTTGGGCAGGGGCTTGATGGGCTTGACATGGTGATAGTCCGTATGGGAGGCGGTGGACATTTCGCAGATGGCTTCGGTGTCGGTGCCGTCGAAGGCCTTGTAGGTCATGGGCTCCACCTTTTCCACCATCTGGAGCAGGCGGTTGTATCCGCCGGGCTTGAGGATGGTGGTGGCCACGGTGATGGGCCAGATACCGGCGGCAAAGAGCTTATCGCAGTTGAAGTATTCCGCACCGCCGGCGAAGGAAATGCGCATCTTGCCCTTGAACTGGCGGGAAATCCGGTGGCACATCTCGATGGTCAGGGGGAACAGGCTGCGGCCGGACATATACATCTCGTCGTTGGGCAGCTCGCCCCGGGTGGTGTCCACGGGGAAGGTGTTGGAGAGCTTCAGGCCGAACTCCAGGCCGTTTTTATCGGCCAGGGCCTGCAGACGCTCGAACATGGGCACGGCGTCGGCCCACTGGAGGTCCTCCCGGAAGTGATGATCGTCAAAGACGATGTAGTCATAGCCCATGCCGTCCAGAATGGTGCGGGCGGTCTCGTAGCCCAGGATGGTGGGGTTGCACTTGACGAAGGTGTGCAGGTGCTTCTCGGAAATGAGGTAGGAGGCGATGCGCTCGATCTCATCCGGGGGACAGCCGTGGAGGGTGGACACGGTGACGCTGCGGGAGACGCAGGGGGAGATGGCGTCGATATAGTCGCTCTCCTGGGGGAACAGCTCCTTGAGCACGGCCTTGCACTCGCTGAAGATGGCGGTCTTGGTGGCGTCCATCATACCGTTGAGGTAGGTGTCCACCTTCTCGCCCTTGATGCCCTCCAGGTCATAGCCCACGGACATGTTGAACACGAACCCGTTGGGGTCGCCCAGGCCGTAGACCTTGGAGAGGACCTTCAGAGCGCACCAGGCCTTGATGTACTCGTCCATAGCCTGGGGCACGGTGAGCTCCGTGGACCACTCCTGGTTGTAACCCTCGTCATTGGCCAGGATGCAGGGCCTGGGCACGCAGGCGGCCAGGTCGGCACCGTCCATCTTCTGCACGGTCTTCACTTCGAAGAAGCGGGCGCCGGCGAAGTAGGCGGCGATGATGTTCTGGGCCAGCTGGCTGTTGGGGCCGGCGGCGGGACCGAAGGGAGTCTCGATGCGCTCGCCGAAGATGGGCAGGCTCTTGCCGGTGGCCTTGTAGGCCTTGTGGACGCCGAAAATTTCGCCGCTCATGGCGTACTCGGTGACCACCCAGTTCATGAGAGACTTAAAAGGAATGGGATACATTTTTTCAGACATAACCATTTCTCCTTTATAATGGAATTAGAATTTAATACGGCGTAGAAAAATCAATCTGCAAATCATGTTGTGAAGCTAAGGCTTGCAGAGCAGTGCGCAAACCTTTTGAGGCAGAGCCGCATACATCGTAGTAATATTGAATGTGCTGCTTCTCTGCAAGCATGGCTTGCTGGAGGGCGGATACGCCAAAATCTCGTTCAATACACTGCAATAAATAGACTGACAAATTGATTGGAACAACAGATGCAAACTGAGTGCCATCCATCATATGCAGGAAAGAATCTAAGTAGCGCATATATGTGCTGGGCTTATACATGGCGTATACGGAAGATAAATAATTTGCGGTATCTTTTCGGGTTGCTTGATTTCGATAGGTGCGAAGGAAAGCCTGGTAAATTTCCTCAAACATTTTCTCATTTTGCTGCATCGAATTACCTACCCTTCATAATACTCGTCCTCCGTCCACCGGACGAGGTTTTCATCCATATATTGCCAAATGCGGAGATAACCCGCCTCGTTGCGGATCACATGGTCGTAATAGCCCCGCTGCCAAAGTTTTTGTCCAACAGCTTTTGCTGAAAGGGTTTTGAAAGAACGCACCAGACTTCCCAATGCTTGCGTAGGGGCCGATGCCCACATCGGCCCGCCCTCCGCGGCAATGGATACGACGAAATGCACATGATTTGGCATAACAACATATGTGTCTATGCCGGGGATGCGCTTGAGATACATCTCTGCGACAGAGCCTATATTTGAAAGTGCCACATGCGGGGCGATGTGGGCATCGCCCCCTACGACAGAACCAAGACTGTGCCGCTTATCCTTTGTACATATGGTCACAAAATACCAACCACAGGCATAATCGTGGTTAGGCAATCGCGGGCTCTTGCGCTTCGGTAACATCAATACACCCGGTGATTCAGGTCACCCCAGAGCTTCTTGGCGGCCTCGAGGATATGGGCGTTCTCGGCCTCCTCGTCGATGCCCACCAGGACACGATCCTGCATGAGGACCTTGCCGTTTGCGATGGTGGTCTGGCACTGGCGGCCGGTCATGCCGAAGATCATGTGGCCGTCGATATTCTCGTCGGAGAAGGGGGTGAAGGGCTTATAGTCCATGACGATGATGTCGGCGGCGGCGCCGGCCTTCAGCACGCCCAGGGTGGCGGGGAAGTATTTCTCGCCGATCTTGGCGTTGTTCTTAAAGAGCATGTCCGTGACCTCGCACCAGCCCACGTTGGGCAGGCAGTTCTGGCTGCGCTGGGAGCACAGGGCCACCTTGATGGACTCCAGCATGTCGTTGGTATAGGCATCGGTGCCCATGCCCAGGAGGATGCCCCGCTTATACAGCTGGATCACCGGGCAGATGCCGATGGCGTTGCCCATATTGCTCTCGGGGTTATTCACCACCATGGTGCCGGTCTCCTTGATGATCTCCATCTCGGCGGTGTTCACATGGATGCAGTGGCCCAGGATGGTCTTCTCGCCCAGGATGCCGTGGTCCTGCAGGCGCTGCACCGGGCGGCGGCCATAGTTCTGCAGGGAGTCATACACATCGTTCATGCCCTCGGACACGTGGATGTGGTAGCCGGTGCGGCCGTTGTTGGCGGCGACCATGCGGTCAAAGGTCTTGTCGGAGATGGTGAACAGGGCGTGCCCGCCGAACATGGCGGCCAGCATGGGATCCTTGTTCTTCTCGCACTCGGTGATGAAGTCGGCATTCTCCTGAATGGCCTGGAGGCACTTCTCCTCGCCGTCCCGGTCGGAGACCTCGTAGCACAGGCAGGAGCGCAGGCCCAGGCGCTTACTTTCCTCGGCAATGGTGTGCAGGGTGCCGGGGATCTCGCCGTAGGAGGCGTGGTGGTCGAAAATGGTGGTAACGCCCTGCTTGATGGAGTCCATATACAGGGCGGTGGCGCTGGCGCGGGTGCCGTCCATCATCAGGTGGCGGTCGATAGCCCACCAGGTGCCGTCCAGCACCTCGTA
The DNA here is from genome assembly GCA_902388735.1 of uncultured Eubacteriales bacterium. Taxonomy (GTDB): domain Bacteria; phylum Bacillota; class Clostridia; order Oscillospirales; family Oscillospiraceae; genus Vescimonas. The sequence continues at coordinate 16,318 of CABMQL010000024.1, read as the reverse complement.
GAAGTTGGTGGGGTTGTTGCCCACGATGCTCAGGCCCCGGGCCAGGGCGGAATAGATATGGGTGTGGGCGTTGATGAAGGCGGGCATGATGACGCCGCCCTTGGCGTCGATGATCTGGGCGTCCGCGTACTTTTTCCGCAGGGCGCTCTCCTCGCCCACCTCCACGATGCTGCTGCCTTCGTAGGCCACGGCGCCGTGCTCATAGTAGCCCTTGCCGTCGGGATCCCGGGTGATAAGTCTGCCGTTGGTGACTAAATACATACTTTTTCCTCCTTGCTGTTTTCTGCTGTTGCTGTTTTGAGTCAAGACCTTTCTCCCTATATTCGCCGCTGATAAAGAAAAATGTTCCAAACCCTCCGGAGAGGATCTGAAACACTCAAGCACAGCGCCGAGTGATAGTTGCAGCCCGTGCGCAAAGCACTTCCTTACAGCTACCAATCTTGATTGTATTTTCTATTTTACACGAATGCCCCGCAAAACGCAACAGGAAATTCTGCGATTTTATCTATAAATACTAAAAAATCCGCAGGCATGGTGTGCCTGCGGATTTTTGGCTGTAAAAAAGCCTCGCAGAGTTTGCCGCCCGCGGCAAAATTATGCGCGCAGCAGGCTGCAAGCCTTTTGGCAGAAACAACGAAGATTTTTCGCCAGGATCACTTTGTGCCGAAAATACGGTCGCCGGCGTCGCCCAGGCCGGGGACGATGTAGCCGTTCTCGTTCAGATGGTCGTCCAGGGCGGCGCAGTAGATCTCCACGTCGGGATGGCGGTCATAGATGAACTGCACGCCCTCGGGAGCGGCCACCAGGATCATGAGCTTGATGTTCTTGCAGCCCAGCTCCTTCATCTTGGTGATGGCCATGTCGGCGCTGCCGCCGGTGGCCAGCATGGGGTCAACGATGAGCACATCCCGGTCGGCGATGTCCTTGGGATACTTCAGGAAGTAGAAGTGGGGCTCCAGGGTCTCCTCGTCCCGGTACATGCCGATGTGGGCAACCCGGGCGGAGGGCACCAGGGTCAGAATGCCGTCCTCAAAGCCAAGGCCCGCCCGCAGAATGGGGACGATGGCCATCTTCTTGCCTGCCAGCACCGGGGCCTCGTAAGAGCACAGGGGGGTCTCGATGGTCTTGGTGGTCATGGGCAGGTCCCGGGTGGCCTCGTAGGTCAGCAGCATGGCGATCTCACCCACCAGGGTGCGGAAATCCTTCACGCTGGTGTTCTTGTCGCGCATCACCGACAGCTTGTGCTGCACCAGAGGGTGGTTCACAATGTGCAGGGTGGGGAATTTGGCGCTCATAGAAGTATCCTCCGTATATATAAAAAATTTTAAAACGAAATGATGAAAAGGGGAGCAAAGCGGGAATATCGCAGACTCTGTACCGGGCGGACGCCTCTATCCGCCCTGAAAACCGGCAAGCCTGCCATCAATCCACCGTGATCTTCAGCCCCTTGGCCAGTCTTTCCCGCTCCGCTTGGGAAAGACGCAGATAGGTGGGGACCAGATCCCGGCCGCTGACGGTCTCGCCCCGGCGGGCCATGTCCTCCGCTGCCAGGGCCACCCCCACGGCGGACTGGTACAGCGCGTTTTCCGGCGCCAGGCGGCAGGGGATGCCGTGGCTATTCAGATAGTCCCAGCAAAGCCGGGCGCCGTCGCCCACGGCCAGCTTGGGGTTCTCGTCCGCTTTCAGTTCCTGCGCCAGCTCCGCCAGGCCGATGGCCCGGTCCGGGCACAGGCGGGTCAATTCGCCGCTCTCGCAGCGGAACAGGGCGTTATACACCTGGCTGCGCCGGGCATCCATGGCGCAGATGACCGTGCCCTCAAACAGCCGCCCGTTCTGGGCCATGGCCGCCAGGGTGGACACGCCGCAGCAGGGCTTGTCCTCCGCCCAGGCCAGGCCCTTCAGAGCCGACACGCCGATGCGCAGGCCTGTGAAGCTGCCCGGCCCTGCCGCCACGGCCAAAAGATCTATGCCCGAAAGGGTCAGCCCCGCATTCTGCAGCATCCCGTCCAGCAGCGGCATCAATGTCACGCTGTGGGTCAGGCCGATGTTTTGGTAGGAGGAGGCCAGCACCTTTCCCCCCTCTGTCACAGCCACGGACACGCTCTTGGCCGAGGTTTCCAGTGCCAGGATCTTCACAGTGCTTCGCCTCCCGTAATGGTGATGATTCGGGCGTTTTCGCCCTCCGGAGAGCGCCGGATGGTCACATACACCGTGCCCTCGGGCATGGCATCGGCCACGTTCTCGCTCCATTCCACGGCGCACACGCCGCCCCGGTCCAGATAATCCTCCCAGCCGATGTCAAAGAGAGCGTCGGAGCTGTCCAGCCGGTACATATCAAAGTGAAACAGGGGGATTTTTCCCCGGTATTCGTTGACGATGGTGAAGGTGGGGCTTGTGACCCGGCCTGTGCAGCCCAGGCCCCGGGCAAGGCCCCGGGTGAAAGCGGTCTTGCCCATGCCCAGTCCGCCCCGAAAGGCCACCACGCTGCCGGGGGCCAGGGTGCGGCCCAGCTGCTGCCCCAGGGCCTCTGTCTGGGCTGTATTTTCTGTCCGGTAGACCATGCGCTCACCCTCTCTGTTCCAAATCGACCTATTATACCACGGAAAAAAACAAAAGAAAAGAGCGAAGGAAGCGTTTACAGAAAAAACTTCTTGTGGTAAACTATATACTGTCGTGGTGTTTCCTGCGGGGGAAGTACGTCCTATGAAGGCCCGCCGGGCTTGCACCGCAGCACATGTGAAAAACTATGTCGCTGCGAGACCGGTCCGCGGCGATCTGTAAACCCCGTTTTCTAAAAACTTTCCCTTTTTCACTTTTAGTTTTCCTCGCCCTACGAAAGGAGGCTGGCCATATGCTGCGCAAAATATGGGACTTTTTCATCGGCTGCTTCCGTCAGGTGGACCTGGTGCTGCTGGCCCTGTGTACGGGCACGACCCTTTTCGGCTGCCTGATGATCGCCAGCGCCACCCACTATACGGGCTCTTATAAAAACGTTATCGTTCAGCTGGCGGCTCTGTGCCTGGGCATTGTGGCCTATGTGCTCATGAGCATGCTGGACCTGGCGGAGATCAGCAAATATTGGAAGTGGCTCCTGGGCGGCAGCCTGGTGCTGATCCTGCTGCTGAAGACCCCGCTGGGCATGGAATCCGGCGGCAACCGCGCCTGGCTGGGTATAGAGGGCATCCCCGTGAGCCTGCAGCCGGCGGAGATCGTGAAGATCACCTTCATCCTTGTGCTGGCCCGGCAGCTGGTATACCTGCAGGAAAATCGGGACCTCAAGTCCATTCCCTCCGTCGCCATGCTGGGCGGACACCTGATCCTTATTGTGGGGACCTACGCTGTGGTGTCCGGCGATATGGGCAGCGCCCTGGTGTTTATTTTTATCTTTGCCTGCATGTGCTTTGTGGCGGGGGTGGCCAAGCGGTGGTTCGTCATTGGTATTCTGGGCGGCAGCTTCGCCTTTTATGTCCTATGGGAGACGGATAAGATCGATCCCTATATGAAGGAGCGGTTCATGACCCTATTTGACCACGACCTGGACAGCATGGGCGTGGGCTGGCAGCAGACCCGCAGCCTCCTGGCCCTGGGCGGCGGCAAGCTCACAGGGCAGGGCCTGTTCCACGGTACACAGACCCAGGCCAAGGATACCTGGAGCCTGCCGGCCCGGCACACGGACTTTATCTTCTCCGTTATCGGCGAGGAGCTGGGCATGCTGGGCTGCCTGTTTACCATCGCCCTTTTGGCGGCTATCATCCTGCGCTGCGTGCTCATCGCGCGCCATGCCCAGCAGAGAATGGACATGTACATCTGCGTAGGCGTGGCGGGCATGCTGATCTTTCAGGTGGTGTGCAACATCGGCATGTGCCTGTTTGTGATGCCCGTCATTGGCCTGACGCTGCCGTTTGTCAGCTATGGCGGCACCTCCATCGTGACTCTGTTTGCCGCCATGGGTATGGCCTCCGGCATACAGAAACGCGCCCGGCCCGAGTGGCTGCGGTGACAAAATTCATGAATCAGATCCCACCGGGCGCGGCGTCAGGCTGCGCCCGGTTTTTATTTTCCGCCCCAAAATCTTCCCGCGTATCCGTTGTAATCCGCCGCGGGGTATGCTATACTATACTATCTATTGGTATATCATCTTGCCGGTTGGCAGAATCGAGGTTTGCTTTATGAAGATCGTTGTTTTGGCAGGAGGTCTCAGCACCGAGCGCAACGTGGCACTCACCAGCGGCACCGGCATCTGCCGCGCCCTGCGCCGCCTGGGACACAAGGCGGTGCTGGTGGATATGTTCCTGGGCCTGGAGAACTATACCGGGAACATAGAGGATATTTTTGACGCGCCGGACGGCCTGTGCGCCGACCATACGGTGTCCTCCGATGCGCCGGACCTGGAGGCGGTGCGCCGCTCCCGGAAGGATCAGAGTCCCTCCATGCTGGGCCAGGGCGTTCTGCAGGTGTGCGCCATGGCGGACCTGGTGTTCCTGGCCCTCCACGGCTCCTGCGGCGAGGATGGGCGCATCCAGGCCACACTGGACCTGCTGGGCGTGCCCTACACCGGCAGCAACTATGTTTCCAGCGGCATGGCTATGGACAAGGCCATCACCAAGCGCTTTATGGACGCCGAGGGCATCCGCACCGCCCCGTGGCATGACGTGCGCTACACCGAGGCGGACATCCCCGGCCTGGTGGAGAAGCTGGAGGTCCCCTGCGCCGTGAAGATCGTCAACGGCGGCAGCTCCATCGGCGTGGAGCTGCCGGACACCAAGGAAGAACTGGCGGACACCCTGCACCGTATGCTCCAATACGGCAACCATGTGGTGGTGGAGAAGAAGATCAAGGGCAGGGAAATTCAGGTGGCCGTTCTGGGCGACACCTATCTCCCCGCTGTGGAGATCATCCCCAAGAATGCGTATTTCGACTATGAATCCAAGTATCAGAAGGGCGGCGCGGAGGAGATCTGCCCCGCGCCCATTACGGACGACGAGTGGAAGCAGGTGGGTCAGGCAGCCCTGAAGCTGCACAGGGCCCTGGGCCTTGCCGTTTACTCCCGGACGGACTTTATCCTGGATGACCAGGGCCGGGCCTGGTGCCTGGAGGTGAACACCCTGCCGGGCATGACCCCCACCAGCCTGGTGCCCCAGGAGGCGGCGGCCGCAGGCATGGACTATGACACCCTGTGTGAGAAGATCGCGGAGGAATCTCTGCGGGTGAGAAAGGCGGAACGGCTATGAGGATCCCCTGTACAGCCCGGGAGATCGCCGCCGCCGCAGGCGGCAGGCTCCTGCAGGACGGCGATGCCGCCCGGCGCGTCAGCACAGACAGCCGGGACATTCTAGCCGGGGATCTGTTCGTGCCCCTGGTGGGCGAGCGGTTTGACGGCCACGCCTACATAGACATGGCCCTGCAGAAAGGCGCAGCGGGCTGCCTGTGCGCGGAAATTCCTGAAAATTTGCAGCCCGGCAAGTTCTATATTGCTGTGGACGACACCGAGGCGGCCCTGGGAAAGCTGGCGGGTTGGTACCGGGGCAAGTTTGACATCCCCATGGTGCAGGTCACAGGCTCTGCGGGCAAAACCACCACCAAGGAGATGCTGGCGGCGGTGCTGAGCCAGCACTTTCACACCCTCAAGACCCTGGCAAACTTCAATAACTTCGTGGGCACGCCCCAGACCCTCCTGCGGCTGGAAAAAGAGCATCAGGCGGCGGTCATCGAGACGGGCATGGACCACTTCGGCGAGATCCGCCGCATGGGCGTCATGGTGCGGCCCACCATCGCTGTTATCACCAACATCGGCGACGCCCACATCGGAAACCTGGACGGCACCCGTCAGGGTGTGCTGCGGGCCAAGAGCGAGATATTCGAGAATCTGCAGGCGGGCGGCCTGGCCGTGCTCAACGGGGACGACTCGCTGCTGAACGCCCTGGATCTGCCCTTTCGGACCCTGCGCTGCGGCGAGAGCGAGAACTGCGATGTCCGGGTGACGGACATCTGTGAGCACGGCATCGAGGGGCTTAGCTGCACTGTGACCACGGGAAAGGACAGCTATCCGCTGAATATCCCGTCCCCGGGGCGGTTTATGATCTATTCGGCGGCCATGGGTGTGGCCATCGGGGAATACCTGGGCCTTACTAAGGACGAAATCATCCGGGGCGTGGCGGCCTACACCCCCACGGGCTCCCGGATGCATCTGATCCACCGGCCCGAGAATCGGCTCATCATCGACGACTGCTACAACGCCAATCCCCAGGCCATGGCCGCGGCTCTGCGCCTGCTGGCTGCCACCGACCGCCCCCGCCGCATGGCCGTGCTGGGGGACATGGGCGATCTGGGGGACCTGTCTCCCAAGGCCCACGGGGACATCGGGCTGCTGCTGAACGAACTGAAGCTGGACTGCGTGGTGGCCATCGGCCGATGGATGGCCTATCTGGCCGAGGCTGCAAAGGGCCATGTCTACCACTTTGACACCCTGGAGCAGGCCTATGAGACTCTGCACCGGGAGTTTACCCCCGGGACTGTGGCGCTGGTGAAGGCCTCCCACGCCATGCATTTTGAAAAAATCGTTGAGGAACTGGAAAAAGCATGATCGACATTGGCGTCTCGGGACTTGTGAAGTCCTTCGACCTGGAAAAGAAAATACTGGATGGACTGACCTTTCAGATAGACACCGGCGAGCGGGTGGGCATCCTGGGCCGCAACGGCGCGGGAAAGACCACGCTGTTCAAGATCCTCACCGGGGAGCTGGACTATGACGAGGGGCAGGTGTTCATTGCCCCCGGCAAGCGGCTGGGGCTCATCTCCCAAATCCCCGTCTATCCGGCGGAATACACCGTGGAGGATGTGCTGCGCACCGCCTTTTCCCGGATGCAGGAGCTGAAGGCGGAGATGGACGCCCTGGCCGAAAAAATGGCCGCCGGGGACAGCAGCGCCGCCACCTTAAAGCGCTACGGCGAGATTAACGCCCGGTTCGAGGGCCTGGGCGGCTGGGACACGGACACGGCGGTGAACAAGGTGGCAAACGGCCTGACCATCGACGGCGCCATGCGGGAGAGACTGTTTTCCGAGCTCTCCGGCGGGGAAAAGACCCGGGTGAACCTGGGGCGGCTGATACTGGAGGACACGGACATCCTGCTGCTGGACGAGCCCACCAACCACCTGGACCTGCAGGCCACCATGTGGCTGGAGGAGTATATCCGGGCTTTCCGGGGCACGGTGCTGACCATCTCCCATGACCGGTATTTCCTGGACCGCACCGTCACCCGCATCATTGAGGTGCTGGACGGAAAGGCGGAGTTTTACAGCGGGAATTACAGCTTCTATGCCGTGGAAAAGGAGCGGCGCTATCAGGAGCGCATGAAGCAGTATCTCAAGGAGCAGGCCAAGATCCAGCAGCTGGAAAAGGCCGCCGAGCAGATGCACCTGTGGGCCTTCATGGGCAACGACGCCCTGCACAAGCGGGCCTTCTCCATGGAAAAGCGCATTGAGCGCATGCGCACCACGGAAAAGCCCACTAAGGCCAAGAAGATGAACGCCCAGTTCGCCAGCCGGGAGTTCCGGGGCGACGAGGTATTGCAGCTCCGGGGCCTTACCAAGGCCTTTGGGGACAGGACGCTGTTTTCTGACATCTATCTCCGGGTGGAGCCCGGGGAACGCATTGCCCTGCTGGGCGAAAACGGCACCGGGAAGACCACGCTGCTGAACATGATCGTGGGCCAGGAGCGGCCGGACAGCGGCTCTATCCGCCAGGGACCGGCGGTGGTCACGGCGTATCTGCCGCAGATCATCCGGTTTGACCACCCGGAGCGGAGTTTGCTGGACACCATGCTCTACGAGAAAAAGGGCATGACCGCCCAAAGCGCCCGCAACCGCCTGGCCCAGTACCAGTTTCAGGGGGAGGACGTGTTCAAGAGTGTTTCCGCCCTGTCCGGCGGGGAGCTGAGCCGCCTGCGGCTGTGCATGCTCATGGACGAGCAGACCAGCTTTCTGATTTTGGACGAGCCCACCAACCATCTGGACATCGCCGCCCGGGAGTGGATCGAGGAGGCGGTGGAGGCCTTTGACGGCACGCTGCTGTTTGTCAGCCACGACCGGTACTTTATCAACCGCTTTGCCACCCGCATTTGGGAGCTGGCCGACGGCACCATTACAGACTATCCCATGGGCTTTACCCAGTACCAGGCTGTGAAGGCCAGGGAAAAGCAGGAGAGCGCCCCGGCCCCCGTCCGGGAGAAGAAGGGCGACACCCGCCCCGCCAAGGGAAATCGATCCCAGCAGGCGGCCCGGCGGCAGCTGACCATCTGCGAGAGCACCATCGCCAAGCTGGAGGGGGAGATAGCCGCCCTGGACGAGGAGATGCAGCGGGTGGGCTGCGACGCAGGCAAGCTGGCGGAGGTCTACGCCAAAAAGCAGGAGACCGAGCGCCGGCTGCAGGAGCAGATGACCCGCTGGGAGGAACTGAGTCTGCAGCTGGAGGAATGAGAAAGGAGCGCACAGCAATGAGCGACATTTTATGCGTATATTACTCCCGCACCGGGAGAACGGAAAAGGCCATGACCGAGATTGCCCAGGCACTAAACGCAGACCTGGTGAAGATCGAGGACGGCCAGGACCGCAGCAAGCTCCGGGGCTATCTGCGCTCGGGCCTGGAGGCTATGAGCAAAAAGCTCTGCCCCATTGAGCCCGTGCAGACGGAGCGGCCCTTAAACGAATATCGTTTGGTCATCATCGGCACACCCGCCTGGGCGGGCCGGTGCGCCAGCCCCGTCAAGAGCTTTTTGGTCCAAAATGCCGGGAAGCTGCCCCAGGTCTCCTGCGTGGTCACCCGCAGCGGCACCGATCGCTGCGACGATGTGCTGGCCCACATGGCCACCGTATTAAAGCGCATGCGCCTGACGGATGCGTCTCTGCGGCCGGACGACGCGGGGTATGAGTTCTGGCGGGATAAGTTCATCCAGGACACCAAAAACGCCCTGGGGCTGTGAGCATGGAGGAGAAGCTGAAGCGGGCGGCCCTGCGGCTGCAGGAGGTGGAAATGCTCCTGTCCCAGCCGGAGGTGTACGCCGACCCTGCCCGCCTGCGGGACTTGAATCGGGAGCAGAAGGAGCTTGCGCCGGTGGTGACAGCCTTCCGGGAGCTGGAAGCGGCCCGGGACATGCAGCGGGAGGCGGAGGGGATGCTCTCCGACCCGGAGCTGCGGGACCTGGCCCGGGAGGAGCTGCTGGAGGCCCGGGAGCGGCAGGATCGGCTCACACAGGAGCTGAAGCTGCTGCTTCTGCCCAGGGACCCGGATGACGGACGCAGTGTGGTTCTGGAGCTGCGGGCCGGAGTCGGCGGCGAGGAGGGCGCCCTGTTTGCCGCCGACCTGCTGCGCATGTACCTGCTCTACGCGGACAAATGCGGCTGGCAGGCGGACGTAGTCTCCCGCAGCGACACGGAGCTGGGGGGCGTGAAGGAGGCGTCGGTCACCGTGGAGGGGGCCGGGGTCTATGCCCGGCTGAAGTTCGAGGGCGGCACACACTGCGTCAAGCGCGTGCCGGAAACGGAGAGCGCCGGGCGCATCCACACCTCCACCGCCACCGTGGCTGTGCTGCCCGAGGCGGAGGAGACGGAGGTTTTCATCTCTCCGGAGGACCTGCGCATTGACACCTACCGCTCCGGCGGCGCCGGGGGCCAGCATGTGAACAAGACCGAGTCCGCCATACGCATCACCCACCTGCCCACGGGCCTGGTGGCGGAGTGCCAGGACGAGCGCAGCCAATATAAAAACAAGGACAGAGCCATGAAGATCCTGTGCTCCCGGCTTTACGCCCGGCAGCGGGCGGAGGCGGACGCCGCCCAGGCGGCCCAGCGCAGGAGTCAGATCGGCGGCGCCGAGCGGGCCGAACGGATCCGCACCTACCGGTTCCACGAGAAGATCGTGGTGGACCACCGCCTGCCCGGCGACAGCAAAAGTTTTTCCCTTGGCCCGGTGCTGGACGGAAATCTGGACGGGATCATTGATGCCCTCACCGCACAGCAGCAGGCCGAGAAATTATTACAGCAAGCCAACAACTGATCAGATAAGGAGGAAACGATGATGTTGACACAGAGAAAAATGCAGTATGATAAGGCCGGTCCTAAGGTAGCAGAGGCCCTGAACAAGCGCTATTTTGAAGCCTACTATTGCTCGGGCCGCGCCGAGGCCCTGGAAAAGATCCTGGAGCTGATCCCCCAGGGGCATGTCGTTTCCTGGGGCGGCGCTACCACCGTGGACGAGCTGGGCGTGAAGGATGCCCTGCGCCAGCGGGGCCAGGCCGTTATCGACCGGGACACCGCCAAGGACGCCCAGGAGCGCCAGGAGATGCTGAAAAAGGCCCTCACCTGCGATACCTTCCTCATGGGCAGCAACGCTGTCTCTGCCGACGGCCAGCTGGTGAATATCGACGGCACCGGCAACCGGGTGGCGGCTCTGTGCTTCGGCCCCTCCCAGGTGATCGTGGTGGCGGGCATGAACAAGGTGGCCGGGGACCTGGACGGCGCCATGCGCCGGGCCCGGGAAGTGGCCGCACCCATCAACGCCCAGCGATTCCAGCTGAAGACCCCCTGCTCCGTAAACGGCCTGTGCGCCGACTGCAAGGGCCCCGACAGCATCTGCGCCCAGATCGTCACCACCCGGCTCTGCAAGCCCGCGGGACGGATCAAAGTCATCCTGGTGGGGGAAGATCTGGGATTCTGATAACTGGCGAAAAACCTTTTTTAAAAAAGAGGAAATCAATTTGAAAACAAGGGTATTTCACCCCGAAAACGGGGAAAATGAAATCAAGGAAGCAGCGCGGATCCTCCGGGAGGGGGGACTGCTGGGCATCCCCACGGAAACGGTCTACGGCCTGGGGGCCAACGCACTCAACGAGGACGCGGTGCTGCATATTTTCCAGGCCAAGGGCCGCCCCCAGGATAACCCGCTGATCCTCCATGTGCCGGAGGCCGGCTGGCTGGAGCGGTACTGCGCGGCTGTGCCGGAGACGGCCTACCGCCTGGCCCGGGAGTTCTGGCCGGGGCCGCTGACTATGATCCTGCCCCGGAAGACCATCGTGCCCCTGCGCACCACCGGCGGGCTGGAGACGGTGGGCGTCCGCTGCCCGGACCACGCCGTAACCCGGGAGATCATCCGGGAGGCGGGGGTGCCTGTGGCCGCCCCCAGCGGCAACACCTCCGGCCGGCCCAGCCCCACCAGCGCCGCCGACATGCTGGAGGATATGGACGGCAAGATAGACGGCATCGTGGACGGAGGGCCGTGCCGGGTGGGGGTGGAATCCACCATCATCGACCTGACGGTGACGCCCCCGCAGCTGCTGCGCCCCGGCGGCCTGCCCCTGGAGGAGCTGCGGCGCGTTCTGGGGGAGGTGGCCGTGGACAAGGCCGTGACACAGAAGGTCACGGGACGGGAGCCGCCCCGGGCCCCGGGCATGAAATACCGCCACTATGCCCCCCACGCCCCGGTGACGGTGGTCACCGGCCGGCCCGAACGCAGCGCCGCGTTTATACAGGCAGCGCTGCAGGAGGGGGAAGGGGTCATCTGCTTTGAGGAGTTCCGGCAGCGGTTTGCGGGCCGGGCACTGCAGTCCCTGGGGGCGGCGGAGGACACCGCCCAGCAGGCCCACCGGGTCTTTGACGCCCTGCGACGGTTCGACAGCACGGATGTTACGCATATCTACGCCCAGTGCCCCGATGACACCGGCCTGGGCCTGGCGGTGGGCAACCGGCTGAAGAAGGCGGCGGGCTTTCACATTGTGGACGCCGACCGCCTGCCGGACCTTGTCATCGGCATCACCGGCGGCACCGGCAGCGGCAAGACCAGCGCCCTGCGGGCCCTGGAGACCCTGGGGGGAAGGATCATCGACTGCGACGCCGTGTACCACCGGGAGCTGGCTGCGAATTTCGACATGCGCCGGGACATTACCCGGGCCTTCGGCGAGGTATTCGACGGGGGAAAGCTGGACCGGCAGAAGCTGGGCGGCATCGTCTTCTCCGACCCGGACGCCCTGCAGAAGCTCAACGACATCGTGAATTTCCACCTGCTGCCGGTGATCCGCCGGGAGGCGGCGGGGCAGCTGATCGTGGGGCTGGACGCCATCAATCTCTTTGAGAGCGGGCTGGCGGCCCACTGCCGGGAGACGGTGGCGGTGCTGGCGCCCAGGGAGCAGCGGGTGCGGCGCATCATGCTCCGGGACGGCATATCCGAGGACTATGCCCGGCTGCGCATCGGCGCCCAGCAGCCGGAGGAATACTATGAGAGCCGCTGCGGGCGGCTGCTGTATAACCGGGCGGAAAGCGCCGGAGAATTTGAGGCCCAGGCCCGGGTGTTTTTCAGAAATCTGATTTGGGAGGTATTTGACCATGAGTGAGGAAAGAAAGGCCCTGCGGGAAAAGCTGCTGAGTCAGCGGAAGAACGGCTACGACCGCATCAAGGCGGAGGAGCTGCAGGCCATGGAGCGCTACTGCGGCCTGTATAAGACCTTCCTGCAGCAGGGAAAAACCGAGCGGGAGTGCGCCCAGAAAACCGTGGAGCTGGCCCGGCAGGCGGGCTTTAAGCCCTATGAGCGGGGCATGGCCCTGGCCGCCGGGGACAAGATCTACCGGGTGAACCGGGATAAGAGCGTCATGCTGGCGGTGATGGGCCGGGAGAGCCTGGCGCAGGGCGCACACATCGTGGCTGCCCATATCGATTCCCCCCGGCTGGACCTGAAGCCCAATCCCCTGTACGAGGACAGCGAGATGGCCTTTTTCAAAACCCACTACTACGGCGGCATCCGCAAGTATCAGTGGGTGACCATCCCCCTGGAGCTCCACGGGGTGGTGGCCAAGAAGGACGGCACTGTGGTGCCCGTGAAGCTGGGCGAGGGGGACGAGGCCAAGTTCGTCATCACGGATCTGCTGCCCCATCTGGGCGGCGAGCAGGGGAAAAAGCCCCTGAACGAGGCCGTGCCCGGGGAGAGCCTGAACATCCTGCTGGGCAGCTGCCCCACCGGGGAGGAGGACGAAAAGGACCGGGTGAAGATGCATATTTTGGAGAAGCTGCACGAAAAGTATGGCATCACCGAGGACGACTTTACCTCCGCCGAGCTGGAGGCCGTGCCTGCGGCCCAGCCCACGGACATCGGCCTGGACGCCAGCCTCATCGGCGCCTACGGCCACGACGACCGGGTGTGCGGCTACGCCGGCCTGCAGGCCATGCTGGAGCTCTCCAGCCCCGCCAAGACCGCCGTGTGCATGCTGGCGGACAAGGAGGAGATCGGCTCCATGGGCGTCACGGGCATGCAGTCCGCCGCCTTCGATACCTTTATGCACGACCTGTGCGACGGGCAGGGTGTGCCTCTGCGGGCGTGCTATGAGAATTCCTTCTGCCTCTCCTGTGACGTGACGGCGGCCTATGACCCCAACTTCCCGGAGGTGTTTGAAAAGCGCAACGCCGCCTTTGTCAACTACGGCATCGGCCTGTGCAAATATACCGGCGCCCGGGGCAAATCCGGCGCGTCGGACGCCTCGGCGGAGACGGTGGCCTATGTGCGCCGGGTGCTGGACGAGGCGGACGTGCTGTGGCACATCTCGGAGCTGGGCAAGGTGGACGCCGGCGGCGGCGGCACCGTGGCCATGTATATGGCCAACCGCAACATCGCAACTCTGGACGCGGGTGTGCCGGTGCTGAGCATGCACGCCCCCTTTGAGACGGTGTCCAAGCTGGACTGCTATATGACCTACAAGGGCTGCAAGGCTGTTTACGAAGCGGAGTAAAACGACCTGACCCGAAAAGCCGCCGCCCATGCAGGCGGCGGCTTTTTTATTGACAATGCGGCGAATTCCGGTATAATAATATAGCATATTATTGGTGAAAAAGGAGATGGAAGGAAATGAACAGCCAGTTTACCCTTTCTTGCTGCTCCACGGTTGACCTCCCCTATGCGCACCTGGTGCAGCGGCAGATCCCCGTCCTGTTTTATACCTATGTAGTGGACGGGCAGGAGTATGTGGACGACATGGGCCGGGATCCGGAGGCCCTGCCCCGGTTTTACCGGTTTTTACAGGAGGGGAAGCTCCCCCAGACCTCCCAGATCAACGTGGCTACCTATGTGGAGTTTTTCGAGCAGCAGCTGCAAAAGGGCGACCTGCTGCACATTGCCTTCACCTCCGGTCAGTCCGGCTCGGTGAACAACGCCTACATCGCCGCCGAGACGCTGCGGGAGAAGTATCCGGAGCGGAAGATCCAGGTCATCGACTCCCTATGCTCCTCCTCGGGCTACGGCCTGCTGGTGGACGAGGCTGCCGACCTGCGGGACGCGGGGAAATCCCTGGAGGAGACTGCCCAGTGGGTGCTGGCAAACCGCAATAAGGTACACCACCAGTTCTTCTCCTCCGACATGACCCAGTTCCGGCGCACCGGCCGGGTGTCCGGCGCGGCGGCCATGGTGGCCACGGTGCTGAACATCTGCCCCATCATGCGGCTGAACGACGAGGGACGCATCATCGCCTATGACAAGGTTCGTGGCAAGAAAAGGGCTGTGGCCGTGACGGTGGAGAACATGCTGCAGCACGCTCAAAACGGCGCGGACTACGCCGGGCGGTGCTATATCTGCAACTCCGACTGCCCGGAGGACGCGAAGCTCCTGACGGACGCCATCGAGGAGAAGTTCCCGAACCTGAAGGGCAAGATCGTCCAGTGCGACATCGGCACCATCATCGGCTCCCACGCGGGCAAGGGCACGGTGGCCGTATTCTTCATGGGCGACGAGCGGCCGCATATGGAATGAACACTGCCGGAAATCCCTTTGGAATTTTCCGACAAGGGGTTTGCAGCAAAATATTGAATGGGAAAGACGCTATAGGAGAGACAACAGCTTGGAAGATTTTTTGAAGGAAAGCATGGACTATCTGGCCCGGGAGGACGGGGAGGTGGGCGCGTGGCTGCGGCGGGAGTATGGGCGGCAGCAGGAAAACATCGAGCTCATCGCCTCGGAGAACATTACCTCCCCGGCGGTAATGGCCGCTGTGGGCAGCTGCCTGACCAACAAATACGCCGAGGGATACCCCGGCCGGCGGTATTACGGCGGGTGCGAGTATGTGGACGAGATCGAGCGGCTGGCCATTGACCGGGCCAAGGCGCTGTTCGGGGCGGAGTATGCCAACGTGCAGCCCCATTCCGGAGCCCAGGCCAATTTGGCGGCCTACGCGGCCCTGCTGCAGCCGGGGGACACCCTTGTGGGCATGGACCTCTCCGGTGGGGGACATCTGACCCATGGGGCGTCGGTGAACCAGTCTGGGAAGCTCTACCGGGCCGTCAGCTACGGGGTGGACCAGCAGACCGGGCGCATCGACTATGACCGGGTGGAGGATATCGTGAAGCAGGCCCGGCCCAAGCTGCTGGTGGCCGGGGCGTCGGCCTATCCCCGGGCGCTGGATTTTGAGGCCTTTGCCGACATCGCCCACCGCCACGGGGCGCTGCTGATGGTGGACATGGCCCACATTGCGGGGCTGGTGGCCGGCGGCCAGCACGAGAGCCCCGTGCCCTATGCAGACGTGGTGACCACCACCACCCACAAGACCCTCCGGGGGCCTCGGGGCGGGGTGATCCTGGCGAAAGGGGAATGGGCCAAAAAGATAAACAGCGCCGTATTCCCCGGCATGCAGGGCGGGCCGCTGCTGCATGTCATCGCGGGGAAGGCGGTGTGCTTCCGGGAAGCTATGGAGCCGGCGTTCCGGGACTACGCCCGGTGGACGGTGGAAAACGCCGCTGCCCTGGCCAAGGCCATGCAGAATAACGGCTTTGACCTGGTGTCCGGCGGAACGGACAACCACCTGATGCTGGTGGATCTGCGCAGCCACGGCATTACCGGCCGGGACCTACAGGAGCGGCTGGACGGGCTGCACATCACCCTGAACAAAAACGCCATCCCCGGCGACCCGGAAAAGCCCATGGTCACCAGCGGCGTGCGCATAGGCACGCCCTGCGTCACCACCCGGGGCTTTGGACCCGCCGACATGGAGGTCATCGCCCGGTGCATCCATCTGGCCTGCCGCAATGACCCGGCGGACCGGGCGTTCATCCTGGATGCCGTCAGAGAGCTGGCGGAGCGGTATCCCCTGTATAAAGGCTGACAAGCCAATGTTTCCCGAGAAAACAACGCCCTCTGCGCGACTGCGCAGGGGGCGTTTGTGACTGCCGAAAAATCCTTTGGATTTTTCCGACAAAAGACTTGCAGGCTGCTGCGCGCATAATTTCGGTGCGAAGCGCCGAAATTCCACACTGGCAGCCTGAGCGGTATTTTCTCTCACGCACATGTCGCGAGAG